>JAGRDU010000016.1 GCA_020446905.1 Paracoccaceae bacterium | reverse complement strand
TTCGGCAACTCGATCACCACCGCCGAGCACGCCATCGCGATGATGTTCGCCGTCGCCCGCCAGCTGCCCGAGGCCAGCGCCTCGACCCACGAGGGCAAGTGGGAAAAGAACCGCTTCATGGGGGTCGAGCTTTTCAACAAGACCCTCGGCGTGATCGGCGCGGGCAATATCGGCGGCATCGTCTGCGACCGGGCGCTCGGCCTACATATGAAGGTCGTGGCCTACGATCCTTTCCTGTCCGAAGAACGCGCCAAGCAGATGGGAGTGACCAAGGTGGAGCTGGAGGAACTGCTCGCCCGCGCGGACTTCATCACGCTCCATGTGCCGCTGACCGACAAGACGAAGAACATCCTCTCGAAGGAGAACATCGCCAAGACCAAGAAAGGCGTGCGGATCATCAACTGCGCCCGCGGCGGTCTGGTGGACGAGGCGGCGCTTGCCGAGGCGCTTAAATCGGGTCATGTCGCCGGCGCGGCCTTCGACGTCTTCGAAGTGGAACCCGCGACGGCCTCGCCGCTCTTCAACCTGCCCAACGTCGTGGCAACGCCGCACCTCGGCGCCTCGACCTCCGAAGCGCAGGAAAACGTCGCGCTTCAGGTGGCCGAGCAGATGTCGGACTACCTTCTGACCGGCGCGGTGCAGAACGCCCTCAACATGCCCTCGGTCACCGCCGAAGAAGCCGCCGTCATGGGACCGTGGCTGAAGCTGGCCCAGCACCTTGGCGCCTTCGCCGGTCAGATGACGGACGAGCCGATCAAGGCGATCAACATCCTTTACGACGGCACCGTCGCTAAGATGAATCTCTCGGCGCTGAACTGCGGTGCCATCGCGGGGATCATGAAGGCGACGAACCCGGACGTGAACATGGTCTCGGCGCCGATCATCGCCAAGGAGCGCGGCATCCAGATCTCGACCACGCAGCAGGACAAGGCCGGCGTCTTTGACGGCTACATGAAGTTGACCGTGGTGACCGACAAGCGCGAACGTTCGATCGCGGGCACTGTCTTCTCAGACGGCAAGCCGCGCTTCATCCAGATCAAGGGCATCAATATCGACGCCGAGATCGGTGCGAACATGCTCTACACGACGAACGAGGACGTTCCCGGGATCATCGGCACGCTCGGCCAGACGATGGGCGAGAACGGCGTCAACATCGCCAACTTCACCCTCGGCCGGTCGGCGCGGGGCAGGGACGCGATCGCCCTTCTCTATGTCGACGACCCGATCCCGCAACCGATCATCGACAAGCTGATGAAGACGGGGCTTTTCCAGCAGGTGAAGCCGCTCGTCTTCGACGTCGCCTGAACCGAAGGACCTGCCTCTCGTTCCGATGACGGGATTCGCGGCGCCACCGGGTTGCACGGAAGCGACGACAGTTGTCGGTTCCGTGCAAGCCGCCGTCAGGGTTCCGGACGACCTTGCGCCCATTCGCAGCTTCGTCCGGAGTGGCCCATGTACGCGCCCGAATTCGATCGTCTGCTGGCCTGCCTAGCGGATGTCTTTCGTGACGAGGGCAGGGTCGAGGCTGACCGGACGGTTAACGCGCTGCTCACGACGCCGGCCCCGCAGAGCATCGGCAAGCGCACGCTCGGCGATCTGGATGCAGAGATCGGGGTGGTTCTGGCGGCGTCCCGGCATCCGGCGGCGCGGGCGGTCCTGGCGGCGCAGTGCCTTGTCCCCTGGGGAACCAACCCCGTCGCGGGACAGATGAAGGACGATGCGACCGCGATCTGTGCCGTGGCCGAGCTGTTGGGGCCGGACGCGCCGGTTCCCGCACCGGACCTCAGGGTCGGGCTGCTCTATCAAAGGCCGGACAGCTACTATCCCCTTCACAATCACGACGCGGACGAAACCTACGCGATCCTGGCCGGGTCTGCACTCTGGACCGCCGGGGGCGACGTGCGCCAGCGCGGCGCGGGCGAGCTGATCCATCATCCGAGCTTGATGCCGCACGCCTTCCGGACCGGCCCCGAGGGTATGGTCGCGCTCTACCGCTGGAGCGGGGATATCAACGCACATTCCTATGCCTTTCTGGACGATCCGGCGGTTCGGGCGGTCTAGCCCTGCTGCATTGCGGCGCGCTGGCGCTTTCGATAGGGTCGCGTCGCAGGCAACAGCGGGACGGCGATGCGCACCTATGCCATTGGCGACATTCACGGCTATCTCGATCAGCTTGACGCGGCGCACCGGCTGATTGCAGAGGACCGGGCGCGTGTCGGCGACCGTTACGCGCCGGTGATCCATATCGGCGACCTCGTGGACCGGGGGCCGGACAGCCGGGGCGTGATCGCGCGTCTTCATTCGGGGATCCTAAAGGGCGAGCCCTGGATCGTCCTGAAGGGCAACCATGACCGCATGTTCATCAGCTTCCTTCTCGATCCCGATGATTGCGATCCTGGCACCTCGCTGCACTGGACCCATCCGCGGATCGGGGGGGCGGAGACGCTTGCCTCCTACGGTGTGCGGGGCGCCGAGGAACGGCCGAGGGCGGAGGTCTATGAAGAGGTGCTGGACGCGATTCCGGCGGATCACGCGACCTTCCTCAATGGTCTCAGAACCGCGCATCTGCGAGGGGGAACGCTGTTCGTCCATGCCGGCATCCGGCCGGGCGTGCCGCTGGCGGACCAGCGCGAAGATGACCTTCTCTGGATCCGCGGCACCTTTCACGACGATCGTCGCGACCACGGTGTCCTTGTCGTCCACGGGCACACGCCGGTCGCGGAGGTGACGCATTACGGCAATCGTGTGAACATCGACACCGGCGCGGGCTACGGCAAGGATGTCGCCACGGTGGTAATCGAGGACGGACGCGTCTGGCAGCTGGTTCCGGGCGGGCGCAGGGCGATCCGCCGCGAAGGATGAAACTTGGCGTGATCCGTAGGAGCGCGCCCCTGGCGCGGCGGTTTTCCCTCTCGCGTCGCAGGATTGGCCGGCGCCGCCCGGGCCGGGCGCGATGACCCCGGCCCGCCGCGCCCTGCCGCTGACGATGTTCAGCCGGCCGCGTCTTGTCCGGCACGAGATCCGCGATCCGCGCTGGACGCTTCCGGACCTGAGGATCGCGCTTCTTTCGGATCTGCATGTCTGCCAGCCCTGGACACCGGTCACGGCGCTGGACCGGATCGTTGCGGCAACGAATGCGCTTGGCGCCGATATGATTCTTCTGCCGGGCGATTTCATCGCCGACCGGAACCTTCCGGCCCGCAGCGTGCCGGCGGCCCGCATCGTCCGCGCACTTGCGCCGCTTTCCGCGCCGCTTGGCGTTGCCGCGGTGATGGGCAATCACGACTGGTGGGATTGCCGGCTTTCGCAGGAGACGCAGTTTCGCCGGAACTCGGTTGTCGAGGCCTTCGAGGGGAGCGCGATCGCGCTGCTGTCGAACCGCTCGATTCGGATCGGGCATGGCGCGGGCTTCTGGCTGGTCGGCCTGGACAGCCAGCGGGCGCTCCGCCGACGGGGGCATCCGGGCCTGCACGACCCCGACACCGCCTTTGCCGGGGTAACGGACGATGCGCCGGCGATCCTCATGGCGCACGAGCCCGACTATTTTGCGGCCGCAGATCCGCGCGCCTTCCTGCAGATCTCGGGACACACCCATGGCGGGCAGATAAATCTTGGCGGATGGCGGCCGCTCACGCCTTCGTCCCATGGCTGCCGTTACGGCTGGGGACATGTCGAGGAGGGCGGCCGGCATCTGATCGTCTCGGGCGGAATCGGCTATTCCGGGATTCCTCTCAGGCTCTTCCAGGCGCCCGAGATAACGCTAGTCACACTGCGCTCCGGTCGCTAGATTGCCGAGACATTTCAACCTTTGGGGGGATAGATGAGCGACGATATCGTGATCCTTTCCGGCGCGCGCACCGCGATCGGGACCTTTGGCGGTTCGCTGGCGGGGATGGCGCCGATCGATACCGCGACCGTGGCCGCGAAGGCCGCGCTGGAGCGGGCCGGGGTCGAGGGCGCCCAGATCGGACACGTTGTCTTCGGACATGTCATCAACACCGAACCGCGCGACATGTATCTCTGCCGCGTTGCCGCGATGCAGGCGGGCGTTCCCAACGGCACGCCGGCGATGAACGTGAACCGCCTTTGCGGTTCGGGCGCGCAGGCGATCGTCTCGGCGACGCAGAACCTGATGCTCGGCGATTGCGACTTCGCGCTCGCCGGCGGCGCGGAAAGCATGAGCCGGTCGCCCTATGCCCTGACGACCGCCCGCTTCGGCCAGAAGATGGGCGACATGAAGGCCATCGACATGATGACCGGCGCGCTGACCTGCCCCTTCGGCACCGGCCACATGGGCGTGACGGCGGAAAACGTCGCGGCCGAAAATCAGGTGACCCGCGCCGAGCAGGACGCTTTCGCGATGGAAAGCCAGGAACGGGCTGCCAAGGCGATCGCCGAGGGCCGCTTCAAGGACCAGATCGTCCCGGTTGAATTGCAGAGCCGCAAGGGCCCGACCCTTTTCGACACGGACGAGCATCCCAAGCGCACCAGCCCGGAGGCGCTCGCAGGCCTCAAGACGGTGTTCAAGAAGGACGGCACGGTGACGGCCGGCAACGCGTCGGGCATCAACGACGGCGCGGCGGCGGTTGTCCTTGCGCGCGCCTCGGCGGCCGAGAAGGCCGGTCTCAAGGCGCGGGCGCGGATCGTGGGCTATGCCCATGCCGGCGTGCGCCCCGAGGTGATGGGCATCGGCCCGGTCCCGGCCGTGCAGGCACTCTGCAAGCGCACCGGCCTGTCGGTCTCGGACTTCGACGTCATCGAATCGAACGAGGCCTTTGCCGCGCAGGCGCTGGCCGTCGGCAAGGAGCTTGGCTTCGATCCGGCCAAGGTGAACCCGAACGGCGGCGCGATCGCGCTTGGTCACCCGATCGGAGCGACGGGCGCGATCATCACGATCAAGACGATGTACGAGCTTGAGCGGATCGGTGGCAAATACGGTCTCATCACCATGTGCATCGGCGGCGGTCAGGGCATCGCCATCGCGATCGAGCGTCTCTGACCGAGGAAGGGGGGCGCTGCCCCCCGGCCCTTCAGGCCGCCCCCCGGAGTATTTCGACCAAGAAGAAGATCAGGGCAGGAGCGTCACTTTCGCGGTGGCGCTCTTTCCCTTTGCATCGACGACGAGGAGCGACAGGTAGCCGGGGCCCGTGGGGGGCAATGCCGCTTCGCGCGCCCGGGCGCCGAGGATCGCGGGCGCACCGTTCGCAAGCCAGGTAAAGGGCGGGGTGCCCCCCCGGACCTTGAGGGCGAGCGCCCCGTCCGGATCGATCGTGGCACCGTCGGGGGGAAACGCAATTTCGGGTGCACCCGGGGCGGTGGCGAGGGCCGTGCCTCGCGGGCGGAAGCGTTGCAGGGGAAGCGGCAGGCGGTCGTTCGGCAGGATGAGGGTCGCCGGTGGCGGGGGCGGAAGCGGCACCGGAGCCGGCCCGAGCCGGGCGAAGCTATCGAAGACCACCGGCGCCGCAAGCTCGCCGCCGAATGCGCCGGGCAGAGAGGCGCCATCGGGGCGGCCCATCCAGACGCCCACGACATGCGCGCCGTCGAAGCCCACGGCCCAGGCGTCGCGGTGGTCATAGCTGGTGCCGGTTTTGTAGGCGATGCGGTGCGCCGGGGCATTTGCCGGCGGCGGCAGTCCGGCGAGGATGTCGGCGGTTAGCCATGCGGCCTCGCGCGAGAAGAGGCGCTGGCCGGTCTTCGCGGCTTCGCCGGGGTCGGTCGTCAGGTGCACCGGGTCACCGAGACGGGCGAGCGCGGCATAGGCTTGCACGAGGTCCTCGAGGGTGATGCCGACACCGCCAAGGGCGACGGCAAGGCCGGGCTCGCCACCCGGCACGACCGGGGTCGCCCCGGACTTGCGCAGCGCCGAAAGGAGGCGCGCGGGGCCGAGCGCCTCGGTCAGGCTGACGACGGGGATGTTGAGCGAGAGTTGCAGCGCCTCACGGACGGGGATCGTGCCGCGGAAGGTCCGGTCGAAGTTCTGCGGGGTGTAAGTGCCGAAGGCGGTCGGGCGATCCTCGATCAGCGTTTCGGGATGGGCGAGGCCCTCGTCGAACGCCAGCGCATAGACGAAGGGCTTGAGCGTCGAGCCGGGCGAGCGGAGCGCCCGCGTCATGTCGATGAAGCCGGCACGGGCGGCGTCGGTCCAGTCGGGCGAGCCGACCGAGGCGAGGATCTCTCCGGTCCGGTGATCGGCAACGAGGATCGCGAGCGAGGCGCGGGCGGGCGAGGTACGGGCAGTGCGCGCGGCGAGGGATTCGAGGCTGCGCTGCAGAGCCGGATCGAGGGTGGTGGCGATGTGGAGCGAGCCCGGCTGCTCACGGTGCAGGCGGTCCCCGAGATGCGGCGCGAGGGCGGGGAAGGGGCGCCGCGAAGATGGCACGGGCTCGGTCAGGGCGGCGCGGGCGCGGTCTTCGGTCAGCGTGCCGTCCGCGGCGAGGCGGGTGAGGACGCGGGCCCGGGCTGCGGTCGCGGCGCCGGGTGCGCGGTCGGGGCGCCGCGCCTCGGGGGATTGCGGCAGCGCGACGAGAAGGGCGGCCTCGGCGGGGGTCAGGCGGCGCGGCTCCTTGCCGAAATAGCTGAGCGAGGCCGCCCGCACGCCTTCGAGGTTGCCGCCATAAGGCGCAAGCCGGAGGTAAAGGGCAAGGATCTCATGCTTCGTCAGGCGCCGTTCGAGGGCGAGCGCGACGCGCATCTGCCGGAGCTTGCCCGAGAGCCGTCCGGTCCCGCTGCCTTCCAGAAGTCGCGCGACCTGCATCGTCAGGGTCGAGCCGCCCGAGACGACGTGGCCGGACGAGATCGCCTGCCATCCGGCGCGCAGCAGCGCCCAGAGGTCGATGCCTGCATGAACATGGAATCGCTTGTCCTCGTAAGCGATCAGCATGGCGATGAACCCAGGATCGACCGGCCCGGGGTCGAGACGCCAGCGCCCGTCCCCCACAGTGAAGGCGCGCAGGAGCGTGCCGTCGCGGGCCGTGACCTCGGCCCCCGTCTCGACGGTCAGCGCGGGCAGCGCTGTCCTGTCGATCCAGGCATCCCCGACGTCCCGCGCGAGGCCGCCCGCGAAGACAAGCGCCGCGAGCGAAAGGGGCAGGCGCGCCCTCATTCCGTGACCGTCACCGTGCCGACGGCGGTCCTTGCGCGGTAGTCCGGGCGGTACATGTCCTCGACGCTCGCCGCGGGCTGGCGGAACGTGCCGGGCGAGATGGCGCGGACGATATAGGCCAGCCGGAAGGACGCCGGGGAGGTCCAATCCACGGCCGCAAGGAACCTCTCCTGCCGGAACTCGGTCATCCGCGTATCGGCGGTCTCGAGCCAGTCGAGCGCGGCGATGTCACCGGCCCGGATCAGCGAAGGGTTGTCGATCTCGAACCCGGCGGGCAGGGGATCGTTCACCATCAGCCGCGCCTCGCCCCCGGCGGTCGGGGTGACCTCAAGCACCGCGACGAGACGCGCGCCCTGTTTCACCGTGGCGATGTCCGCCGGCTCCCCCTCGAGCGTATAGTAGCTGCGGGAGATGGCATAGCCCTTGCCGCCGGCAGTTTCGGGCTCTGTCGGGATGCCGAATGTGGTGAGTGTCAGCGTCGCCGCCCGTCCGGTGCCGTTCGTGATGACCTGCGGCTCGCGCGCGTCGGCATCAAGCAGACGCACGAGCGGACCTGTCACGGGGGCGCCGTTGACGGTGAACCCCTCGGTGCCCGTCCGGTCGATCAGGGCGTGGGTCGCGAGCAGCGCCCATGTCGCCTCCTGCGTCGAGAGCCGTTGGCCGGCCATGGCAGTCGCGACCGAGTTGCCCAGGGCTTCGGCATCAAGGGCTGTCGATCCCGCCTCGGAGGCAAGGGCGAGGAGGGCGGCCGAGTCCCGCAGGTGCGTTCCGTAGTCGGCGCGCCAGACCGGCACCTCGGCGATCTTGCGGCCGAGAAGGCGCGCAGCGCCTGCGAACATCGCGTCGGCCCGGCGCTGATCGCCGTAGGAGGCGAGCGCGGCGCCAAGCTGGGCGGCGGCGATGGGGGTATCGAAGGCCTCGGCCTTGACGTCGGCATAGTAGCGCAGGTCGCCAATCGCCGCCGCGCCCTCGCGGGCGAGGACCATCAGCGCGTAGGCATAGGGGCCGCCACCCTCGTCGAAGTCGGGGGCGTAGTTGATCTGGTTCCGAAGGTTGTCGAGTGCGTTGCGGAAGGCTGTGTCGGGCACCGCATAGCCCTGCGCCTTCGCCCGGCTGAGGAAGTCGGTGACGAAGGCATCGAGCCAGAGGTCGCCCGCCTCGGGATACCAGAGGCCGAAGGCGCCGTTGGGGGACTGGTTGAGGAGGATTTCCGAAATCGATTCCTCGACCCGCGTCTTCACGTCGCTGCCACCCGCGGCGCCCATCGCCGTGGCCACCTGGTCGAAGTAGAGGAGCGGCAGCGCCTTCGAGGTGATCTGCTCGGTGCAGCCATAGGGATAGGCGTCGAGCGCGGCGAGAAGCCCCGGCGCGTCGAACCGCGCGAGCGGCCCGGCGGCGAGCGTGGCGCGGCCGGAGCCGGGGAGGAGACCCGCGAAGGCGTTCCCGTCGAGCGTGAAGCTCGCCCCATCCGCCAGTTCGAAGCGGGTTTGCCGCGCGATCGCGGGGTCATTCGCCTGCACCGGAATCGTCAGGTCCTTCACCAGTTGCTTGCCGTCCGGCGTGGTCAGCGCAACGCGGATACGCGCGGTGCCCTCCGCGTCCGGCACGGTGATCGGCACGGCGATCTCGGCCTTGCCCTTTTCGGCCAGATCCACGCCCGAGGGCGCGGTGCCGAGCGTCACGCCCTCGGCTGAGACATCAAGCCCCATGCGTCCGGCGGGGCCCGTGGCGTGGACGATCTCCAGCAGCGCGCGGGACGTGTCGCCGGGCGCAAGGAAGCGCGGGACCGAGGCAGTGACCACGACCGGATCGCGCACCAGCACCTCTGCCTCGGCCTGCCCGACGCCGGTCTTCGACCAGGTCACGGCCATCAGGCGGACGGTGCCATTGAAGGACGGCATCTGGAATTCGGTGCGCGCGTAGCCATCGGCGCCGACCGTCAGCGGGCCGGAGAAATAGGCCACAAGCTCCTCGGTTGGGGGCGGGGACTGCATCTTCAGCCCGGCCGCCGCGTCGCCGCCTGACCGGACGATGCCCGGCGTGCCGTTCTGCCCGTCGATGAGCCGGCCGTAGAGGTCGCGGATCGCGACGCCCAGCTTGCGCTGCCCGAAATAGTGCCCTTCGGGGTCTGGGGAGGTGAAGCGGGTGAGGTTGAGGATGCCGACATCCACGGCGGCGATCGTGGCAAAGACCTCCTCGCCCGCCGGAGCCTCCACCTTCAGCGCGACCGGGAGGGGGCTGCGCGGGGCAGACCCGGCCGGCACCTCGAAACTGGTGGAAAGCTTCCGCGCGCCGGGATCGACCGGCGCGTATGAGAGGCCGAGCGCCCGGGTGGGCGCACGCCCGGCCTCGGCGTTCAGCGGCCGGATGACCGAGGCGGTGACATAGGCGCCCGCGCCCCAGTCGTCCGTTACCGGCAGCTCGATGACGTTTTCGCCGGCCTTCACCGGCACCGCCTTCATGTCGATGAGCCGGTTCGAGAGCACCGAGACCAGCGCCACCCCGGCGCTACGCGGCTCCACCTTTACCTTCGCGGTGTCGCCCGGCCGGTAAGCCTGCTTGTCAAGCGCGACAGTCAGCTTGTCGGGCGTTTCCGAGGCGTCGGCGGGCACATACCAACCCGCGTAGAACTCTTGTGACGTCGCGGTATAGGTGCCGTCCGTCGCCTCGACCACGATCTCGTAATTCCCCCATTCCACCGGGGCGGAGACGCTCACCGGCGCCTCGGGCGTCAGCGACGCGTCGCCCTCGGCCACGCGGGACCGGGTGGTCGTCACCTCCCAGTTCCACTGCCCGTAGAGGGAATACCACTGGTAGTTCGTCTCGATCCGGTTGACCGTCCAGTGCACCTTGCGGGCGGCGGGCTTTTCGTCCGGACCCACCGCAATCAGGTTGAACTCGGCCGCCGCGCCCTCGGGCACCGTACCTTCGGCGAAGGCGGGCTTGATGCCGATGACCGGCGCATCGGGAAGGATGCGGCGGGTGATGTCACGCTCCACGGGTCGGCCCGAGCCTTCCTTGAGGCGGACGGTCAGCCGCGCCTCAAGCGGGCGGTTTGCCGTATCGCCAAGGTCGGGGAAGCTGACCGGCACCTCGGCGTGACCCTCCGCATCGGTCTCGGTCGCGCCGTAAAGGCTGTCGCGGAAGGGCGAGAAGGGCTCGTCGTACTTGCCGAAACTGTAGCCCGGGAAGGCCTCCAGCGCGGTAAGGGCCGTCAGCCGCAGATCGCCCTCCATCGCCAGCCCGGCGCCGGGCGCGCCGAAGAGGTAGCGCGCGTCAACCGAGAGCGTGGGCACGTCCGAAAGGCGCAGAGCCCCCTCGGGAAGGGCGAGCGCAAAATCGATGCGTTCCGGCAGGAAGTCTTCGACAAGGAAGCTCTGCGCGGCGAGCACGGTCTTGTCCTCGACGAAGCTCTCGATCCGCCATGTGCCGCGCGGGGCGTTGCCGGCAAGCGGCAGGGAGGCGGTGAAGCCGCCGGCGCCAGCCGGAGTCAGAAGCGTGCGGGAATATTCGACGCCATCGGGCCGGATCAGCCGCGCTGTCATCGGCAGCCCGTCCAGCGCCGCCATCTGCGCGTCACGGGCGAGGATCGTCGCATTGACCGTCTCGCCGGCGCGGTAGGCGCCGCGGTCGGTCGAGAGGAACACGTCGATCGGCGGCGCGGCCTCGCGCCCGGTGACGCCGCGATCCGAAAGGTCGAACTCCGCCTCCGAAAGCGACAGGAACGCCATGTCGTCGCCCTTCTCGACCGTCACCAGCGCCGGGGCCGCGCCGCCGGTTCCGGCGGTCAGCCCGGCGGCGAAATGCGCGTAGCCCTCGGCATCCGTCATCGCACTGCCGATCACCGCGTTGGCGCGGTTCACCAGCGTCGCGGTGACGCCCTCGACGGCTGCCGCATCCGACAGCTCCCGCACGAAGACATGAAGACCGTCCGCCCCCTCCATCGCCGTCAGCCCGAGGTCGGAGATGACGAACCACTGGGTCGCGGCGGGGTTGTCGTAGGGATCGCGCCCCGGAATTGCCGCCTGCAGCGCATAGATGCCCGGGCCAAGGTCCTCCATCGCGTCCGCCAGCGGCAAAAGCGTCGTCGTGTCGCGGTTCACCTCGCCGGTAACCTCGCCGGTGCCGGTCCAGACCTCTTCCGTCACCTCGCCCTTGAGCGCCTCGGATGACCAGTAGTCGAGCGGGCGCCCGAAATAGTCGGCCTGCATGGCGCGGATGAGGTTGCGGTCGGAGAGCCGCAACAGCGTGAGGTCGAGCGTCTTGGCGTTGACCGTCACGACCGGGATGCCGGTCGAGCCCAGTTTCGGCAGCACATAGGCGCGGCCCGGGAAACTGACGGTGGGGGCGCGGTCGCGTACATACTGGGTGATGGTCACGTCCTTCCCCATCGCCTCGCCCGAGGCGGCGGGAAGGCCCTCGCGGAAGGTGATCGCATAGCGTGCGCCGTGTTTCAGACCGCCGACGCAGATCTGGTTGCCCGACGCATCGACGCTGAGGCCGGCCTCCGGCAGTTTCACGAATGTCGCGTAGTCGGTCCCCGTCTTCGCAAGCTCTTCGGTGAAGGTCACGCAGATCCGGGGGGTGGCGCTGTCGCTTTCCACCTGAGTCTCGGCGACGCGGAAGCCGTATTTGCCGATCGCGTCGTCCAGCATCGCGGCGGTATCGTCGCGCGGCTGCAGCGATTGGGCCAGACGCAGCGCGGGGATCATGTCCCTGCCACGGCCGACGGCTTCGAACGCGCGGGCGAGGATGACGGCGGCGGTGGCGCGCTGCGCGGTGCCGGCGCTCCGCAGAAAGGCGTTGATCGCGCTGCTCGCGGCCCGGTTCGCATAGCCTTCACGGACTGCACCGTCGCTGGTCGGGATCGCCAGAAGCGCCTCGGCATAGTCTGACCAGAGGCCGGCGTCATCGGTCAGCGTCAGCGCGGCGCCGGTCAGGCGCATCGTCCCCTCCGCATTGCCCGAGGCGCGGGCGGCGGCGGCGGCCTCCAGAAGCTCGGCTTCGGTGGCGCTGCCCGCGATATGTTCGGCGCCGAGACCGTTGGCCTGGGCAAGCGCGGCATCGAAATCCTCGGGCCGGAGGAAGCCAAGCTCGACTGCGCGATCCGGCGCCGCCGCAAGCGCGGTGGCGTCTGTCGTCCGCATCCAGCCGGATATCGCACCCTGATAGGGGGCCTCGCCACTGACCGAGGATTTTGGAAAACAGGCACTTGCGCGGCGATTGTAGGTGAAGGCCGTGCAGGCGGCATCGGCGCGGCAGGCGGCTTCGCAGGCCTCGAAGGTGACGTCGAACTGCGGGGAAAGATCGGCGCCGGGGAAATCGACGCCTTCGATCAGGACGGCGCGGCGGTCGGGAATGTAGTCGCGCTCCTGCGCGATCCCGGCGCCGGCGGTGGCAAGGACCAGAAGGGCGGCAAGGTACAGGCGGCGCATCGAAAACTCCTTTGGTCCGGCAATGAGGGGATCGTCTCATGCCGCGCGGTTTCTTGGCAAGGTGGCGGGATGGGGTGCGTTTAAATCTTCCTTCACCGGAACGTTGGATGGTGCGCGCGGACGGGGCGGCATCGGCAGGAGACGTGGGCGTGAGCTTTGCGGAAAAACTCGCGCGCGAGCGGCGGGCCCGGCTTGCGGCAGAGCGGCTTCTCGACCAGAAGCAGCGCGAACTCTTCGCCGCCAACTCGCAGCTTTCCGTCCATGCCCGGCGCCTGTCGGACCAGATCGTCGCGCAGCGGCAGGAAACCGAGGTCCTGAAGGGCGAGAACACGCGCGTCCAGACCTCGCTCGAGCGGGCAACGGTCGAGGCGGCGCTGGCGCAGCGGCGGCTCTGGGAAGCGGTCGAGACGATCGAGGACGGGTTCGCCGTCTTCGATCCGACGGGCCGGCTGATTGCGGCGAACGGTGCCTATCTCGACCTCTTCGACGGGCAAGGAATCGCGCTTGGCGCGCAATATCACGAGGTGATCGCCGCCCTGTCTGATCGGGTCGCCGGGCTCTCCGGAGAGGCCGTGCTCGACTGGCGGCACGAGATGGCCGCGCGGCTTCAGAGCGATGACATCGTGCCCGAGGTGGTCGGGCTCATCGACGGCCGCCACATCCGTTTCCTCGACCGGCGCGGTGCGGCGGGCGATCTTGTCTCGATGGCACTCGACATCACCGAGGCGATGCGGCGCGAGGCCGAGCTTGAGGAAGCGCGATCGAAGGCCGAGGCGGCGAGCCGCGCCAAGTCGGCCTTCCTTGCCAACATGAGCCACGAGATCCGCACCCCGATGAACGGCGTCGTCGGCATGGCCGAGCTTCTCTGCGACACGAGCCTGACCGAGGAACAGCGCCTTTTCGCCGAGACGATCAAATCCTCGGGCGAGGCGCTTCTGGTCATCATCAACGATGTCCTCGACTATTCCAAGATCGAGGCCGAGAAGCTGCGGCTGTACCCCGAGCCCTTCGATCTCGAACGTTGCCTTCATGAGGTGATGCTGCTGCTTCAACCGCTGGCGCGCGAGAAGGGGCTGAAGCTGATCGTCGATTTCGACCTCTTCCTGCCGACGCGCTTTGTCGCAGATCCGGGGCGGATGCGGCAGATCCTGACCAACCTCATCGGCAACGCGGTGAAGTTCACCGGCGCGGGCCATGTCCTGGCGCGGGTGGTCGGCTTTGAGGCTGGAGATGGCCGGTTCGATCTGCATGTGACGATCGAGGACACCGGCATCGGGATTCCGCCCGACCTCGTCGAGCATATCTTCGGCGAATTCAACCAGGTCGAGGATCAGAGCAACCGCAAGTTCGAGGGCACCGGGCTTGGCCTCGCGATCACCAAGCAACTCGTCACGCTGATGGGCGGCACGATCTGGGTGGACAGCGAGCCCGGCAAGGGGTCATGCTTCGGCTTCCGCCTGCCGCTTGCTGCCGCCGAGGGCGCTGACCCAGATGGCGGGCCGGCGCGGCCGATCCTGCTACGCCGCGCGGTTCTGATCGAAGAGGCGCAGATCGGCCGCGATATCCTTGTGCGGCAGCTTGAAAGCTACGGGCTTTCGGTGATCTGCGCGCGGTCCCTCGCCGAGGCGCAGGCACATGCTGGCGAGGCGTTCGACGTCGTGTTTCTCGACGCGGACGGCTTGGCCGAAAGTCCCTGCCCGGCGATCCCGGGCAAGGGCGGCACGGTCGCCCCGGTGCTGCTCCTGTCTTCGGATGGTGAGGTGGCCGGCGACTGGCCCGGCGCGACCGCCGTCCTGCGCAAGCCTGTGCTCCGCAGCCAACTCCTGAAGGTGCTGCAGGACCTTTCCTATCCGCGCGTGCCCGAGCTCGAGGCAAAGGTACCCGCCGCGCCACCGCCCGCCCCGCGCGAGGCGCGCGCGATGCGGGTGCTCGCGGCCGAGGACAACCGCACCAACCAGCTCGTCTTCCGCAAGATGGTCGGCGGCTGCGACATCGAGCTTGTGTTTGCCGGCAATGGCCGCGAGGCGGTCGAGCTGTGGCGGAGCGGGGCGCCGGACATGATCTTCATGGATATCTCGATGCCCGAGATGGACGGGCGCGAGGCCGCGCGCGCGATCCGGGCCGAGGAGGCGGCGCGGGGCGGCCCGCGCGTTCCGATTGTCGCGCTGACGGCCCACGCGATGGACGGCGACGAGGTTTCGATCCTTGCCGCCGGGATCGACCATTACCTGACGAAGCCCCTGAAGAAGGCGGCGATCCTGGCCCGGATCGCCGAATTCTGCCCGCCCGAGGCCCGCCCGGCCGTGCCGGACGGCGAGGAGGGCTAGCCGCCCGCGAGAATCTCGAGAAAGGCGGCACCGAAGCGGTCGATCTTCTGTTCGCTCATGCCGGTGATCCGCTCGAGATCATCCAGCGACCTCGGCCGCGTCTCGGCAAGGCGGCGCAGGGTCGAATGGGTGCAGGAGAGATACTTGCCGGTGCCGTCCTCACCGCGCGCGAGGTCCGCCTGCGCCTGCATCAGCCGGTCGAAGACCGTGCCCTCGGGCCGCCCGGCCAACCGCCGCCGCGCCGGATGCATCTCCTCGGCCGCGCCCGCGATCACGTCAAGAAACGCAGCGCCGTAGCTTTCCAGCTTTTTGGCGCCGACCCCCGAGACCCGCGCCATCGCGTCGAGCGTTCCGGGCCGCGTCTCGGCCATCTCGATCAGCGTACGGTCAGGAAAGATCACATAGGCCGGCACCCGCGCCGCCTCGGCCAGCGCGCGGCGCTTGGCCTTCAGCGCCGAAAGGAGTGGCGCATCCTCGTCCGAGACGAGCGTCCGCACCACGGGCCGCGCCACCGCCTTGCGGATCGTGTCGCGGCGGAGCGTGATCCCCGCCTCGCCGCGCAGGATGGGGCGCGCGGCCTCGGTCATGCAGAAGGCGCCATGGCGCTCGGGATCGGGGCGGATCAGGTCGTGCCCCATCATCTGGCGGAAGACCGCCTGCCATTCGGCCTTCGGCAGGTCGCGCCCGACCCCGAAGGTGGGCAAGCCGTCATGGCCGCGCTCGCGGACCTTCTCGGTCTGGCTGCCGGTGAGGATGTCGATCAGGTGCCCCGCGCCGAAGCTCTCCCCCGTCCGCAGGATCGCCGAGAGAGCCTTGCGCACCGCCTCGGTGCCGTCGAAAAGCTCGGGCGCGCTGTCGCAGAGATCGCAGTTGCCGCAGGGGTCGGCGGTCTCGCCGAAATAACCCAGCAGCCGCTGGCGCCGGCAGGCCGTCGCCTCGGCGAGACCGAGAAGGGCGTTCAGGCGGGCGTGATCGGCAGCCTTGCGGTCGTGCGGCGCAAGTCCCTCGTCGATCTGACTGCGGCGGTAGCGGATGTCCTCGGGACCATACAGCGTCAGCGTCTCGGCCGGGGCGCCGTCGCGGCCGGCGCGTCCGATCTCTTGATAATAGGCCTCGATCGATTTCGGCAGGTCGGCATGCGCGACCCAGCGGATGTCGGGCTTGTCGATGCCCATGCCGAAGGCGACGGTGGCGGTGACGATCAGCCCGTCCTCGCGCTGGAACCGCGTCTCGACCTCGCGCCGGTCATCCGGGTCCATGCCGGCATGATAGTGGCAGGCCGTGTGGCCGGCCTCGCGGAGCGCCGCGGCCAGCGTCTCGGTCTTGGCGCGGGTGCCGGCGTAGACGATGCCGGACTGGCCCTTGCGGGCGGCGGCGAAGGCCAGGATCTGGCGGCGTGGCTGGTCCTTGACCTCGAAGGCAAGGTGGATGTTCGGCCGGTCGAAGCCGCGCAGGAAGGTCTCGGGCGCGGCGCCGTCGAAAAGCCGCGTTACGATCTCGCTCCGGGTTTCCTCGTCCGCCGTCGCGGTGAAGGCGGCGAGCGGCACGCCCAGCGCGCGGCGAAGTTCCCCGATGCGCAGGTAGTCGGGGCGGAAGTCGTGGCCCCACTGGCTCACGCAATGCGCCTCGTCCACCGCGATCAGGCGCGTGCCGATGCGGCGGAGAAGCGTCAGCGTGCCGCCCGAGGCGAGCCTTTCCGGCGCCATGTAAAGAAGCTTCAGTCGCCCCTCTTCGAGCGCGGAGAAGACCGCCTCGGTCTCCTCCTCGGTATTGCCCGAGGTCAGCGCGCCGGCCTCGACCCCGGCCTCGCGGAGGGCGCGGACCTGATCGCGCATCAGCGCGATGAGGGGCGAGATCACGACGGTCACGCCGTCACGCAGCAGCGCCGGAAGCTGGAAGCAAAGCGACTTGCCGCCGCCCGTCGGCATGATGGCAAGCGTGTTGCGCCCGCCCGCGACGGCCGAGACGATCTCGGCCTGACCGGGCCGGAAGGCGGAAAATCCGAAGACGGAGGAAAGAAGATCCTCGGCGCGGGTCATCATGTGCTGGGCTGCTCGTTTTCGGCGACCCTGTCACGGGGATCGTGCAGGCGCAAGGCTCAGAAGCCGTAGAAGAATCCGGCGTTGTTGACGAGCACGCGCTGGACGATGAGAAGCACGACGAAGGCCACGAGCGGGGCGAGGTCGAGGCCCGGCGTCGAGGGCAGGAAGTTCCGGATCGGCGCATAGATGGGTTCAAGGAGGCGGTTCAGGCCGTACCAGATCTGCGCTACGATCGGCTGGCGCGTGTTCAGCACCTGAAATCCGATGAGCCAGGACATGATGATATGCGCGATCATGATGAACCAGACCACGTTGAGAATGATCATCAGCGCTTCGAACAGCGAACCCATGCGTCTCTCCGGTCTTTGCAGTCCGACCAGAGGTAAGCTGCGCGGGGTCGCTCCGCAACCGTCTAACGCAACGTCGCAGGTTGACCTGCGGGGATGGCTTCGCCATCGGTGAGCCATCCAAGCGAAAGGTGCGGCCAATGTATCCCTTTGTCAGAATGGCGAAAGAGATCTGGGTGAACCGCAAGGCGCCGCCGCTCGGGCTTCTCGAGCCGCATATCTCGCAGCACATCTGCTGGCCCTGGGACCTCGATTTCTGGTTCGAGCTGAACAACGGGCGCACGCTGACGCTTTACGATCTCGGCCGGGTGCCGATGGCGATGCGGACGGGTCTGTTGCCGATCCTGAAGACCAAGCGCTGGGGCATCACCGTCGCGGGCAATACGACGCGCTACCGCCGCCGCGTGGTGATGTTCGACCGGCTCGAGATGGTCAGCCGCTGCATCGGCTGGGACGCGCGCTTCATCTACATGGAGCAGAGCATGTGGCGGAAGGGCGAGTGCACGAGCCACATGCTGCTGCGCTCTGCCGTGACTTCGAAGGGCGGGATCGTGCCGCCGTCCGAGGTGCTCGCCGCGATTGGCCATGAGGGGCAGAGCCCGTCGCTGCCGGACTGGGCGCTCGCCTGGATCGCAGCGGATGCGGAACGGCCTTGGCCGCCCGTTCGGTAGGCGGCGGCACCTTTCCCGGCGTGTGGCGGCCCCGGAAGCTTGCGCGCGGAGCGGATTTCGGGCTTCATCGCCGCGAACGCGAGGGGCAGGCGATGACAGTATCGGCGAAGAAGCGCATCTGGGGCTGGTGGTTCTTCGACTGGGCGAGCCAGCCCTACAACACCCTTCTTCTGACCTTCAGCTTCGGCCCCTATTTCGCCGAGGTCGCGCGCGCGCATTTCACCGCGCTCGGCCAGTCCCAGGAGCTCGCTCAGGCCAGCTCGCAGGCCTACTGGACCGGCGCGCAGACGGTCACCGGGATCATCATCGCGATTCTGGCTCCGGTTCTCGGTGTCGTTGCCGACGGGCGCGGCCGGAAGATGCCGTGGATCTGGCTCTTTTCGGTGATGTATGTGGTCGGCGCGTTCATCCTGTGGTGGACGCTGCCCGAAATGCCGACGCTTTTCTGGTCGGCCTTCTGGTTTTCGTTCGGCTTCATCGGGATGGAGCTGGCCACGAACTTCACCAACGCGCTGATGCCCTCGCTGACCACGCACGAGGACATCGGACGCGTCTCGGGCACCGGGTTCGCCTTCGGTTATCTCGGCGGGGTGATCGCGCTTTTCATCTTCCTTCTCTTCTTCGCCGAGGATGCCAAGACCGGAAAGACGCTGATCGGGCTCTCTCCGGCCTTCGGCCTTGATCCGGCCACACGCGAGGGAACGCGCGCTGTCGGCCCCTTCACCGCGATCTGGTACATCGTCTTCATGGTGCCTTTCTTCCTCTGGGTGCGCGAGCCGCTCACCCGGGGGGGCCGCAAGGTCGGCGAAAGCCTTGCCGTGCTGGGCACCGCGCTGAAGGGGCTGAAACAGCGGCCGAGCCTTCTGGCCTTCCTGATCGGGTCGATGTTCTACCGCGATGCGCTGAACGCGACCTATGCGCTGGGCGGGGCCTTCGCCTCCAACGTCATGGGCTGGACCGTGATCCAGAGCGGCACCTTCGGCATCATCGCCGCCATCGCGGCGACGATCGCCTCCTGGGCGGGGGGCAAGCTCGACTCGCGGATCGGGCCGAAGCCGGTGATCGTGGTCGCGGTGATCGTCCTTGCGCTCGTCATCATCGTAATGATGAACCTGACCCCCGACAGCTTCTTCGGGATGATCCTGCCTGAAGGCTCGCCGGTGCCGGACGCAGTGTTCTACGGCTGCGGCGTGGTCATCGGCGCAGCCGGCGGCATCGCTCAGGCGGCAAGCCGGACGCTGATGGTCTATCACACGACCGAGGAGGACGCGGCTGGCGATTTCGGGTTCTACGGGCTTTCGGGCAAGGCGACCGCGTTCCTGGCGCCCGCGCTCATCACCGTTGCCACGACCTCGCTCGGAAGTGCGCGGCTTGGCATCGCGCCGCTTGTCCTGTTGTTCGCAATCGGGCTCGTCCTTCTTCTGCGGGTCGATCCGCAAGGCGAACGGGGGCCGAAATGATTCGCGCCCTGATTGTCTCGCTTGCACTGGTCCTTGCCGGGCCGGTGCTTGCGGCGCCGCTCGCGAAGGACCTTTTCGGGGCGCAGAAGGTGGCAACGGGCGGCAAGCCGCAGGTCTACGGCAGCTATGCCAAGGGATGTGCCGCCGGCCTCGTGCAATTGCCCGAGACCGGTCCGACCTGGCAGGCGATGCGGCTCAGCCGCAATCGCAACTGGGGACATCCGGCGCTGGTGCAGTATCTCGCTGACCTTTCGGCCACCGCGCGGCAGCTAGGCTGGGCCGGGCTTTACATCGGCGACATGAGCCAGCCGCGCGGCGGGCCCATGAAGACGGGTCATGCGAGTCACCAGATCGGTCTCGATGCCGATATCTGGATGCTGCCGCCGGCGCGCGTCAACCTCAGCCGGGCGGAGCGCGAGAGCATCAGTTCGATCTCGGTCCGGACCGCGGATCAGACGCGGATCAACGGCAACTGGACGCGCACACATCAGGCACTGCTGAAGGCGGCGGCCTCGGACCCGCGGGTCGACCGGATCTTCGTCGCGGCGGCGGTGAAGATTGCGATGTGCCAGACCGCCCGCCCCGCCGACACGGCCTGGCTGCAGAAGATCCGTCCGATTTACGGTCATGACACGCATTTTCATGTGCGCCTCAAATGCCCCGCCGGATCGTCCCGCTGCGAGACACAGAAACCCTCGGTCGCCGAGCTTTCCAAGGGCGGCAATGGCTGCGACGAGACGCTGACTTGGTGGGTGACGACCTACCTTGAGGAGCTGCGGCACCCGCCGAAACCGAAGAAACCGATCAAGCCCCGGCCCAAGACCGCGCGGGAATACACGATGTCCGATCTGCCAAGACAATGCGCTTCGGTTCTACGCTCGGACTGATCGCAGCCGGGCTCCTCGGCGCGGCGGCGCCCGCCTGGCCGGACCGGATGCGCGCCGAGCTGGTCGGTAGATACATCTGGACCGATGCGAGCCCGATTTTCGGCGGGATTTCGGGGCTGGAGCTGACGCCGGACGGGCTTGGCTTTGTCGCGGTTTCGGATTCCGGGACGGTTTTCGAGGGTCGGTTCCTGCGCGGCGCGGAGGGGCAGGTCACCGGAACGGAAACCGGGGCGCCGGTAGTGCTTCTGTCGCATCACGGCAAGCCTCTCTCGGAGCCGACGCGCGATGCCGAGGGGATCGCGCTGGCGACGGACGGGAGCCTTTTCATCTCGTTCGAGACGCGGAACCATATCGGACATTACAGCGCCGACGGGACGAACTGGATCGCGGAGGACTGGCCCGAGGCATTCAAGGCCTTTGCCGAGAACCTCGGAGCCGAGGCGCTGGCGATCGACGGCACCGGCCGGCTGATTGTTCTGCCCGAGGTGCCGCCGAAAGGCGGAAATACCCCTGTCTACCGGCGCACGGGCGAGCGGTGGGAGGTGCCGTTCACGCTGCGGCGCGATGGGCACTGGAACCCGGTCGGCGCCGATTTCGGCCCCGACGGGCGTCTTTACCTGCTGGAACGGGACTTCTGGCCGCTACTGGGGTTCGCGAGCCGGGTGCGGCGGCTGACGCTGTCCGATACGGCCATCCAGTCGGATGAGGTCATCTGGCAAAGCGAGCCCGGCTGGCACGACAACCTCGAGGGCATCGCCGTCTGGCAGGATCCTGCGGGCGCCGTCCGTCTGACTTTGGTCGCCGATGACAACTTCCTGCCGGTGCAGAAGACCGAGGTTGTCGACCTGAAGCTGACCGAGTGACTTGACCGCGGCGGGTCAAGCGCGTAGAGGCCGCGCGTTCCGGCACGGGCCGGGGCCAAGTCTCCGCCACCTTGTCAAAACGGATCAGACATGACGCGCTCGCTTCTTCCCGGCATTCTTGCCATGGCCGCCATCGTTGTGGCCTCGAACATCCTCGTGCAGTTCCTTGTCGGCAAATGGCTGACCTGGGGCGCCTTCACCTATCCCTTCGCCTTCCTCGTCACCGACCTGACGAACCGCATCCAGGGCGCCGCCGCTGCGCGCAAGGTCGTCGTCGCGGGCTTTGTCGTCGGGGTGATCTGCTCGCTGATCGGCACGCAGATCATGGGAGAGTTCGGCCCCCTCGTGACCCTGCGCATCGCGCTCGGCTCGGGCCTTGCGTTCCTTGTGGCGCAACTGACGGACGTGCATGTCTTCAACAGGCTGCGGGACGGCAGCTGGTGGCGCGCACCCTTCGTGTCGACCCTTTTCGGCTCGACCCTCGACACCGCGATCTTCTTCACCGTGGCGTTTTCGGCGGCGCTGAGCGGGCTGGAACCGGCCAACGACGTCACCTGGGCGGGCGAGATGTTGCCGCTTCTAGGGTCCGGTCCGGTCGTGCCACTCTGGGTTTCGCTCGCCACGGCGGACTGGATTGTCAAGCTTTCGCTCGCAATTGTTGCACTCGTGCCGTTCCGGTTGCTGGTTTCGCGGCTTCTCGAAAAAGTCGCGTAAATTCATTTGACAGTCACCGAATCTGTGGCAGCCTGTGGATAACGGCAACGCAGAGAAAGGAGGTGATCCAGTGTCTAGAGTGATATTGGAGAGAGGTGTCGGGACAGTCAGGGGGGCCGTGGCCTAAGGGCAACCCCGAGGGTTAAGAACCCTGACTGGGCCTAGTCGATCTTCGACACCCTAACTGGCCCATCTCCGTAGATCTCGGAGGGCCGTTCCGGACGGAACGGCCCTTACCATTTTCAGGTCTCAGGCCGCTCGGCGGCGGCGCGGCCGGCGCCGTTTCGCTGCGCCCGGCGCGGCGTCGGCATTGGCCGCCTGCGCAGGCTTCTGCCCGCGTCGCTGGTTAGGTCCCTTGCGGGGGGCGGCTGGCCTTTGGCCGGGGCGGGAGGGCCGGGTGCCGCCGGCAACCGGAATCTCGATCTTCATCAGCTTTTCGATCTGCTGGAGAAGGTCCGCCTCCTCCGGCGCGCAGAATGCGATCGCCTCGCCCTCGCGCCCGGCACGGGCGGTGCGGCCGATGCGGTGGACGTAGTTGTCCGGCACTTCGGGCAGATCGTAGTTGACCACATAGGCGACACCCGGAATGTCGATGCCGCGCGCCGCAACGTCGGTGGCGACCAGCACCGTCACCTCGCCGTCGCGGAACGCCTTGATGGCGCGGTCCCGCTGGCCCTGGCTCTTGTTGCCGTGAATCGACGCGGCGTTGAAGCCGTCTGCGACAAGGCCGTTCATCAGCTTCTCGGCGCCATGCTTGGTGCGCGAGAAGACGAGCGTCAGCGCAGCGAGATCGGCCGACAGGATCTGGCGCAGGCGTTCGGGCTTGGCGGCCTTGTCGAGGAAGATCACCGACTGGGTGACCTTGTCGGCGGCCTTGCCCGGCGGGGCGACCTGCACCCGGCGCGGGTTCGTCAGATACGCGGCGGAAAGCTCCTCCATCTGCTTCGGCATGGTGGCCGAGAAGAGCATGGTCTGGCGCGGCGTGCCGAGCTTCGGCGCGATCTTGCGAAGCGCATGGATGAAGCCGAGGTCGAGCATCTGGTCGGCCTCGTCGAGGACGAGGTGGCGCACGGTCGACAGGATCACCGCGCCGCGGTCCATCAAGTCGATGAGCCGGCCCGGGGTTGCGACAAGGATGTCGGTCCCGCGCGAGAGGTGAACGATCTGCTTGCCGATCGACTGGCCGCCGACCACGGTGGCGACCTTGATACGGGTGCCGTTGGTCAGCATCCGGAGGTTCTCGGCGATCTGGTTCACCAGTTCGCGGGTCGGGGCGAGGATCAGGGCCTTGGCGGTCTTCGGCGCGGGCTTGCCCGGCTGTGCAAGTAGGTGATCGACCAGCGGCAGGCCGAAGGCCAGCGTCTTGCCGGTGCCGGTCTGGGCGAGGCCGAGGATGTCATGCCCCTCCATCGCCAGCGGGATCGCCTGGTTCTGGATCGGGGTCGGTTGGGTAAGGCCGGCGCGCTTCAGGGCGTCGGTCAGGGCCGGCGCGAGGCCGAGCATGTCGAAGTCGAACAAATTTATCCTTTCGCTTCGCGGCGGGCGCGAAGGTGGTTTGAGCCGCATCTTGGCGGCGGACGAGGGCGGGCGGACCACAATCCCCGGGGCGCGGATCGCACCGGTTGGCCTGCCGTCAGAACCCTGCGTGATGGGGAACCGGAGGAGGGTGCTGGTGCACCCCTCGGGGGTGCGGCTGTCTCACGCGGCAGCGCAGCATGAGGGGCACATGGGGCATCCGGGGCGGTATGTCAAGCGTTCGGTCGTGGACAAGGCCGCATCGGCGGGCCTAAGTGTCGGCCATGTTGCGCATAACCGACACCATTGCGATCGCCGACTGGGAGATGACCGAGAGCTTTTCGCGCGCATCGGGGCCCGGCGGGCAGAACGTGAACAAGGTCTCGACCGCCGTCGAGCTCAGGTTTGAGGCGGCGCGCAGCCCGCATCTTTCGCCGGCGGTGAAGGCGCGGCTGAAGCGTCTGGCCGGGCGGCGCTGGACGCTGGACGGTGCCATCGTGATCCGCGCCGAGGAAACCCGCAGCCAGGCGCGCAACCGCGAGATCGCGCGCGAGCGGCTGGCGGAGCTGATCCGTGCCGCACTGGTCGCGCCGAAGCGGCGGGTCGCCACCAAGCCGACGCTTGGAAGCGAACGCCGGCGCCTGAAGGCCAAGGCCGAGCGGGGCGCGGTCAAGGCGTTGCGGGGGCGTGTCGAGGACACGGACTGACGCCCGCGGTTCCGAACAATCCTCCAGCGACGCGGCGACTGATCGCAGATCCGATCGGCGAGTGGTCGCCGAGCCTCAAACTTTGGTTTGGCAAATGACTGGATTCCTTGAAATACATGCCGCCAACCGCTCTCGGGGCTAGAAATCGCGGGCGTTTGCAGCGATACGAAGCCCCGAACGGGCGGACCGGCGTGCATCGCAACAGGGCAAGGGTGCGGCCAGATCGGAGCCTTGAGGTCGAGAAGTCAGGCATGCTGAAGAAAGCCTTCATGCTCGTCTCGGGCGATGCCTTCGGCTCGGCCCTTCTGCTCTTGCGGAACCTCATCGTCGCGCGGCTGGTCAGCCCCGAGGATTACGGCATCGCCTCGACCTTCGCGGTCGCCATGTCGATCGTCGAGATGCTGTCTTACCTTGGCCTCAACCTGATGATCGTCGTCGACAAGGACGGCGACGCGCCGCAGATGCAGAAGGTTCTGCAGGGATTTCAGGTCCTTCGTGGGGTCATGTCCAGCGCGGTCCTCTTCGCGATTTCTGTACCCTATGCGCGGTTTCTGGGCATCGAACATGTCGCCTGGGCCTTTCAGGTCATCGCGGCGATTCCGTTCATCAACAGCCTGCAGCATTTCGACATGCACCGGCTGAAGCGGCACGCGATCTTCCGGCCCTGGATCGTCACCCAGGCAATCCCGCCCCTGATCGCGGTCCTCGTGCTCTGGCCGCTGGCGCTGATGTATGGCGACTACCGGATCATGCTCGTCTCGCTGATCGTTCAGGCGGTCGCGACGGTGGTCCTCTCGCATGTCATGGCCGAGCGCCCCTACCGCCTGTCCTGGGATTTCCCGCTGGTGCGGCGGGCCACGTTTTTCGGCTGGCCGCTTCTTCTGAACGGCGCGCTTCTCTTCGGCGTGTTCAACGGCGAACGCCTGATCGTGGGCCGCGAGCTGGGGATGGCGCCGCTTGCCGTCTTCTCGATGGCGATGACGTTGACCCTGACGCCGACGCTGGTCTTCGACCGGCAGATACAGTCGCTGTTCCTGCCGCGCCTCAGCGCGTTGCGCGAGAACGACGCGCAGTTCCAGCGCATGGGGGCCGCCTACATCGAGGCGGGGCTGGCAATCGGGATGGTTCTGCTGATCGGGACGGTGCTGGTCGGCGGGCCCGTGGTGACGGTGCTTCTGGGGCCGAAATACGCGGGGATGCTAGCGCTTCTGGTGCCGATGGCGGCGGTTCAGGCGGTGCGCGTGGCCAAGACCGGGCCGTCGAACGTCTCGCTGGCCAAGGAGAAGCCGGGGATTGCGCCGATCTCGAACGCGATCCGAGTGCTGTCCCTGCCGATCGCCTGGGCGGCGCTGATCCGGACGGGAGACATCATGGTCGTGCTGGGGATCGCCTTTGCCGTCGAAGCGCTGGCCTATCTTGTCTCTCTCTGGCTGACGGGACGGCGCGCCGGTCTGAGACTTGGCCCCCTCGTGCTGCCCTCGGCGCTGGCCGCGGCGGCGAGTGGCGGCGCTTTCCTCGAATCGCTCTGGTCACCGCAGGTGGCTGACCTTCTCGGCAACCTCGGCTGGACGCGCTGGGCTGTCGTGGCGCTATGCCTTGCGACGCTCGGTTCCATGACCGCCCTCAGGGGCTATATTTTCAAGCGGTTCGCGCCGTGACACGGCTCGGGACGCTTCGCGCCCCATTGCCACCATTTTCGCCGGCTATGCGGCGGCAAAGCAGTCAAGAACACGAATGAAGATGCAGGATACCAACCAGTCCATCAGCGTGATCGTGGTCGCGTTCCACTCGGCGGACGTGATCCTAGGCTGTGTCGAGAGTCTTCTGGCGCAGGAGGGCGGCGCGCCCGCCATTGTCGTCGTGGACAATGCCTCGCCCGATGATACGGTCGCCGATCTCAGGCGCTGGGCGGCCCAGAAGGGTGTCGATCTGCGCGAGTTCGAGGCAGGCGCCCGGCCGTCGCGGGCCGAGGCGGGGACCGTAAGCCTGGTCCATTCGGGCGCGAACCGGGGGTTTGCGGGCGGCGTGAATGTCGGCCTCGCGCTGGCCGCCGCGCAGTCCGAGACGCGGCACCTCTGGGTCCTGAACCCCGACGCCTTCGCGGACCCGGCTGCCTGCCGCGCGATCCTGGACGAAGCCGCGCGGGTGCCCGGCTACGGCATCATGGGGGGGCGCGTCTGCTATGCCGAGCCGCCCTACCGCGTTCAGATCGACGGCGGCACCATGAACTTCTGGACCGGCGTTTCGGGGAACGTGAACCTCGGCCGCCCGGCCGCCGAGGCGGTGATGCCCGCGGCCTCGGAGATCGACTTTGTCACGGGGGCGAGCATGATCGCCTCGCGCGCCTTCTATGATCGGGTCGGGCCGATGAAGGAGGATTATTTCCTCTATTACGAGGAGGCGGATTGGGCGATGCGGCGGGGCGACATGCCGCTGGCCATCGCGCCGGATCTCAGGGTCTATCACCATGCCGGCACCGCGATCGGCTCGCCGACGCTCGAGCGGCTCGCCTCGCCCTTCTCGTTCTGGTTCAAGTATCGCGCGCGCATGATGTTCGTGCGCCGCTTCAATCCCGTGGGCCTGCCTGTCGCCATGGTCTATGCGACCGCGAAGGCCGGGCAACTCATGCTGAAGGGGGCCTGGCCGCAGGCGGTGACGCTGCTCCGGGCGGTGTGGGGGTTGAGCGCGCCGGACGAGGTGCGGTCGCGTCTGTCACCCGAAGCGCAGAAGATCGCCTTTGGCCACGCGTCGAAATAGCAGCCTCGTGGCGGCATTCATCGGGCTCTCGGTCGCGCAGGCGGGTGCGGGGGAGTTGAAGCCGATGGGCCGATATGTCTGGGACGAGGCCCGCGAGAGTTTCGGCGGTTATTCAGGCCTTGTCGTCCATCCGGGCGGGGCGGAGCTCTTGACGGTCAGCGACCGGGGCACGCTGGTGCGCGCCAGCATCGCGCGGGGTGAGGATGGCCTGATCACCGCGGTCGCGACCGAAAGCGAGACGCGTCTGGTCGACAATTTTGGGAAGGAAGTGGACGGGTTTACGGGCGACGCCGAGGGGCTTGCCGAGGCACCGGACGGTACGCTCTACGTCGCCTACGAAAGCTACGTCCGTGTGACCGGACTGCGCCTGCCGGACCGCAAGCCGATCCCGCTGCATCCCTGGGACCGGTTCAAGGATCTCTGGGGCAACGAGGCGTTTGAAGGGATTGCCGTGCTGCCCGACGGGGCGCCGATGGTCGTGCTGGAAGAGGCCGGTCCCGAGGGCTACGAGACACTGATCCTGCGGGACGGCGCCTGGAGCGCCGGGCCGACCTTGCCGGGGGCCGACGGGTATGCAGCTTCCGATTGCCTGGTAGATCCGGAGGGGCGGCTTTATCTTCTGGAACGGTCGGTCTCGCTGATCGGACGGTTTTCGACGCGTATCCGGCGCTTTGTCTCGGACGGTGCGGGTTTTGGCATGTCGGAGACGCTGCTTGAGACGAGGCCCGGCGAGATGGACAACATGGAAGGCATGGCACTGTGGCAGGACGGGCGGGGGCGCCGCATCCTCACGCTGATCTCAGATGACAATTTCCGCGCCGTTCAGAATACCGAGATTGCCGAGTTCGAGGTGGTGGAATGACGACAGTCTACGGCCGCGATGCCGCCTCACCTTTGCATTCGCAGCATTTTCCGGCTATCAGCGGGCCGGGGGCAAGCAGGAGTGACGCATGACGAAGGCTAGCGCGCGGCGGGTTCTGATCGTCGTCGAAAACCTGCCCGTTCCGCTCGACCGGCGCGTCTGGCTTGAGGCGACCTCGCTGACGCAGGCGGGCTATGAGGTCAGCGTCATCTGCCCGACCGGACGCGGCTGGGACAAGCATTACGAGGAAATCGAGGGCATCCACATCTACCGCTACCCCGAGCCGGAAGAGGCGCATTCGGGTGCGGTGGCCTATGCCAAGGAGTATCTCTGGTCGCTCTGGCACTGGTTCCGGCTGGCCCGGAAGGTCCGGCGTGAGCGCGGGTTCGACGTGATCCATGGCTGCAACCCGCCCGACCTGATCTTCCTTCTGGGCTGGTGGTACCGGCCGCGCGGGGTTCGATATCTTTTCGATCACCACGACGTGTGCCCCGAGCTTTTCGAGGCAAAGTTCGACAAGAAGGGCCTCCTCTACAAGATCATGCTGGTCTGGGAGCGGATGACCTTTGCCTCTGCCTCGGTCTCGATCGCGACGAACGAGAGCTTCCGCCAGATTGCGATCCGGCGCGGCAAGATGGCGCCGGAAGACGTATTCGTCGTCCGCTCCGCCCCGAAGATCGAGAAGTTCGAGATCCGCCCCGCCGACCCCGCGATGCGCAAGGGCGCAGGAACCGTCCTCGGCTATGTCGGGGTGATCGGGCAGCAGGAGGGGATGGACCTTCTGGTCGAGGCGGCGCAGCACCTGATCCATGACCTCGGCCGCAAGGATGTGCATTTCATCATCGTCGGTTTCGGGCCGGAACTGCCGAGCGTCGAGGCGGATGTCGCGGGCAAGGGCCTGTCGGACTGGTTCACCTTCACCGGGCCGCTTTACGGCGAAGACCTTCTGAAGGCGCTGAATTCCTGCGACATCGGCGTCAGCCCGGACCCCAAGAACGCGATGAACGACATCTCCACCATGAACAAGGTCATGGAATACATGACGCTGGAAAAGCCGGTGGTGCAGTTCGACCTGAAAGAGGGACGCGCCTCGGCCGAGGACGCCTCGCTCTACGCCAAGGCCAATGATCCCAAGGACTTCGCCGCGAAGATCGCCGTGCTGATGGACGCGCCGGAAAAGCGCAGCGAGATGGGCAAGATCGGCCGGGCGCGCGTGATGGAGCGCCTCAGCTGGGCGCATTCGGTGCCGCATCTTCTGGCGGCCTACGACAGGATCTTCGCGAAGATGGGGCGCTAGGGGTCAGGCGGGCGCGCGCCGGCCGAGCGGCAGGACGCCGAAGATCCAGCCTGTGACGAATCCGCCGAGGTGTGCCTGCCAGGCGAGTTGCCCGTCCTCGAGCCAGAGCGTCAGCACGTTGCCGAGGGCGAGCGCTGCGATGGCGGCGAGCACCGGCAGCAACGACAGGTGGAGATCGTAGCGGCGCAGGAAGTCGAGCGCGAGATAGGCGCCGGCGAGGCCGAAGAGCGCGCCCGAGCAGCCGACCATGGGCTGCGGAGAGGCGGTCAGCATCGCATAGCCGATCGCGCCGCCAAGCAGCGACAGCGCATAGAGCAGGTAGAACGGACGACGGCCGATCTGCGCGATGAGGGGCGGCGCGAGCAAGGCGAGGGTCAGGACATTGACGCCGAGGTGCCAGAGGCCGGCGTGAAGGAAGCCGTAGCTTGCGAACATCGCGGCGGGCTGTACGGCGTAGTTCGGTTGCCAGCTTTCCAGGAGGCCCGGCCAGAACCCCGCATATTGATAGGCGAGGGGGCGCCACCAGGGCTGACCCCAAAACCGCAGGTCCGCGCCGGTCAGGACCAGTTCGACCGCGATCATCAGCGCGATCAAGGCCCAGACTGCCGCCGGCAGGCGGAAGCCCCGCAATGCGGCCATCCCGCCTTCGATCACGTGTCGCGCCCCGTCATGGCGGCACCATGCCAGAGCCGGGCGGTTACGCAAGGGCCTCCGGTCAGAATGGAATGTAGTGCGGCAGATCCCTGAGGCTGAGACGCATGAAGCGCATCAGGCGCGCCTCGGCATCCGCCTCGGACTCGTTCGTCTCGATCGGCGTCACGTAACGGACGAGCGCCCCGTCGGTGCGCCCGATGGTCAGGCTGTCGGTCAGGACGCGGAGCTTGGCGGTCACGTCATTCGACTCGCGCCGCCCGCGCCCCTCGAACCAGTAGTAGACGATCTGCTTCGAGAGGCCCTTCTGGATGACGGCACGGTTGGCCTTGAAGGCGCCGTAGCCTTCAGCGGTCAGGTCGAGCGACACTTCCTGAAGCGAAAACACTTCCCACCCGCCGGTCGGAAGGCAGACCTCTGGCGAGTGGATGCCCTGACCCTCGGTCTGCTTGTTGTAATAGGCGACGAAGAAGTTGACGACGCTGCGCTCGCCGGGCTGTTCGTAGAAGGCGTTGAGGTAGTCGTCGGCGGCAAGGACCTTCTCGATGTCAGGCTCAAGCTCGACAGTATAGCTTTGCCAGTCGCCGATGCGGCGCGGATAGAGAAGCAGGGGATCGCGCGCCGGCGCCTCGGCCGAGACGGTCGGGCGCGCCTGCCAGGCCAGCGAGGCGCCGGCAGTCAGGAGAACGGCCGCCAGAAGCGCCGGGGTCGCGGTCATCGCGAGCACCCGGGCGAAGATCGGGCCGAACCCTTCGAAGTCGAGGTCGATCGCCTCGGACAGCGACAGGGGCCGCGGCGAAACCTTCTGCAAGAGCATCGCGAGACCGAAGAGGATTGCGACGCAGATGAGGAAGACGACCCAGCCCTCAAAGAAGTGGAGGAACCCCTCGGCCTGGTCGATCCCGTAGCGGTCGACAAGGATGCCGATGATGCCGATCCGCACCGAGTTCATGAAGACGGTGAGCGGTGCGGCCGACAGGAGGAGTACCACCCGGTGCCAGAACGGCCCGCGATAGAGGATCGCGAAGAGATAGGAGAACGAGAGGATCGGGAAGAGGTAGCGCAGCCCCGAACAGGCCTCGGCCACCTGGAGCTTGTAGACGCCAAGATCGATCACGTTGCCTTCGAGGAAGACCGAAACGCCGGCGAGGCGCACGAACCAGACGCCCAGTTCGGACGAGACGCCCTGCAGGAAGATCGTCAGTTTCCAGTAGAGTACCTGCGGCAAAGGCAGCATGAAGACGAGGTGAAAGACCGGCAGCATGTGCAGCCGTCCGCGGTCCCAGCCAAACACGGTCAGGACGACGCCCGCGACCCAAAGGATGAAGGCATAGGTCACGATATCGGGCACCCGCATGAGGTTGCCCATGAGCGCGACCAGAAGCGCGCCGAAGGTGACCGCCGGGCCCGGCCAGCGCGTCTTCGCGCCTGGCTCCGGCACCGGCATCCGGCGGAGTTCGCGGATGAAGAGATAGAGCGAGATCAACGGGATCAGCGGCCCGTGGCTGTATTCCGCCGTGGACCACGCCTTGGCCAGCGAGACGAAGCCGATCCAGAAGATCGGCACGGACGCCAGCAGAAGCGCAACAAACAGGCCGAACCCCGCAGGGTTCAGCGCGTCGCGCGACAGGGCGGCGCGCGGCTGGCTGTTGCTGATCTGGCTCATGACTTCTGGCCCGCGAAAACTACAACTGACGACGCTATAAGGGAAATCGGGCGCAGCAGGGACACAATTGCGTCAACGGGGCGGCGCCCGCCCCGTTCCCTTGGGATTTGTTCAGGGCCGGTAGCTGAACGAGCGGCCGAGCCCGAGGAAGACGGCGTTCGAGCGCGCGTCGCCCGGCGAGGTCGAATCGGAGCGCGTGCGGATCGATACCCCGCCGGTCAGCGCCCAGTCCTGCGTGAGGTCGTAGGAATAGGCGGCATCGAGCGTCGTGCGCTCGACCGTTGGTGCGGCGCCGGCAAGCACGCTCTCCGACTGGCCCCAGTTCAGCGACAGGCTGAGGCGCGAGTTGTTGTTGATCGCGTAGCCGTAGGTGAAGCTGACCCGGGTATCGACGACATCGGCACTCGAGGTGTTGGTCGAGACGCCGCGGTCGATGGCAAGCGTCAGGTCCGAGGTCTTGAGCTGGCGCGTCAGGAGAAGCGAGCCGGTCACGTAGGTATCGCCCGAAGGGGTATACGTGCCACCGACGACGGCGGTCAGGTTGCCGAGCGGAAGTTGCAGGTCGCGGCCGAAGCTGAGCGAGGTGGTCGTGCCGTTCTCGTTCACCGAGGAATCGACGCTGCCATAGACGGTGCCGTTGGTCAGGGTCTTGGTCAGCGTGACCGCGCCGGTCAGGCCATCGACGCTGGCGGTGCCGCCGGTCGTGGTCGTCTCGACGTCCGTGTACCCGATCTGGGCGTCGAGCGCGAGGGCGGGGTCGATGTCATGGGTCAGTCCGACCGCGAAGCTGTCAGTCGTACGCTCGGTGCGGACGCTGTCCTCGGCCTTATATTCGTCGATGCCGAGCTGGAAGTAGAGCGCCGTGATCTGCGAGAACTTGAAGGTCGCCGTGGCCGAAGCGCTGTCGGTCTTGTTCCCGAAGAGCAGCGGGTTGGCCGCCGTCGCGACAGAATCGTAGCTGGTCTGGTCATGGCTCAGCGACAGGGCAAGCATGAAGGGATCGTTCAGCCCGGTGACATAGTCGATCCCGGCGTTGCGATAGGTCACGGTACCGCCGCCGGGCAAGAAGAGGCCCGTCAGGATCGCGTTCCGGTCTTCCTGTTCGACCTGGAAGGGGTCGAGGAATTCACGGGCGACATGGCGATAACGTGCATTCACGTCGAGCCGGCTGTTCAGGCCGTCGCGCGTGTAGCGAAAGCGAACGGTCGGGTCTTCCAGGCCCGAAACGGTGCGGCCGGGGATTTGACCGTAGCGGTAGACGCCCGAGGCGGTGAGGTTCAGGTCCTGCACGCCGGTCACGCTCGACAGATCGAAAGTGAACGTGTTGTCCCAGAAGGTCGACGTGCCCGAAGAGTTCGGCTGCAGCTGATAGTTGTCATCGACCGTCAGCTTCGTGTCGAAGCCGAGGTCGACCTGAAGCCCGCCGCGTGCCGGCGTCTGCGGGGCAGCGGCCGTCTGCGATCCCATGGCCGCGGGGGCCGCCGTCGCGGTCGTCGTTCCCGTAGCGCCGGAAGCCGTCGTGGAGGCACTCGTCGTCGTTCCGCCTGATGTGACAGTCGCGCCCCCCTGAGGGAGCGCGGCTTCAGGCCAGATTGTCGAGAGTGCCGCGATTGCCGCGATCGTTGTTCTGCTCGTCCCCACCGTATTCGCCTTTTGTTATTCGAAGAGTTTACGCTCCGGAGCCACGATGACGTCGCCATCCCTGAGCACGATCACAGGAGCGCGTGCGCCTGCCTGCACGGCCTTGTAGTCGAACTTGTACACGGTTTCCGACCCGGTCTTCTTGTCCGGGCGGTGAAGCTGGATCCGCTTGGTCGCGGCAAAGCGCGACAGCCCGCCCGCTTCGGCGAGGAACTGCAGCAGCGTCGTGCCGGACTTGATGTTCTTCGCGCCCTGGGTGTTGAATTCGCCCATCGCATAGATGGTCACGGTGCCATAGGGGCGCACGTTCGCCGCGGCCTGCTGCGCGAGCGCGCCGGTGACGGCTGTGGTCACCGGGTTCAGCTGGCCGACCGAAAGGAACACCGTCGGTGCCGAGGCGAAGTTGGGCGCAAGCGCGGACGAGATCGCGGCGCGGAGGCCCTCGACGCTCTTGCCCGAGGCACGCACGTTGCCAACGAGCGGCAGGCTGACGTTACCGTCCGGAAGGACGAGAAGGCTGCGGTTGAGGCTGGGGTCTTCAAGCACTTCCATCTGCAGGACGTCGCCCGCCTGCACACGATAGCCGCTTTGGGCCCAGGCTGCGGGAACGAGAAGCACTGCCAGAAGGAGGCCTGCCAAAACTCTGAACATGTCGGCTCCTTAGAATAGTCGAGTCGCGCTGACGGTAGCTTTGAAAGCGCCGAAATCAAAATCTTAACTAGCAAACCTCATGTCAGACGCCAAGTCGGCGCCATTTCGTGCCAGATGGGCAACAGACTGCCAGTTCAGTTCCCGATTGTCACGCCCTCAGCCGTCAATCGGTCAGATTCCTGCCGCGCGATGGTCACAAAGTCACGCGAATCGCTCGCCTCGACGAGGTCGAGCGCGGCCTGGAACTCGGCCAGGGCCTCGGGTTTGCGGTCGCGTTTGAGGTAGGTCATCGCCAGATGGTAGCGCACCATCGGGTCCTTCGGCAGGCCCGCGGCGGCCTTTTCCAGCTCGGCCTCGGCCTCGCCGGTGTTGCCACGCAGATAGGCGATCCAGCCATAGGTGTCCTGATAGGGGGCAACGTTGCTGCCGCGCAGGCGGCGGGCGATGAGTTCGGCCTTGGCGAGGCTGTCCTCGTCCGTGCGGAAGTTCGACAGGAGGCTCGCGAGGTTGTTGGCGATGATCGGGTTGCCGCTGTTTTCCTGATAAAGCGCCTCATAGATCGCGATGGCGCCGTCGATGTTGCCGCCGCGCTCAAGGAAGCCGGCCTTGGCCCAGCGCAGTTCCGATGCGGTGGGCGCAATGGTCAGCGCCTTGTCGATCAGGGATTCCGCTTCGGGAACCCGCGCGGGGGATTCCGAAGCGACGAGTCGGGCGAGTGCAAGCCAGACGGGCAGGCGCCGCTCGTCCTGCGCGATCAGCTTGCGGTAGGTTGCCTCGGCGCCGGCGTTGTCGCCGGCAAGCGCGCGCACGGAAGCGTCGATGAACTGGAGGTCTGCATTTTCCGGATCGCTCGCCAGAAGCTCGGCGGCATAGGCGATCGCCTTGTCGTTCTGGTCGTTGGCCAGATGAGTCCTGAGGATCGCGATCTTCGCCTCGAGCCCGCCCTGCCCCTGATCGACGAGGCCCTGCAGGTATCCGATCGCCTGATCGGAGTTCTGTCGTGCGCCGTAGATTGCCGCGCGCAGCGTCTGGGCCGCCTGTACGGTCTCCGGTTCGGTGCCGCTTTCCAGAGCCTTTGCGATCCCTTCGGCACGCGACCAGTCCTGCAGCTGGACATAGAGCTGGCCGAGGGGGATGAGAAGGCCCGGTTCGCCCGGCGAAAGGCGGAGCGAGTCGATAAGGACGCCTTCCGCCGGCAACAGCTTGCCCTCGCCGGCGAGGAACTGGGCGTAGAGCAGCGACTCCGCCGGAGCATTGTTCGAGGCCTGCACCGCGAGCGACAGGGATTCGCGCATCAGGTCGCGGTTGCCGTCGCGCTCATAGGCCTGCGCCATCAGCGTCAGGATGGACGCATCGCGCGGATTCTGATCGTAGGCGCGGCGCAGCGTCGCAATCGCGTCACCGACGTGATCATCGAGGATCAGCCAGCCGGCCTTGAGCTTCAGCGCCTCGATGTCGCCGCTGTCCTCTGCGAGGACTTCCTCGACAAGGGCGCGCGCGCCAACCGGATTTCCGATGGTCGAGAGCATTCGTGCCAGGCCGACCTTGGCGCGGCGCGTGTCGGTCGAGGGGGGCGCGTCCTGCAAGAGGGTCTTCATTTCCTCGATCGCCTCGTCCCGTTGTCCGAGGTCGAAGTGGAAACCCGCGCGGGCGGCGCGATAGACAGGCGAGGTCGCGCCGCTGTCGATCACGGCGGTCAGGGCGTCGATTGCTGCGTCCGGGCCGCGCTGATCGGCAAGGAAGCGCACGAGTTCAAGGATCGGTTCCTTGTCGCGGTCGGCGGCGCCGGGCTGGAGGCGGCCGCGCAGGAAGGCCTCGGCCTTGTCGATCTCGCTGCGCGAGGTGTACCAGCGCACCAGCGCCTGGCTCATCTCGGGAGCGTCGGGAAAGCGCTCGACCAGGTCGATGAGACCCGCCTCGACCTGGTCATCCTCGCCGAGGGCAGAGAGCGCGGTCAGGCGGATCGCATACAGCGACCGGTCATCGGGGGAAAGCTTGAGGGCGGCGTCGAGATGGGTCAACGCCTCTTCGTATTTCTCGCCCCGGATCAGGTCGTCGATCACGACGCGGCGCAGCGGCAGGTTGGCGGGCAGCTTGGCCAGCAACTCGCGCGCCTCGGCCGGCGCCTTGAGCATCAGGTCGACGTCGTTGGCGGCAACCGCGGTTCCGTAATCGGCTGCGATCTTGGCCGCGCGCATGTCGACATCGTCCGGCGCGATGGCGAGCGCCGAGGTTGCGTAGGTTGAGGCAAGGTCCCAGTCGCCGGCCTGGCTGGCGATGCTGGCAAGGGCACGCAGCGTCTCGAGATCACCCGGGTACTGTTCGTCAAGGCGCAGGTATTGCGAGAACGCCTCGCGCAGGTTGCCGCGGTCACGTTCCGCGTCGGCGTAGGCGCGGCGCGCCTCCCTGTGGTTGCCGTCAAGCTTGAAGACATTGCGGAATTCGACCAGCGCGCGTTCCACATCGCCAGATTGCAGGTAGGACAGGCCGGTCTGGTAATGTTTCTCGGCGCGCTGCTTGGCGTTGTCGCAGGCGGACAATGCCATCAGCGCCGCGGTCAGTGCGACCACAGAAAGCGTCTTGCGGAAGGCCATTCGTTACCCTCGATAGGTCTCATCTTTGTTGACGACCGGTGGATAATCACCGGCCGCCCTGTGACGACTTTGCCCCCGCTTGACTTTCTGCCCGAATTGGCACCGGCCCGTCAATTCAATAGCCGGTTCCCCGGAACACTACCGCTACGGTAGCGAACAATATCCTCAGATCGACCCCCAGGGACACCGTGGCGTCATACTGGCTGTCGAACTCCGCCCGTTTAGAAAAGGCCGATTCGTTGCGGTCCGAGATCTGCCAGGGCCCGGTGACCCCCGGACGGAGCGCATAATAGGCGAGCCCGTGATAGAGCGAGCGCTGGTTCGGCATCATCGGGCGCGGCCCGACAAGCGACATGTCCCCGATGAGGACATTCCACAGTTGCGGCAGCTCGTCGATCGAGGTCTTGCGCAGAATGCGACCGATGCGGGTGATCCGGGGATCCGTCTTGAGCTTCTGGGTGCTGTCCCATTCCAGACGCGCCTCGGCGTTGCGATCAAGGTATTCCTGGAGCATGGCGTCGGCATTCGGCACCATCGTGCGCAGCTTCAGCATCCGGAAAGTGCGTCCGCCCTTGCCGACGCGATCGTTCCAGTAGAACGGCGAGGAGCCGTCCGTCGCGACGATCATCGCCAGAACAAGCACCACGGGAAGAACGATGATGCTGCTTGCCAGAACGGCGGCAATGTCGAAGAGCCGCTTGATGTAGTTGCGGTAAAGGCCATGGCGACGCGGTACGTGAACCGGTCCCGTCGGGGCACTGGCCATGCGCAACTCTCCAGACGGATCGTCGATCTGCAGCGTCATACTCTCGCCCCGCTCGCCACTCACACGTCGTCACTCAAACTCCAGGCACCGCCAAAGGTACGCCCAGAAGCTGCGGAAGTCGATTCTCTGCTCCGCGGCCCGCCACCGGGCTGGCATAGCACCTTCGCAGCCGCAGCGGAATCAGCAAGTTGCTAAGTAGCTCTATTTGCACGGGAGTCTGGCTGAATCTTGCCGTGCGCCGAAGACTGTTTCGGCGCGATGAGTGTTCGCTGGCGAGAATATTGTTTCGTGTAACTCGACAGTCATGCTGCGCTGCAACATTGTCTTCAGGTGTCCGAAGTGTGAGGAAGCAAAGCAAGAAACGAATCGAAAGACGGACGATTGACGCCTATAAGGTCCGTCGAAAGCCCCGTTTGGCCGGAACCTTGTACGCTGACCGCCTTTAAGTTGCCGTGTTTTTGTGGACATTCCCCGATCCGAGCAGGTGTGTGTGGCGAGTACTTCGGGACGTCGCGCGTTCCGGCTTCGTTTGAATGGATAACGGATGAATAAGGTCGTGGAGACCCCTACAGACGAAAGCAGCAGCGTCGGCTTCTATATGGAATTCTTCGGGTTCCGCGAGCGGCCGTTCACGCTTGTCCCGGACCCGGATTTCCTGTTCTGGTCGGCGCAGCACCGGCGCGCCTATTCGGTGCTCGAGTTCGGCATTCTCAGCCGGGCTCCGATCACGCTCGTCACCGGCGGCGTCGGCTGCGGCAAGACCACGCTTCTGCGCGAGCTTCTGCGCCAGTTCGGCTCGAAAGTCACCGTCGGCCTCATCTCCAACGCCCAGGGCGGACGGGGAGAGCTGATCCAGTGGGTCCTGAACTCGCTCGGCGTGCCCTTCGACCCGAGTGTCGGCTACGTCCAGCTTTTCCAGAAGCTGCAGGACTACCTCGTCGAGGAATATGCCTCGGGCCGGCGTGTCGTCCTGATCTTCGACGAGGCACAGAACCTCTCCCCCGAGAGCCTCGAAGAGTTGCGGATGCTGACCAACATCAACTCGGGCAAAGACGAGGTGATCCAGCTTGTCCTCGTCGGCCAACCCGAGCTTCGGGACATGGTGCTCGATCCGTCGCTGCGCCAGCTCGCCCAGCGGATCGCGGCCAGTTTCCACCTGATGCCCCTCGACGAGGCGGCGGTGATCGAGCTGATCTCGCACCGGCTCAAGGCGGCCGGCGGCACCGGCCAGGAGTTCACGCCCGGCGCGGCCAAGACGATCTACCGGATGACCCATGGCGTGCCGCGGCTCGTCAATCAACTCTGCGACATGGCGTTGCTTTACGCCTGGAGCATGGATAACCACCACGTCGACGAGCATGTCGTCCAGTCCGTCCTGGACGATGGCGTGTTCTTTGCTGCGCAGATCGCGGCGGAAGAAGAGAAGCGAAAATGAACCTCGACCTGTCCTTCTATTTTGCGGTCTTCCTGCGTCGGCTGCCCTACTTCATCCTTGTCTTCGCGCTGGTCACGGCCGCCGCGATCGCTGCGGCGCTGATGCTGCCACCGGTTTATCGGTCCAGCTCAGTCCTGATGGTCGAGGCGCCGCAACTGCCGTCCGAGCTTGACGCACCGCGCGTGCAGGCCGAGGCGCTCGCCCGGCTGCAGACAATCGAGAACAACCTGATGAAGCGGCCGAACCTTCTGGAGATTGCCCAGAAGCTCAAGGTTTTCAAGGGCATGTCGTCGATGACGCCGGACGACATCGTCGATTCGATGCGCGCGCACACGACGATCGACAAGCTGACGGGCCGCGGCGAGGCGACGGTCATGACCGTGACATTCGAGGCGGAGTCGGGGCCGATCGCTGCCGGCGTCGTCAACGAATACGTCACGCTCATCCAGAACGAGGATGTCGAGGGTCGTACCAAGAGCGCCGAAGGCACCGTCGACTTCTTCGAGCAGCAGCGCGACCAGCTTTCCGGTCAGCTCGACCTGATGAGCGCGAAGATCCTCGACTTCCAGAACAAGAATTCCGATGCGCTGCCCTCGACGCTCAGTTACCGGCTCAGCCAGCAGACGAACCTGCAGGAACGCCTCGCCACGGTCGAGCGCGACATCGCGACGCTGAAGGATCAGCGGGCGCGGATGGTCGAGATCTTCAACTCGACCGGCCAGGTGAATGCCAGCAACGCCAACCTCACGCCCGAGGCGCGACAACTCGAACAGATGAAGCAGCAGCTCAACAGCATGCTTGCGTTGCTTGCGCCCGAAAACCCGAAGGTGAAAAACCTCGAGGCGCAGATCTCGCAGTTGGAAGAGGTTGTGAAGGGGCAGCTTCCGGTGAAGGGATCCAGCGATCCCACCGCGACGATCTTCGAGGCGCAACTCGCCGATATCGACAGCCGCATGGCCATCTCCGAGGAGGAGCGCAAGAAGATCGTGGGCCAGCTCGACGTCCTCAAGGACTCGATCGACCGCACCCCGGCGAACCAGATCGCGCTCGACGCGCTGAACCGCGACTATGCGAACATTCAGCAGCAGTACAACAACACGGTCGACAACCTGGCCAAGGCCATGGCAGGCGAGAAGACCGTCGTCGGCGCCAAGGGCGAACGGGTCGCCGTGGTGGACGCCGCGACGATCCCCGACAGGCCGTTCAAGCCGAACCGGCTGTTCATTGCCATTGCAGGGGTGGGTGGCGGCATCTTCATGGGGCTTGCGACGGTTGTCCTGCTCGAGCTGCTCAACGGTGCGGTTCGTCGGCCCAAGGACCTCACAAAAGCGTTCGGAATCACGCCAATCGCGACAATTCCCTACATGCGCACGCCATCCGAGACGATGGCGCGCCGGTCGGGTTTCGCAGCTTTGCTGGCCCTGGCCGTGATCGGGATCCCGGCGCTGATCTATGCAATTCACGTATTCTACGCGCCGCTCGACAGCATCGTCGCGAAACTGGCGTCGATGGTGGGTCTCCGCCTCTGACCGGCGGTTCTGTGAGCGGTGAAACCGGAGTGATGGACTAGATGGAAAAGCTCGAAGCTGCACTGGCCAAGGCGCGGGAAATGCGCCGTTCCGCTCTCGGCTCGCCCGAGGTCGTGCGCGACAAGGTGGTCAGCAAGGGGGGCAACTCGGGCGCCGACTGGATGGCGCTGCCGGAGATCAAGCTCTCGCCGGCGCTTGCCTCGCGCAACCGGATCACGGCGCTTTCGGGCGGCGCGGACGCAACGCCCTACGACATGCTGCGCTCGCGCGTCATCCGGATGATGAAGGACAAGGGATGGAGCCGGCTTGCGATCACCTCGCCCGGATCGTCCTGCGGAAAGACGACGATCTCGGTCAATCTGGCGCTCAGCCTGTCGCGGCAGAAGGACCTGAAAGTCATGCTGGTCGACCTCGACCTGCGCCGCCCCGCGCTGCACAAGACGGTGGGCCATGAGCCGGCGATGTCGATCCACGATGTGCTCGATGGCACAGCCGCGTTCGAGAACCTCGCCGTGCGTGTCGGCGGGAACCTCATCCTCGCGATGAACGCGGGGGCCGCGCGGCACCCGGCCGAGCTTCTGCAAAGCGCCGCCGCGCGCGAGCGGCTGGATGAGATCGAGCGGGTCTGGCAGCCCGACATCATGATCTTCGACATGTCGCCGATGCTGGCCAGCGACGATAACGTCGGCTTCCTGCCGAACGTCGACTGCGCGCTCTTGGTCGCGGCTGCGGAGAGCACGACGCTGGCCAATATCGACATCTGCGAAAAGGAACTTGCCCAGTTGACCAACGTTCTTGGCATCGTGCTGAACAAGTGCCGCTATTCGGACGACTCGGTCGGCTATGGCTACGGCTATGCCGCTTATGGCTGAGCCGGCTCCGGGCACCCGCGAGTGATGGCAAGACAGAAAAGGCCGGGCGCGATGCCCGACCTTTCTTGATTTCGGTCGCTGACTTCAGGCCTTGCGACGACGGCGCAGCGCGGCGAGCCCGCCGATGCCGGCGAGCAGCATCGCGCCGGCGGCCGGAACCGGAACCGGCGCGATGCCGATCGACGCCAGCGTCCCGTCGGCCAGCGCGGTCCCGTCGGCGCCGCCCCCGGTCATGATGCGGATGCTCGAGGCGAGGATCGGGTCGACAGAACCGCCGATGAATCCCGCGGCGCCGAGGCTCCAGTCGTCACCCGCAACGAACTCGTATTCCCGCTCTCCGCCGTTCACGACGACCCAGGCGTATTCGGCGGTGCCGTTCGACGATTCACTGAACAGATTCAGGAAGTGGAAGGCATCCACCAGCACGGGAGCGCTGAAATCGATGCCGATCCAGTGGCTAGCGTCGCTGCCGGTGCCGAAGCCATCGGTCTCGAACGACAGCTCGGTGCCGGCGGGCGCGCTCGCACCATCGAACGCATCGGAATTGTCCAGAAGGCCGTCGGAATAGAGTTCCCACACGACGGATCCGCCGAACAGTGTGCCGCGCGTGCCGGTCGAGCTGGAGGTGAAGTCAATCACGTAAGCGTTGGCCGCGGACGCGGCGGCGCTCAGTGCGAGCGCCGCGAAAGCGCCTGCAACTTTGGTTTTAGTCAGCATCGTTACCCCTACAGTAATGTCTTACAGCATCACCCTACGCGTCCCGGTTTAGCAGGTTTCGCCGAAATTGAAACACAGGGACGCCACATTCCCGCCACTTTTGCCAATGGAAGCAACATGGTGGCAGAATGGCCTCGGTTTGTCGCCGGATTGGCGCCCCGCTGCCTCTGCGGCGCAGCATTGTCGCGCCATGGTGTTCAATCTCTCGGGCAGGCGAGGGCTCGGGGAACAGGGAACCGATGCTCCCATCCGGGATCTGGGCCGGAATGTCGTGATCCGTCAGCGGGATAGTTGGCGAGCGGGCGAATCAGAGGGGGAAGCGCGTGACGGGGTCTGTTCCTGCTGCCTTGCGGTACGCTGCCCCGGCGTTCCAGCGTGATGACATCGGGACGTAGTCGCGGCGTCTGGCCATCCGCCGTTGATGTCAGACGAGGACGAACCGGGGGGCGGGGTTGCCTCCGATCGGGCGAGCGCCGAGCGGAAACAAAATGCCCCCGCCGGTGGTGTTCCGGCGGGGGCAGCGAAGTGGCGGGGAGAGAGCCGCCGTCAGTAGCTTTCGTAGGCGCCAGCGTCGGGGCTCTTGCCCTTCGGGCGCGCCGTGCCGTTGATGTCGTCGCCGGGGGCGACCGACGCGGTGCCGGCGTCGACCGACTTGGCGGAAGCCTTCAGCCGGAAGTCACGGCCCAGGAAGGACGCCACCTCAGTCGAGGCGTCGGTCGCGACGACGTTGTTCGAGGTCGCGAGGCCTTTCGCGGCGTCGACCGGGGCATTCAGGCCCATCGTGAGGTTGTTGGCGACGGTGGTGTTGCGCGAGGCGGTTCCGTTCTTGTGCGGCGAGATCATGATCCAGGGCCAGGCGCTGCCCGAGGCCTTGGTGTTCAACACCGTGTTGTTGACGACCTCGGAATTCAGCGCTCCGGTGATCGTGATGCCGTGATAGCCGCTCGCCTGGATGACGTTGTTGCGGATCTTCACACCGTCGTACATGCCGTCGAACATGCCGATGCCCTGCAGGCTGCAGCGCAGCGGACTTGAGCTTGCGAGCGTCCATTCGAAGATCTTGTTGTCCTCGACCGTCAGATTGTGAAGCGTCCCTGCACCCGGCGTTCCGGTGGGGCCAAGCGAGAAGGACTGGAACCCGTCGGCATGGTTGCCGTCGATCTGGTAGCAGTTCTGCATCTTGTTGCCGCGCACCATGGAGTTGTCGCCAAGGGCACGGATGCCGTCGCCGCTGAAGCCGTCGATGACGTTGTTTTCCAGCAGCGCGCTCGGGCCATAGGCGTTGATGCCGTGGTAGATGCCGGTGATCCGGTTGCGCGCGGCCGTCACGCTGGTGCCCTGCAGAAGGAAGCCGACGCGTTCGTTTGTCGTCCATTGCGACAGCGACCAGTTCGCGTAGTTCGGTGCGCCAGCGACCGAGCGGAGATCGAGATCGGTGAAGGCGATGTTCCTCACATCGTCATAGGTGCGCACCAGCGCGCCGTTCCCGGCATAGGACGAGATCGACCAGACGCTGAGTCCCTGCACGTGCACGTTCTTTGAGTTGGCGACCAGGATCGATTCCGCGTGAGCGGTCGCACCTGCGGCGGGGGCGATCAGCACGGTCGAGGCGAATTGCTTGTTCGCGACGGTGATCTGGCCATGGTAGCCGTCCATCAGGAAGATGCGGTCGCCGCCCTGCACCTGACCAGAGGCCATGAGCGCGTCGAAGTTCGCCCAGGCCGAGCCGGAACCCGCCGGTGGCGTCACCGGCGTCGGAGCCGTTGGCGTTGGCGTTGGCGTTGGTGTCGGGGTGGGGGTGGTCGGCGTATCTGTCGTCGGCGTCTCTGTCGTCGGTGTCTCGGTTACCGGCGTCTCGGTTACCGGTGTCTCCGTTACCGGTGTCTCGGTGGTCGGGACTTCGGTCACGGGTGTTTCGCTTGCAGGAGCTTCTCCTCCGTCCGATCCGGTCGATCCGCCGATAGTGGATTCGCCGGCCGTCCCGCCGGTCGTTTCCCCCGTTGTCGGGGTCGTGACCACGATGCCATCCGTCGGGCGTCGGTACTTGCCCCTGGACTTCGTCTTGCTGACCGAGACCCATTTGCCGATACGCTGCTGCAGCGCGGCCGAGGCGGACTCTCCGTCAGAAGAAGTGCTGGAGGATGAGGCCGATTCAGATCCTCCCGAGGTCGAATCGAGGAAGTACGGTACCGGCTCCTCAGCCTTGTCCTCGGTCGTCGCCTGCAGGTTTACGGTGCCCAAAGCGGCGCCGGTGACAGGGCCGGGGGTGACGGCCTGAACGAAAAAATCTTTCGCATCGGCCCCCGTCGCTACAAGCGCGGTCGTCAGTGCCAGCGCCGTGATCGAACTGGAAAGTTTCATGCCTCAGTTCCTCGTTTCGCGAATGTCTCCGGTTCGGGACAAAGCGTCAGATCGTGGCAAAGATTGGGCACAATTGGTCTCCAGATGTGGCCCAGGCGGGTTTCGTAACGGCAACGATCACGCGAATCTTGCAAGATTGGCGTGATCTCGCCGAGCTTCGCTGAATCACTCGGCGGGAAAATGACGACAGTCGAAATTGGTCATACGCGCGCAAGATTTCCGGAATGTTAAGAGCGGCCGCCGCCTAATCGGCAGGCCGGCTGCGGGGCCGGACCCATCATCATACGCCATCGGGGCATGGCCCGCGCCGGACGCGCGCCATGCCCCCCTCGCCGCCGCGGCGGCGCCGGAGGGCGGCAGCAGAGGAACCAGAAATGGACAAATTTTCGGACTACCCCACGACCCTTGTCGCCCCGGCGCGCGACGCGCAGACCGTCACGCCGCACAACACGAACGACCTGCCGGTGCTGCCTCGGGCGATCTATGTCGGCCAGACCGGCGATGTCTCGGCGCGTCTCGCGGGTGGGCAGAGTGTCGTCTTCGCGAACGTGCAGGGCGGGACCGTCCTGCCTGTCCGAGCAAAGGGGATCAACCAGACCGGCACGACGGCGGGCGGGCTCGTCGCGCTCTGGTAGGACGGAGCCCAAGGTGAGCCGGAACGCAACAGGGGCCTCGGAGCCCCTGTTTTTTTGTCTCACTCATCCCGGCGCATTCACGTTGCGTTGGCGCCGCGTTTCCAGGCGTCGGCATTGGCGACGGCCGCCGGGCCCGTCACCTGCTTGTAAGGCGTTCCCGCGGGCGCGGCGCCGGTCCCGGTGGCCGAGAACCATGCGCGCAGATATTCCACCTGGCCGACATACTGAAGCGAGCCGCTGCAACGCGACAGGAAGTTCAGCACGCGGTTGCTCTGGAAGCTGCCACTGCCGGCGGTCGTGAAGGCGACGGTGAAGGCGAGCGTGCCGTTGACCTCGACCCAGAGCTGCCTGGTCACATGACTGGCGGAGACCACGACATCATACCAGACGCCGGTCGCGAGGGCCGTCGCGAGGATGCGGTTCGAAAGCAAGACGGTGCCCGCGCTGTCCTTGATGTTGATGCGCAGGTTGCCGTTGTTCATCAGCTCGACGTCGAAACCGATATTGGCCTGGGCGAAGAGCGCGAAGGTCGAGGCCGGGTAGGACGCAAACTTGAAGCGACCCGCATAGGTGATGGCGGTGGTGCCGGCCGGCACGTTCAGGCTGTCGGTGAAATAGGGACCGGCCACGGCGGTCGTGAACTGGGGGGCCGCCGCCGGCAACGTGTTGGCCAGCACGGTTTGCTCGGCCATCGGGCGCACCGGCACGCCGGTGAGGCCAGCCAGCCCGAGATCGACGATGGGCAGGTTCTTCCAGGTCGCGTTCTGGAAGTCCTCTGGGTAGGCGATCATGCCCGAGGCGCCGCCCTCGCCATACTGGATGGCGTCGGCATTGGTAAAGACGCCCGTATTCGGGAAGATGCGGACGCGGCCCGCGACGATCTGGGTGTTCCGGGCGGGCAGGCCGTTGATCTGGAAGCCCATGACCTCGGTCCAGTGCGTCTGGCCCGAGCCGAGCGCGGGCTCGCCCCGGGCAAGCCGCGTCGTCGTGACCGGCCCGGCCGAGGACCAGACCTCGACCCAGGCGCCGGTGGCCTCCCAGAGGCAATTGTCAAAGACCGGGGGCGTCCAGGTTGCAAGGCCGGCCGATTGCAGGATGGCGTGCGCGGTGAGGCGCGCGAAGGCCTGCGTACCGTCAGGTGTATTGCCGGCCGGGTGGGGAATGTCGGTCCACCCGCCTGCGCCATCGTCGAACCCGTTCACATAGGTGACCGGCTCGATCCCGAGGGGGCGGAACATGGTGGCGGCCGGCAGCGCCAGCATCGCGCGCCAGCTCAGCCGGCAGAGCTCCTTGTTGTTGAGGTTCGCCTGCACGGCGCCGCCGAGATAGTGCTTGGCGTCCTGCATGTCTGCGTCGATGTCGAACTTGTGGGGGCCGTAGGGCACCCATCGCGTCCTCGAATAGTCGTAAAGCTCGCCGAACCAGTGGTCGGCGTGATAGCTCTGCCCCGATCCGTAGCTGATCGTCGCGGGAAAGGTGACGGTCGCCCCGGCGGTTGTCTTGCCCGAAAAGAGCGGAAAGAGCGCCTCGCCATAGCTGGCGCCAAGGTTGCTGGGCGCGGCGAACCACGACATCGCCGCGATGCCGACATGCTGGCCGTCGGCCGTCGCGAAATCGTGCAGCGCCTTGTCGGCGGCCCAGTTGCGCGTGGTGTCCGCGTCATTGACCAGGGCGCGCGGGTCGGTGCCCGAGACGGTCTGGAAGACGACCGCGAATTTCTCGCCCGGCCGGACCGCGATCAGGGTGGCCGCCATCGCGGCCGCGGCGGCGGTCAGGGGCGCCGCGTTGGTGATGAAGCTGCGCGTCGGCGTGGTCCCCGCACCATGGAGGAACTGCACCGCCTCGGGGTCGCTGACCGGGGGCGGGGTCGTGTTGTCGTAGAAGGCCGAGAGGATGCGGTCCGGCTCCGACTGGCCCCAGATCGCGATGACATGACCGACGCCGAAACGGTTCGCGCCCTGCGCGGCGACGCCGGGCTGGGCCTTGAGGCGAACCTCCGGGCGGAGCCACGAGGTGCTGCGGGGGACGGCGATCGTCCCGGACCAGGTGCCGCCTGCGGAAATCGTGCCGATATCGGCCCATGCCGTCGTCGTCGCGCCGCCATCGTCAAGCGACACCGCGCGCGCCTCGACGATCTCGCCCGCCGTGCCGGTTCCCGAGAGGGGAACGATGGCCGAGGACAGACCGACGCCCGCGCCGCTGTCAAAGACGGTGCGGTCGCGGCTGAAAGCAGTCACCGTGACGGCGCCGGGCGGGATGACAGGGCCGGATGGACCGGGGCGGCGGGTCTGGAGCGTGATGGCAGAAAGCGAGAGCATTGCGGTTTCCGTCGTTCGGGACGGAGCCGCGTGTCTCGTCTGTCTAGTCCCGACCGCAGGCGACACTCGTCCGGGTGGGTTGCACCGTCACCTGCCCCGGGCGCGCATCGGTCTCGCGGACGCCCGCCGGGGCCAGTGCCGGCAAACTGGCCTTCGACGTGTAGCACGCGCCCGCGGGGCGTTGCGCGAACGCGCGGTCCGCCGGGCGGGGCGTCAGGGTCCTGTTAGGCGCCGGGCCGGCTCATTGCGCGCAGGATCGCCCGAATATCGCGGCGACAAGCCTCGACAGCGGGCCTGTGTACAGCGCCGCCTCGATCGTCGGTTCGGGATGAAGCCCGTCCGGCAGGGCGGCATCCCGATTGGTTCCGGCCCAGCGCGCGGTTCCGTCGAAGAGGCTGACATCCTCTTCCTCGGCGAGGCGGAGATAGAGATCGTCATAGGCCATCAGCCTCGGCCGTTTCAGCCGCTGCAGGCCGGCCACCGGATTGGTCGTCACCAGCACCACCGCGATGCCCGGATGCCGGTCGCGGATCGCCCGCAGGATCGCACGGGTATTCTCGAGGCTCTCCTGCCGCGAGACTCCGTCCCAGAGATCGGCGTCGTTGATCGCGAATTCGACGAAGGCAAGCTGGTAGGGGCCCGGTCCTTCTGATCCGACAAGATCAAGGCCCTCGCCGGACCCCGCGCCGGGCCGGGCGCGCACTGTCACGCTCACGTCCTGGAACCCGCAGGGCTCGAGCCCGGCCTTGAGCGTTTCCGGCCAGCGCGCCCGCGCCGTCAGGCTGGTGCCGAAGGCGACAGCCGCCAGTCGCTCGGGTGGCGTGCCACCCGTAGCCGCGATGCGATCGCGCGGGCCGGCCGGCTCGGGGGCCTGACGGAAGAGAAGAAGCGCGCCGGCGGCAAGGACAAGACCGGCCAGCAGGCCCACGCGCCGCATCGCTCAGGTCAGGCCCTGCTCGGCCAGCTGGCTTTCGATCAGGTCGGCATCGGTGAAGCGGCCATATTCGATGACCTCGATGTTCGAGCGGATCACCTTCGCCGGGTTGCCCGCGACGATGGACCGGGGCGGCACTGATTTCGTGACGACCGAGCCGGCGCCGACGACGCAGTTGTCGCCAATCTCGACCCCCGGCAGGATCAGGCTGCAGCCACCGATGAAGCAGTTCGCGCCGATCCGCGTATGGGAATAAAGCCCGCGGGTGCGGTCATGCGTCAGGATGCGGACGTCGAAGGCGACATAGCTGTAGGGGCCGATGTGGATGCCAAGCGGAAAGGTCCGGTCGAACTTGGCCGAGAGCGAGAACTGCGCAGTCGGGTGGATGTCCATACCCCAGACCTTGCGATACCAGAGGCGCTTTGTATCGACGAGAAGGTTCCTGAGGCCCGACAGCCGGTTCAACCCGCGCCGGCGTGCCTTCTTGAGGACGGGCGGATTGGGCTCGGCCGAAGCGGTCATCTTTCAGTCCTTCCAGATCGGGGCCGCCCTCTGGCGGTTCACTTTCGGTTTCCTGCGCCAGCGCCGGGCGGCTGACAAATTTCTTTTCGCGGCAAGCCCGGGTTTAGCGCAGTTTTCACCGAAGTCGATACAGTTGCTCAAATGGGCAGTGATTGTTTCTGCGCCCTAACGCGCGTCCTCCCGACGCCCGAGGTGCAACGCCCCACGCGCGGTGGCCAGTTCCACCTGCCGCTGGCGTTCGCGGAACCGGGCGCGGTCGGCCTCGGTCAGGCGGTGCCGGCAGGCGGGGCAGGACACGCCTTCCTCATAGTCGGGATGGCCGAGGTCTTCGGGCGCGACGGGGTGCCGGCAGGCACGGCAGAGGCGATGGCCCGTCTCGCGCAGCCCGTGGCTGATCCCGACGCGCTCGTCAAAGACGAAACAGGCGCCGTGCCAGAGGCTCTCTTCCTCCGGCACCTCTTCTAGGTATTTCAGGATGCCGCCCTTCAGGTGAAAGACCTCGGGCACGCCTTCCTGAAGAAGGAAGTTCGTGGATTTTTCGCAGCGGATGCCGCCGGTGCAGAACATCGCGATGCGCTTGTTGCCGAAGCGCGCCGCATTGGCACGCCACCAGGCTGGAAAATCGCGAAAGCTTCCGGTGCGGGGATCGACCGCGCCCTCGAACGTGCCGATGGCAACCTCGTAGCCGTTGCGCGTGTCGATCACCGCGACGTCCTCCGCCGCGATCAGGGCATGCCAGTCCTGCGGCTCGACGTAGCGGCCGACAGCGCGCGTCGGATCGACGTCCGCGACCCCCATGGTCACGATCTCGCGCTTCAGGCGCACCTTCATCCGGCCAAAGGGCATCTCTTCGGCCGTGCTTTCCTTCCATTCGATGTCCGCGCAGCCTGGCAACGCGCGGATATGCGACAGCACGGCGTCGATGCCACCGCGCGTTCCCGCGATGGTACCGTTGATCCCCTCGCGCGCGAGAAGAAGAGAGCCGCGCACCCCCGCTGCCTCGCAAGCCTCGAGAAGCGGCATCCGCAGCGCGGCGGGGTCGGCGAAAGGCGTGAACCGGTAGAGGGCGACGACGATGACCATGGGTGAGGGGATAGAAGAGCGCGCCGCTGGCGGCAAGGGTCAGGGCGCCTCGCCGCTGGCGATGCCAAGGCCCCGGACCACGGCGGTAAAGACGTCCGACCGCTCGCGCGCCGCATCCGGCAAGAGGCGCGCGACGCTCTCTTCCACGACCGACAGAAGGCTGGAGCCGCCGACGAAGATGACCCGCCCCACGTCCGCCGGCCGCAGCCCGGCAACCGTCAGCGTTTCGGTGATGGCCCCGCCGATCCGGTGCGCGGCGAAGGCGAGCCCGCGCGTCAGGTCATCCGCGATCAGGGTCGGGTTCAGCCCGCGCTCCACAAGCGAGAGGTCGATCCCCGCCGCCGCGCCATCGTTCGCCGCGATCTTGGCGGCCTCGACGGCGAAGGCGACATCGTGGCCGATCTCGTTTTCGAGGACGCGCACAAGGCGCGCCAGCCGCCTAGGTTCGACGGCCTGACGCGCCATGTAACGTGCATCGCGCAGGGTCGCGGGGCTGTAGAGGAACGCGATCTTCGCCCATGTCGCCAGATCGTGGAAGATCGCCTGGGGCACGTCATGCCGGCCCGGCCCGATCTCGTTGCGCAGCGCGCCGCCTAGGCCGAAGAGAGGCATCACGTGCGCGAGGCTTAGTGCCCGGTCGAAATCGGTGCCGCCAAGGCGGATGCCGTGGCTCGCAAGAACGCGGATGCCCTGGCCGTCCCGCTCGAAAAGTGTGAAGTCCGAGGTGCCGCCACCGATATCGACGATGAGGCCTATGCCGGACCCCGGGCTGGCGGCGCGCGCCGCCGCTTCGGGTTCGGGGACAAAGCGCAGGTCCTCGAACCCCGCCATCGCGTAGCAGTCGCGAAGGTCCGCCTCGGCCTGGATGTTGCGCGCCTCGTCCTCGCTGTGGAACCTGACCGGCCGGCCGGCGATTACCCGGCGGATCTCGCGCCCCTCGGCGGCCTCCGCGCGGGCGCGGATTTCGGCGAGGAACTCCGCGACGATCTCCAGAAGCGTCAGGCGGCGGTTCAGGAACTGCCGCCGCTCGCGCGCCAGGGGCGTCCCGAGGATGCTTTTCAGCGCCCGCATGAAGCGCCCCTCGCGCCCGTCGATCATCGCCGCCACCGCCGCCGAGCCGACCAACGTCTCGCGGCTGGCAAAGTCGAGGAAGATCGCCGTCGGCAGCGTGTCCTGCCCGCCTTCCAGCGGGACAAGCCGCACCGCGCCATCCCGCAGGATCGCGGCGGCGGTATTGGACGTGCCGAAATCGATGCCGATCGCGGGGGCTTGCATGGCCGGGACTCAATGTGGCGGGAGGCGCGGACCTAGCAAACCTGCCCGGCCGGCGCAAGTTTCCCGGCGCGACGGCATTGACCGCGTGAAGACCCGTCCTTACGCATGGGACGTTGAAGGAGATGTCCATGCGCCCAAGCCACGAAGCCCTGATCGTCATCGACGTGCAGAACGACTTCTGCCCCGGCGGGGCGCTTGCCGTCGCCGGCGGGGACGAGATCGTGCCGGGCATCAACGCGCTGATGGGGGAGTTCGCTGTCAAGGTGCTGACGCAGGACTGGCACCCGGCGGATCATTCCTCGTTCGCCGCGAACCATCCCGGCGCCGCGCCGTTTTCGATGGTGACGATGCCCTACGGGCCGCAGGTCCTCTGGCCGGTGCATTGTGTTCAGGGCAGCGCCGGGGCGGCGTTCCATCCCGGCCTTGCGACCGATCCCGCCGACATGGTGATCCGCAAGGGCTTCCGCTCGGCCATCGACAGCTACTCGGCCTTCTTCGAGAACGACCATGCGACGCCGACCGGGCTTGATGGATATCTCAAGACTCGCGGCGTGACCGAGATCACGATGGTCGGCCTCGCGACCGATTTCTGCGTCGCCTATTCCGCCATCGACGCCGCGCGCCTTGGCTTCAAGGTCACCGTGCGCGGCGACCTTTGCCGCGCCATCGACCTCGATGGCTCGCTTGCCCGCGCCGGCGCCGGAATGCGCGCCGCGGGCGTCTCGCTGGAGCTTTGAATGGTCGATATCGCCACACGCGTCTACAATCACAACTTCAAGATCGACCCGATCGTGCGGTCGATGATCGACACCGATTTCTACAAGCTCCTGATGTGCCAGTCGGTGCTGAGGAACTGGCCGGGGACCAATGTCACCTTCAGCCTCATCAACCGCTCGACCGCGATCCCGCTCGCCCGGCTGATCGACGAGGGGGAACTGCGCGAGCAGCTTGACCATGTCCGCTCGATCTCGCTGGCGCGGGGCGAGTCAACATGGCTGCGGGGCAACACCTTCTACGGCAAGCGCCAGATGTTCTCGCCCGCCTTCATGGAGTGGTTGGAGAAACTGCGCCTGCCGCCCTACCACCTCGAGCGCAAGGGTGATCAGTACGAGCTGACCTTCGAGGGCAGCTGGCCCGAGGTCATGCTGTGGGAGATTCCGGCCCTTGCGGTCCTGATGGAACTGCGCTCGCGCGCGGTATTGGCGACGATGGGCAAGTTCGAGCTTGAGGTCCTTTATGCCCGCGCGATGACGCGGCTTTGGGAAAAGATCGAGCGGCTGCGCAAGATCGAAGGGCTGAAGATCGCCGATTTCGGCACCCGGCGACGGCACTCCTTCCTCTGGCAGGACTGGTGTGTGCAGGCAATGATCGAGGGGCTCGGGGATGCCTTCATCGGCACCTCCAATTGCCGCATCGCGATGCGCCGCGACATCGAGGCGATCGGCACCAATGCGCACGAGTTGCCCATGGTGACGGCGGCGCTGGCCGACACGGATGAGGATCTGCGCGAGGCGCCCTACAAGGTTCTCGCCGACTGGCACGAGGAGCATGACGGCAACCTCCGCATCATCCTGCCTGACACCTACGGCACAGAGGGGTTCCTGAAGAACGCGCCGGACTGGCTGGCGGGCTGGACCGGTATCCGCATCGACAGCGGCGATCCGGCGGCGGGCGCGGAAACCGCGATCCGCTGGTGGAAGGACCGCGGGGAGGATCCGACGAAGAAGCTCGTGATCTTCTCGGACGGGCTCGACGTCGAAAAGATCGAGGAACTGCACGCGCAGTTCGCGGGGCGGGTGAAGGTCTCGTTCGGCTGGGGCACGCTTCTGACCAACGATTTCCGCGGGTTCGCGCCGCACGACGGTCTCGCGCCGTTCAGCCTCGTCTGCAAGGCGGTCTCGGCCGACGGGCGCCCGACCGTGAAGCTCTCGGACAACCCCAACAAGGCGATGGGTCCGAAGGACGAGATCGCGCGCTACAAGCGTGTCTTCGGAGTGGGAGAGCAGGCGCGGCTCGATGTCGTCGTCTGAAACGGCTGCTCGTCCACAGCGCTGCACCTTTCGGAGTACGACATGATGTCCGCCCATGCACGCACCCCTGCCGGAAAGCCCCGCGCCCGCGCGATCGGCCTCGTGGTCGGCGGCAGGCCGGGGCCGCTGAACGCGATTACGGATGTGCCCGGCGTCGCGGTCGGCTACACGACGCTGATCGAGGGGCAGGGGCCTCTCGTTCCGGGCCGGGGACCGGTGCGTACGGGCGTCACCGCGATCCTGCCGCGTGCGGTGGAGGACCTACAGACCCCCGTCTTCGCCGGCTATCACAGTTTCAACGGCAACGGGGAGTTGACGGGCGTCCACTACATCGCCGAGGCCGGGAAAATCTCGCTTCCCGTGACCATTACCAACACCAACTCCTGCGGTGTCGCCCGAGATGCGACGATCCGCTGGGCCACGACGCGCTTTGCCGGTGCGTTCGATGAGGATTTCGCCCTGCCGGTGGCGGCCGAGACCTATGACGGCTTCCTGAACGACATCAACGGGTTTCACGTCACGGACGCACATGTCTTCGCCGCCATCGAAAGCGCAAGTGCGGGGCCGGTCGAGGAAGGCAGCGTCGGCGGCGGCACCGGCATGAAGTGCTTCGGCTTCAAGGCGGGGTCCGGCACCGCGTCGCGCATCGTGCCCTATGCCGGACGGGACTACACGCTCGGTGCCTTCGTGCAGGCGAATTTCGGCGCGCGCGAGGATCTGACCGTGCTTGGCCAGCGGATCGGCGCGGCTTTCGATGCCTGGCAGATGCGGCGCGGAACGCCGGACCGCTCGCTCAGTTCGATCATCGCGGTGATCGCGACCGATGCGCCCTTCCTGCCGCACCAGTTGCGGCGGCTGGCGCAGCGCGCGACCGTCGGGGTCGCGCGGATGGGCGGCATCGGTCGGCACGGGTCGGGCGACATCTTCCTCGCCTTTTCCACGGCGAACCGCGAGATTTCGGGCCGCTCCACGCCAGCGCTTCTGGGTTCGGCCTGGGTGCCGGACGAGGATATCGACCCGTTCTTCGCGGCGGCGGCCGAGGGCGTCGAGGAGGCGATCCTGAACGCCATGATCGCGAACGCGGACATGGAGGGGCGCGATGGCAACTTCGTGCCCGCAATCCCCCACGACCGGCTGCGCGAGGTTCTCGGCCTGTCAGCCTAGGCGCGCGGCGGGATCGCCGGGCTGACCTCGGGCGGCATCGGGCAACTGTATGGCTCGGCGGCGAGATAGCCGGCATGTTCGGCACGCGCCGCCGCCAGCAGGTCCGGCCGCAGGAAGAGGTCGCGCCCCGTCGTCGCCATCACCTTCGCCGCATGGACCATGCCCTTGTGGGCGGCCGGGCTCTTGCCTTGGGCGGTCAGCTGCCAGGAATGGAAGGGCGTCCCGATGGCGCAGGTCGCCACCCAGGCCTGCACGGTGGGCACAGCCCAGCTGACATCGCCCACATCGGTCGATCCCATCGAGGCTTCGGTCCCGGCGTCGATCGGCACGACGAAGTCGCAGAGCGGCAGGGTCCGGTCGATCGGGCGGCCAAGCTGGCGGAAGGTGTCGGCGATGTGATCCTCGGTCAGCGTCTTGCGGATCGCCTCGGCGAAGGGCACATCGGCCGCGTCGAAATCCACGGGCCCCAGCCGTTCGAGGTTCGCCTGCATCGCCTCTTCCAGGACATGGTTGCCAAGAAGGTCCGACACCGCCGAGACCACGCGCGTCTCGACCCGCGTCTCGGTCATCAGCGCCGCGCCGTCGCCGATCTTGCGCACACGCTCGACAAGGGCGTTGAGGTCGCGCAGGCGCTTGGTGCGGATCAGCTGGCGCACGGTGGCCTTCGCGGGCACGACGTTGGGCGCGGTGCCGCCCGCGTCGAGATAGGCGTAGTGGATCTTGGCGCCCGGCGGCATGTGCTCGCGCAGATAGTTCACCCCGACGTTCATCAGTTCGACCGCATCAAGGGCGGACCGGCCAAGTTCGGGCGCCCCGGCAGCGTGAGAGGCGCGCCCGTGGAAGGTGAAGTCGATGCGGGTGTTTGCCAGCGAGGCGGCGTGGAAGACGCCAGTATAGTCCGCCGGGTGCCAGCTGATCGCGGCGTCGACGTCGTCGAAAAGCCCCGCGCGCACCATGAAGGTCTTGGCCGCGCCGCCCTCTTCGGCCGGGCATCCGTAATAGCGCACCCGGCCCGGGGTCCCGGTCTCGGCCAGCCAGTCGCGCAGGCCCACCGCCGCCATCATCGCGGCCGAGCCAAGAAGGTTGTGTCCGCAGCCGTGGCCGAAGGCGCCCATGGGGCGTTCCTCCGCCACGCCCGGCTCCTGCCCGAGGGCGGGCAGGGCGTCGTATTCGCCAAGGATCGCGATGACCGGCCCACGGCTTCCCCATTCGCCCATCACGGCTGTCGGGATGCCGGCGAGATCGCGGGTGATGCGCGCGCCGGTCGCCTGAAGCATCTCGATATGCGCGGCGACGCTTTCATACTCGGTATAGGCGACCTCGGGCGTGTCGAAGACGCGGTCGGCAAGTCCGGTGAAAGCCTCGCGGTGGTTCTCGACGATGTCCCAAAGGCGGTCGGTGTTCTTCATTTTCGTGCTCCGGTCAGAGCCGGAACGATGCCCCGGCCGGCTGGCGAAGGCCAGCGGATTTCGCTTGCAGCAAAGCCTGCGGGCGGAAATAATACAAGCGTATTGTATTGGGGACCGGAATGTCGGACAGCGCCCGGAAATTCACGCGCGGCGTACCCGGGGACCGTCGCGCGGACCTCGTGTCCGCCGCGCTGAGCCTCATGGCCGACGCCGGACCCGGTGCCGCGACGGTGCGCGCCATCGCCGAGATGGCAGGGCTCTCTCCCGGGATGATCCGGCATCATTTCCGCTCGAAGGAAGAGCTTCTGAATGCCGCCTACCTCGCCCACATGTCGCGGCAGACCGAGGACAGCGCCCGCACCCTCGGCACGGGCAACGCCGCAAGCCGGCTCGCGCAGTTCGTCTCGGCCTCGCTGACGCCGCCCGTGGTCGATGCACGGGCGGTCTCGCTCTGGGCCGCGTTCCTGCACATGGTGCGGCGCGACGCCGGGATGCGGAAGACGCACGAGGCGACCTATCTGGCCTATCGCGATCGTCTGCAGGGCCTCATCGCCAAGGCTCTTGCCGAGGCGGGGCGCACGACGGCCCCGGATGACCTGCGCCGCCTCGCCATCGCCTGCAACGCGGTCATCGACGGGCTCTGGCTGGAAGGCGGCGTCCTGCCCGAAGCCTTCGCGGCGGGAGAGGTCGAGCGCATCGGCCTGTCCGCTGTCGGCGCGCTGATAGGCCTCGACCTTGACGGAGACCAGCCATGAGATATGCCCCCGTCCTCGACGCGCTCGCCCCGCTCGGCTCGGCGAAGTGGGAGGTGCACTATGCCGCGCAGGACAGGGCGCGCGCCGGGCGTGAGGTGATCGACCTGACCATCGGAAACCCAGACGTCGCAACGCCGCCCGACCTTGTCGAGGCCGCCGCGCTGGCGATGCGGGCGGGGCGCACGACATATTCGTCCGGGCGCGGCGAACCCGGCCTGCGCGAGGTCCTTGCCGCGCGCTATTCGACGCGGGCGGGCCGTCCGGTCGGCGCCGATCAGGTCCTCTGCTTTCCCGGAACCCAGACCGCGCTTTACGCGGTGATGCGGGGCATCGCGGAGCCCGGCACCGAGGTCATCGTCGGCGACCCGATGTATGCGACCTATGAGGCCGTGGTGGTGTCGAGCGGCGCGCGGGTCGCTCCCGTGCCGCTCAGGCCGGAGCGCGGCTTCCGCTTCACCGCCGAAGACATTGACGCGCGCGTGACGCCCCGGACGCGCGCGATCCTTCTCAACACGCCGCACAATCCCACCGGTGCGGTGCTGCGGCCCGAGGATCTTGTCGCCATCGGCGAGATCGCGCGGCGGCAAGATCTCTGGATCATTTCGGACGAGGTCTACGAAGAACTGGTGTTCGACGGCGCGTCCTTCGCCTCGCCCTTCGACCGGGCGGAGCTCGCGGACCGGACCATCGTCGTCTCCTCGATCTCGAAGTCCCATGCGGCGCCGGGCTTCCGCTCTGGCTGGGCGGTCGGGTCGGCGGAATTCGCCGCGCGGCTTCTGCCGCTCTCCGAGACGATGCTCTTCGGCAACCAGCCCTTCATCGCGGACATGACCGCCGCGGCGTTGCGGGCGCCTTCGACCGCCGCAGCGGGCATGCGCCAGCGCTTCGCGCTGCGGGCCGGGGTTCTGGCGGACCGGCTCGGGCAGGGCGCACTGCTGTCGGTGCACCGGCCCGAGGCAGGGATGTTCGCGCTGATCGACATATCGGCCACCGGGCTGACGGACCACGCCTATGCCTTCGACCTGCTGGACCGGACGGGTGTCGCGGTGATGCCCGGCGCATCCTTCGGTCACTCGCTCTCCGGCTGGGTGCGCGTCGCGCTGACGGTGCCGGACGCGGTCTTCGCCGAGGCCTGCGACAGGATCGCGGCGCATTCCCTGACGCTTTCCGAACGGAGGATCGCATGACCACGGTGGGCGAGGCCCTTGTCCGGGCGCTGAAGGATCGCGGGGTCAAGGTCGTCTTTGGCATCCCCGGTGTCCATACGGTCGAGCTTTACCGGGGTCTAGCCGGGTCCGGCATCCGCCATGTCACGCCGCGCCACGAGCAGGGGGCAGGCTTCATGGCCGACGGCTACGCCCGCGTTTCGGGGCGTCCGGGTGTGGCCTTCGTCATCACCGGGCCGGGGCTGACCAACATGCTGACCCCGATGGCGCAGGCGCGGGCGGATTCGGTGCCGATGCTGGTCGTCTCGGGGGTGAACCGTCGGGACACACTCGGGCGCGGCATGGGCCACTTGCACGAGCTTCCCGATCAGCGGGGCATGACCGCGCTTGTCGCGCTCGGCTCCGAGCGCATCGAGGGGCCTGAGGGGCTGGCGTCTGCTCTCGGACGCGCCTTCGCGGGCCTTGCGTCCGGCCGCCCCGGTCCCCGGCATATCGAGGTGCCGACGGACGTGATGCCGATGCAGGCTGACGACATCCCCGCGCCCGCCGCGCCCGCCGCGCCGGCCCTCCCCCTCGATGCCCTCCGGCGCGCCGCCCAGGTGCTCGGCACCGCGCAAAGGCCCCTCATCCTTGCCGGTGGTGGTGCGCGGTTTGCCGGCGAAGCCCTCCGCGCGGTCGCCGAACGGCTCGGCGCGCCGGTCGTGCAGACCGCCAACGCGCGCGGTCTGATGCACGGCCACGCCCTGACCGTGCCCGCCAGCCCCAGCCTTGAGCCGGTGCGCGACCTGATGCGCGGGGCCGATATGGTGCTGGCCGTCGGGACGGAATTCGGGCCGACCGAGTACGACATGTATGTCGTCGGCGGCGTGCCGCGCCCCGCCTTCCTGATCCGCATCGAGGTCGATGCCGCGCAGATGGCGCGCCACCCGGCGGAGATCGCGCTTGAGGGTCATGCCGAGGCGATCCTGCCCGGGCTCGCCGCGATGTTGCAGGACCGACAGCGCTCGGACGGTTTGGCGCGGGCGGCCCGCGCCCGCGAGGCCGCGCGCGCGGCGCTTGAGCCCGCGATGCGGCGGCAGCTTGCCGTGCTGGAGGCGATCCGCGATGCCGTGCCGGGCGCGATTCTCGTTGGCGATTCCACGCAGCCGGTCTACGCCGGCAACCTTTACTACGATCATGACCGCCCCGGCGGCTGGTTCAACGCCGCGACGGGCTATGGCGCGCTGGGATACGGCCTGCCCGCCGCGATCGGTGCCGCCATCGCTGCACCAGAGGCGCCCGTGATCTGCCTCGCCGGTGACGGCGGCGCGCAGTTCACGCTGCCTGAACTCATGACCGCGGTGCAGGAGCGTGTGCCGCTGACCTTCGTCATCTGGAATAACCGCGCCTATCGCGAGATTGCCGAGGCGATGGTCGCGGCGGGCGCGGAGCCCATCGGCACCGATCCCGTCCCGCCGGATTTCGCGCTGATCGCCCGCGCCTGCGGCGTGCCCCATGTCTGCGTTGCCGCCGACCCCGCCGCTGTCGCCGCCGCGCTCGGGGCCAACCCGCCCAAGGACGGGCCGGTGATGATCGAGATCGACGTGCGGGACTGAGCCGCCCGTCAGAACCACTGGCCGGGTTCGATGATCCCGAGGTCGAGCAGTTGCTGCGCGCGCCACTCGAACGGGGTCGAATGCTGCCAGAGGAAGCTCCGGATGTCGTAGGTCGATCCGGGGTTGCTCTTCAGCGCTTTCGCCGCCCGGAACGACAGGACCGCCGCCGTCAGGTTGCGGTGCCAGGGGCATTCGCCGGTGTTGTATTCCTCAGTGCTGAAGGTGTGATCCTCGCGCAGCGCAAGGCCCGGCGCCGCACGGAAAAGCGCGACGCGGTCGATCCTGCGCCGCTCCCACGGCACATGCTCCTCGAACCGCCACCGCAGGCCCCCGAAAAGGTCGTGCTGCCGCTCGAGGACCGCGCCCGTCTCGGGGTCGTGGCGCGGCAGGGCGCTGTAGCCGCTCCGGTCGAACATCGCCTCTGCAAGGCTCACCGCGTCGGGATGGCGTCCAAGGTCGGGCGCATAGAGGTCGATGACCGAGGCCAGCATCGCGTCCCGCCGCTCCTCGGCGTGGAAGGCGAGAAGCTCGCCCACCGTCCGTGTCTCGCTGAACGGGAAGAACAGGTATTCGGCGTTGTAGCCGTAGTAGAACCAGGTTCCGGCGGGCGCGGCGGCGATGACGGCGTTCACCGTGGCCCGGACCGCGCCCGGCGCGTGGGTGTCGCAGGTCACCCAGTGGGCCAGTCCGCTCACCTCATCGGGCGCCGGGATCGCGGCAGGCGCGAAGGCGATCACCTCGCGGAACCCGAGCGCGGCGTGATGGCGCAGGGTCGAAGCGATCTCGATCGCGTCCTCGACGAAGATCAACGCGACGGGACCTTTCGCGACAAGTCTCCGGCCGTTCGTGAGCAGTTCGTGGGGCGACGGGAAGTCCATGGGCCTTGAGGTCAAGTGAATGCGCGGGGCCGCCAGAATTGGCCAGCGCCCGGGCAAATGCAAGCCGCGGCAATTGCGGCGCGGGGGGCTTTGCGCTAGGAACGCCCGTCCCGATCCCGGTGAGCCCGATGACGAAGAAGCTCTTCATCAAGACCTACGGCTGTCAGATGAACGTCTACGACAGCGAGCGCATGGCCGAAGCCATGGGCGCCGAAGGCTATGTCACGACCGAGGTCCTGGAAGACGCCGACATGGTGCTTCTGAACACCTGCCACATCCGCGAGAAGGCGAGCGAGAAGCTTTATTCCGACCTTGGGCGCCTCCGCCCGCTGAAGGCCGAGAAACCCGACCTGAAGATCGGCGTCGCCGGCTGCGTCGCGCAGGCCGAGGGGGCGGAGATCCTGACGCGGATGCCTTTGGTCGATCTGGTGGTGGGCCCGCAAAGCTATCACCGCCTGCCCGCGATGGCGAAGGCCGCCGAGGCGGGGGAGAAGACCGTCGACACCGACTTTCCCGAAGAGGACAAGTTCGACCACCTGCCCGACCGGCCGAAGGCCGCGGTGCGCCCGACCGCGTTCCTGACGGTGCAGGAAGGCTGCGNNACAAGTTCTGCGCCTTCTGCGTCGTGCCCTACACGCGCGGATCGGAAGTCTCGCGCCCGGCGGACCGGGTGCTTCGCGAGGCGCGTGGCCTCGTCGAGAAGGGCGTGCGCGAGATCACGCTTCTCGGCCAGAACGTCAACGGCTATCACGGGGCAGGGGAGGGCGGCGATTGGTCGCTCGCCCGCCTCGTCCGCGCACTGGCGAAGGTCGACGGGCTGGAGCGCATCCGCTATACGACCTCGCACCCCAACGACATGTCCGATGACCTCATCGCCGCGCATGGCGAGGAGGCCAAGCTGATGCCCTACCTGCACCTGCCGGTGCAATCGGGCTCGGACAGGATCCTCAAGGCGATGGCGCGCAAGCACCGGGCCGAGGATTATGTCCGCCTCGTCGAAAAGATCCGCGCCGCGCGTCCCGACATGCTCATGTCGGGCGACTTCATCGTCGGCTTCCCCGGCGAGACGGACGAGGACTTCGCCGCGACGATGGACCTGATCCGGACGGTGAACTACGGCATGGCCTATTCGTTCAAATACTCCGCCCGTCCCGGCACGCCTGCAGCGGAAAAGCCCCCGGTCGCGGCCGATGTGGCGGATGCAAGGCTGCAGGAGCTTCAGGCCCTGATCCTTCAGCAGCAGCGCGCGGCGCAGGCGGGAATGGTCGGGCGCGAGGTTTCGGTGTTGCTCGAGAAACCGGGGCGCCTGAACGGCCAGATGGTCGGCAAGTCCGACTACCTCCACGCGGTCCATGTTATGACCGATGCCACCCCCGGCACCATAGCCCGCGTGCGGATCACGGCGTCAGCGCCGAACTCTCTGGCCGGTGAGATCGCCGCGTCCTGAGGTCCACTCGTCGCGGACCGACCGAAATTTATGCGACGGAAGCAGGAATGGCGGCCCCGAAGCACAATTTTTCGCCGCTCGCCACAATTCTGTGCGGGTCTCTTGCTTTGATTCGCAGGCAGAGGCACCATCTATTTCAGGTTCGCCAGTCTGAAGGAGACTTGCTTGGGCATCAGCGCACTGACCCCGCCGCCGCGTCCTGAAGATCTGCATGAGACTCTTCTGGAATTTGCCGACAACCGCCTGCTGATCGACCTGTGCGGTGAGTTCGACCGCAACCTCGCCCAGATCGAGCACCAGCTTGGGGTCCACATCCTTAGGCGCGGCAACCAGATCGCCGTCGTCGGGGCGCTGGATGCCCGGGGCAGGGCCGCCAATGTCATCACCGCGCTCTACGCCAAGCTGCAGTCTGGCCGCCCCATCGACGCGGGCGAGATCGACGCGACCATCCGCATGAGCGAGGCCGAGCGCATCGCCCCGCCGAGCCTCGACGAGCAACTCGAGATGTTCGCGGGCGGCCGGTATGAACTGCGCACCCGCAAGAAGCAGATCGAACCCCGGACCGAGGCGCAGAAGGCCTACGTCAAGAACCTCTTTTCCAACGAGCTTGCCTTCGGCATCGGACCGGCGGGCACCGGCAAGACCTACCTCGCCGTCGCCGTCGGCGTGACGATGATGATCGGCGGGCATGTCGACAAGATGATCCTCTCGCGCCCGGCAGTCGAGGCGGGCGAAAGGCTCGGCTTCCTGCCCGGCGACANNNNATCCCTACATGCAGCCGCTCTACGATGCGCTGAACGACTTTCTTCCGGCGAAGCAGGTGCAGAAGCTCATGGAGGAAAAGCGGATCGAGATCGCGCCCCTGGCCTTCATGCGCGGCCGCACCCTGTCGAACGCCTTCGTCGTGCTGGACGAGGCGCAGAACGCGACGACGATGCAGATGAAGATGTTCCTGACCCGCCTTGGGGAAGGTAGTCGCATGGTCATCACCGGCGACCGGACGCAGGTCGACCTTCCGCGCGGCACGGCCTCGGGCCTGCAGGATGCGGAGCGCATCCTTGCGGGCGTGAAGGGTGTCAGCTTCAACTACTTCACCGCCAAGGACGTCGTGCGCCACCCGCTTGTCGCCCGCATCATCGAGGCCTATGACCGCGACGATGGAGCCGCTGGTTGAAACCCTGACCGAGGATGCGCGCTGGCAGGCGTTCGGATTGGCCGACAAGGCCGAGGCGGCCGCGCGCGCGGTCATGGCGGATCAGGCGCTCGGCCCCGCAGGGTTCCTCATCAGCCTCCTTGGCTGCTCGGATGCCCGCATCGCCGATCTCAACGCCGATTTCCGTGGCAAGCCGCAGCCGACCAACGTGCTGTCATGGCCCTCGGACGAACGCGGCGCGGAGAGGGACGGGGGTGCGCCGGAGCGTCCGCGCCCCGGACCCGGGGACATGCCGGAGGAGCTTGGCGACATCGCCATCGCCTGGGAAACCTGTGCCCGCGAGGCCGAGGAACAGGGCAAGCCCGTCGCGGACCACGTGACGCATCTGCTTGTCCACGGCCTGTTACATCTTCTCGGCTACGATCATGTGCGCGACGGTGATGCGGCATTGATGGAAGCGGTCGAGATTCGCATACTTGCCAAGCTGGGTCTTCAGAACCCATATGAGTGAACCGCCCCGGTTGGTGCCGGGCGGATATTTGGAAAGGACAGATGGGCGACAGTTCAGACGGGTCTAGTTTGGCCGAGACCTCGGCCGACCCCGCAGACAGTAACGGGCAGCGCGGCTTTTTCGGTCGCATCATGGATGCCTTCTCGCAATCGGACGGTGACAGCGACGTAAAGGTCGAGGCGCGCGGTGACGCGGTTCGCGCGCCGGCGAGCGCGCCGTTGCCGGGCATCGGCAACCTGCGCAAGATGCGCGTCGAGGACGTCGCGATCCCCAAGCCCGAAATCGTCGCGGTGCCGGTCACGGTGACGCTGGACGATCTGGTCGCGACTTTCAGCGAGAGCGGATTCTCGCGCCTACCCGTCTTCAAGGGCACGCTCGACAGCCCGATAGGCCTCATTCACCTGAAGGACCTTGCCCTGCAGCAGGCCTTCACCACGCCGAAGCCGCGCTTCAACCTTCGCAAGATGCTGCGCCCCTTGCTCTATGCGCCGCCCTCGATGCCGATCGGGGTGCTCTTGCAGAAGATGCAGTCCGAGCGCATCCACATGGCGCTCGTGATCGACGAATACGGCGGCGTGGACGGGCTTGTGACCATCGAGGACCTGATCGAGACCGTGATCGGCGAGATCGAGGACGAACATGACACCTCGGAGGACGGTCTCTGGGCCGAGGAAAAGCCGGGCCAGTATCTTGTACAGGCCCGTGCGCCCCTCGCGGATTTCGAAGCCCAGATCGGCTCAAAGCTTGCCGCCGATGCCGAGGATCAGGAGATCGACACGCTTGGTGGTCTTGTCTTCATGCTGCTTGGCCGGGTGCCGGCGCGCGGCGAGGTGATCCGTCACGAAAGCGGCGCCGAGTTCGAGGTCGTGGATGCCGACCCGCGCCGGATCAAGCGGCTGAGGGTCCGCCTGCCGCAGGCCAAGGCCTGAGATGAAAGCGTTCCTGCGCCGGGTGTTCGGGCGCGCGGCCCGACCGGCGCCGGCGCGACTTGCCCTCGCCGCGGCCGCCGGGGCAGCGGTCGCGCTGGGGCAGGCGCCCTGGGGGCTCTGGCCCGTCGCGCTTGCTGCGCTCGTGCTCCTGACGACGCTCGTCGCGCGCGAAAGCGCCGTTGCGCCGCGCAACTGGCTTGGCTGGGCGGGGGGCGCAGGCTATGGCGCGGGCGCGCTCTTCTGGATCGTCGAGCCGTTTCTGGTCGAGCCGGAGGTCTATGGCTGGATGGCGCCTTTCGCGCTTGTCCTGATGGCCGCCGGCATGGCGGTCTTCTGGCTGCTCCCCGCATGGATTGCGGCGCTTGGCCGGACCCAGGCCACCCGTGCCATCGGGTTCGCGGTCGGCCTTGCCGCATCGGACCTCCTGCGCGGCTACATCTTCACCGGGTTTCCCTGGGCGCTTGTCGGCCACATCTGGATCGGCACGCCGGTGATGCAGGCGGCTGCCTGGGCCGGACCGGTCGGTCTCAGCCTTCTGACGGCGCTGATGGCCGCGCTTCCGGCGGCGGCGACAAGCCCGCGTGACCGGGCTCTGGCGGCGGGCGTTTCACTCGCCCTGCTGGCGGCGTTCTGGGGCGGCGGCACGCTGCTTCTGGCCGCAAGCGAGGCGCCGCGCGACCCCGCGATCCGCGTCCGGCTGGTCCAGCCCGACGCGGACCAGCGCCTGAAGTGGCGTGCCGACATGTGGCGCGTCTTCCTTGACCGCCTTGTGACCGCCACCGCCGCCCCGGCCGACCGCCCGCTCGACCTCATCGTCTGGCCGGAGACGGCGCTGCCGTTCCTTCTTGAGCAGTCCGGTCCCTTCCTGACCGGCACCCTTGCCGTCGCCGCAGGGGGCGTGCCGGTGGCGACCGGCGTCCAGCGGTCCGACGGGGCGCGCTATTACAACAGCCTCGCAGTGATCGACGGGGGCGGCGATCCGGTCGCGATCTACGACAAGTGGCATCTCGTCCCCTTCGGCGAATACATCCCGCTTGGCGATCTAGCCGCGCGGTTCGGCATCACCGCTTTTGCCGCGCAGGAGGGGGCGGGCTATACCGCAGGCCCGGGGGCGCGCGTTATCGACCTCGGGCCGGCAGGCAAGGTGCTGCCGCTGATCTGCTACGAGGCCGTCTTCCCGCAGGACCTTCGCGCCGCGCCAGACCGCGCCGACTGGGTGCTGCAGGTGACGAATGACGGCTGGTTCGGGCGTGTCGCCGGCCCCTATCAGCACCTCGCGCAGGCGCAGCTCCGCGCGGTCGAGCAGGGGCTGCCGCTTCTGCGGGTCGCCAATACCGGCGTCACGGCGGTGATCGACGCCAGGGGGCGCGTCCTTCAGTCGCTGCCGCTCGGCGCCGAAGGCTGGTTCGACGCCGAGGTGCCGCCGTCCCTGCCGCGCACCCTTTATGCCCGGACCGGCGACAGTCCTGCCGCGATCCTTCTGTTGTCGCTTCTCGCAGCACTGGGATTTTTCCGGCGGCGCCAATCGCATTGACCCCCCCGCCGGGGAAGGATAGGGAGGGCCGAACCGCCACAACGGCTTCCTGGCGTGGCGGGGATCACCCCAATGGAGCATTTCATGTCCAGACAGAATTATACCTTCACCTCCGAAAGCGTGGCTGAAGGGCACCCCGACAAGGTGTGCGACCGCATTTCCGATGCCGTCCTCGATGCGTTCCTCGCCGAGGACCCTCAGGCGCGCGTCGCCTGCGAGACCTTCGCTACCACCGACCGCGTCGTCATCGGCGGCGAGGTGCGCGGCCCCGGCTCCGTCATCGCGCAGGTCGAGGAGATCGCGCGGGCCTGCGTGAAGGACATCGGCTACGAGCAGGACGGCTTTCACTGGGCCAACCTGAAGGTCGACAGCTACCTTCACGCGCAGTCCGCGGACATTGCCCAAGGCGTCGACGCCTCGGGCAACAAGGACGAGGGCGCCGGGGATCAGGGCATCATGTTCGGCTATGCGGTGGACGAAACGCCCGAGCTGATGCCGGCGCCGATCCAGTATGCCCACGCGATCCTCCGCCGCCTCGCCGAGGTGCGCAAGAACGGCACCGAGCCGAAGCTCGGCCCCGACGCCAAGTCTCAGCTCTCGATCCGTTACGAAGGCGGCAAGCCGGTCGAGGTGACCTCGCTCGTGCTCTCGACGCAGCATCTCGACCCGGCGCTCTCGTCGGCCGACGTGCGTGCGATCGTCGAGCCCTATATCCGCGAGGTGCTGCCGCAGGGCTGGCTGACCGGCAAGACCGAATGGCACGTCAATCCGACGGGCAAGTTCGTGATCGGCGGGCCGGACGGCGACGCGGGCCTGACGGGCCGCAAGATCATCGTCGACACCTACGCCGGCTGGGCCCGCCACGGCGGCGGCGCGTTCTCCGGCAAGGATCCGTCCAAGGTCGAC
>JAGRDU010000160.1:4551-5057 GCA_020446905.1 Paracoccaceae bacterium | reverse complement strand
CCCGTCTGCATCATCTTGATGCGGTCGCCCTTGCGGATGACGCCGTCCATGACGCGGATCATGACGACGACGCCGAGGTAGCTGTCGTACCATGAGTCGACGAGCATCGCCTTCAAGGGCGCCTCGCGGTCGCCCTTCGGCGAGGGCAGGCGGTGGACGATCGCCTCCAAGACGTCGGGGATGCCGACGCCGGTCTTGGCGGAGATCGGGATCGCCTCGGAGGCGTCGATGCCGATGACATCCTCGACCTCGGCCTTCACCCGGTCGGGGTCGGAGGCGGGCAGGTCGATCTTGTTGAGGACGGGGACGAGGTCGTGGTCGGCGTCGATCGCCTGATAGGCGTTGGCGAGGGTCTGTGCCTCGACCCCCTGCGTGGCGTCCACGACGAGGAGCGAGCCCTCGACGGCGCGCATGGAGCGCGAGACCTCGTAGGCGAAGTCGACATGGCCCGGCGTGTCGATGAGGTTGAGGACGTAGGTCTTGCCGTCCTTCGCGGGGTATTCGAT
>JAGRDU010000160.1:0-4517 GCA_020446905.1 Paracoccaceae bacterium | reverse complement strand
CGCTCGATATCCATCGAGTCGAGAAGCTGGGCCTTCATCTCCCGCTCGGCCACGGTGCCGGTCATCTGGATGAGACGGTCGGCAAGGGTGGATTTGCCGTGGTCGATATGCGCCACGATGGAGAAATTGCGGATCTGGGCGAGCTCGGTCATGATCCCGGCGATATGCGCGGGATTTGGGGGGCGGTCAATGGGGGAGGGGCGCTGGGGAACGCCGGGGCACCGGGACTGGCTGCTGGCCGAGGCGGAGCGGCAGTTCGGCTTTTTCCGGGGCAGTCTGGTGCCGGGGCGGGGCCTTGCGGTGCTGGACCTCGCGGGGGAGCCGATAAGCGGCGCGGCGCAAGAGCTGCATACGGTGACGCGGCTTGTCCATGCCTATGCGCTGGGGCAGGTGATGGGCGCGGGCGGCGCGGCGGAGATCGTCGACCGGGGGATCGAGGAGCTTTGGTCGCGCCACCGCGATCCGGTGCACGGCGGTTATGTCTGGGCGGTGGACGAGGGCGGCATCCGCGACGGGCGCAAGCTGGCCTACGGGCATGTCTTCGTGCTTCTGGCGGCGGCGAGCGCGCTGGAGGTGGGGCACCCGCGGGCAGACGCGCTTCTGGCAGATGTGGCGGAGGTGCTGGAGACGCGGTTCTGGGATGAGGTACCGGGACGGTTCGCGGACGAGTGGGCGCGGGACTGGGCGCCGTTCTCGACCTACCGGGGCATGAACGCCAACATGCACGGGGTCGAGGCGCTGATGGCCGCCCATGAGGCGACGGGGGAGGCGGCCTTCCTGACGCGTGCGGCGCGGATCGCGGCGTTCTTCACGGGCGAGATGGCGCCGGCGCACGGCTGGCGCATCCCGGAGCATTATGGCGCGGACTGGCGGGTCGACGAGGATTATGCGGGCGATCCGGTGTTTCGCCCTCCGGGGACGACGCCGGGCCATGCGCTGGAATGGGCGCGGCTGATCCTGCAGCTCTGGGACCTTGGCGGGCGCCCCGGGGATGGCACGGTCGAAACGGCGCGTCGGCTGACGCGTCAGGCGCTGGCGGACGGATGGGACCCGGAGCGCGGCGGGCTGGTCTATACGGTCGGCGCGGATGGCCGTGTGGACAGGGCCGAGCGCTACTGGTGGCCGGTGACGGAGGGCATCGGGGCGCTCGCCGCGCTCATGAAGGCCGATCCCCGGACCGAGGACGCCCTGTGGTACGACCGGCTCTGGTCCTTTGCCGAGTCGCATCTGATCGACGCCCCTCGGGGCGGCTGGTTCCCCGAGCTCGGGCCGGACAACCGCCCGGCCTGCCGGCAGTTCGCGGGCAAGCCGGACATCTATCATTCGCTGCAGGCGGCGCTTTATCCGCTGACCGGCGGGCTGAGCCGTCCCTTCGCCGGGCTGCGCGCGCTGCGGCGGCCGGTCTGAGGGGCGTCAGAAGAGGCCATCGGTGCCGGTCTGGTCCTCGGCCACCTTGTCGGCGATGACGGCGCCGCCGGCGCCGACGAGGAGCGGGCCGCAGGCTGCCGTGGACAGGACAAGGAAAAGCGCGGCGATGCGCGTCAGGTGCTTCATGTTCGTTACCCCCAGGTGATCGTCGCGCGATCTTGGGGGCAGGCTCCGGGTCATTCAAGCCCCCGAGGGGCCAATGTTAATCCGGCATTAACGCTTTCGGCACAGGATCGGCGCATGACACGCCTTCTTCCACCACTTCTGCTCCTTGCCGCCTGCGGCGCCTCCCCCGCGCCCGAGATGTTCGGCGCGGCGCGGCACGAGGTGACGCGGGGCGGCATCGTCTTCACGGTCTTTCATCAGGGCAACGAGGCAGAGGTCGTCCGGATGGGCTATCTGACCCGGGCCGAACGCGCGCCGGTGCCGCGCCTGATGGAAGAGGCGGCGGCCGAGGCGACGGGGTGCGCGGTCATCGCGGGGTCGATGGTGACGAAGATCCCCGGCGATACCGGGGTAGCCCGGTTCGACCTCGACTGCGCGGGCTGATCCAGATCAAGGCGGCGGCGTCGGCGGCGTCCTAGGTCAGGGGCCTGGAACGCGCGCAAGAAGGAAGGGCCCCGTCCATGTTCCGTCTGTTCCTCATCATGTATTCGCTTGCCGGCACGGCGCTGGCCGGCGCGGCGATCGTCGCCGTGCTGACGATGAACATGTTCGACATGAAAAGCGTGATCGCCGCGGCGATCGTCGGTGCGCTTGCCGGCATTCCGGCGGCCTGGATCATCGCGAAGAAGATCGCCGAGACCTGATCAGAGCGGCGAGCGGGCAAGGAAGGCCCGCACCGTCGCCTCGAACTCGCGCGGTTTTTCCGCGTGGAGCCAGTGACCCGCGCCCTGGATCTTGGCGAACCGGGCATTCGGAAAGAGCGCCTTGATCGCCGCGCGGTGCTCGGGGCGGACATAGTCGGACAGCGCGCCGGTCAGAAAGAGCGCCGGATGGTCGAAGCGGCCGTGCGTGGCGGGCCAGCCGGTGATCTTGTCCATCTCGGCCTCGAGCACGTCGAGGTTCAGCCGCCAGCGCGGCGGGTCGGCCTTGAGGTCGAGCGACTGGAGGAGGAAGGCGCGCACCCCGTCGTCCGGCACCCGCGCGGCAAGGCGGCGGTCAGCCTCGGACCGTGCGGAAAGGCCCGCGAGGTCGAGGTCGCGCATCGCGTGGATGAGGTGCGACTGGCTGTGGCCACAGGCGACGGGCGCGATGTCTGCAACGATCAGGCGGTCCACCAGCGCGCCCTCTGTCAGGGCGAGCTGCATCGCCGCCTTGCCGCCCATCGAATGACCGAGGACATCGACCGGCGCGCCGATCTCGTGGATCACCCCGGCCAGATCGCCCGCCATCTCCGGGTAGGTCTGGGTTCCGGCGCGGAAGCTCTCGGCATGGTTGCGCATGTCGACCGAGACGACGCGGCGGTCCGACGACAGCCGCTTCGCGATCGCCCCCCAGTTCCGGGCCGAGCCGAAGAGGCCGTGCACGATGAGGAGGGTCGGCAGGCCGGTGGCCTCGCCCGTATCGGTGAAATTCAGCATGGCCCCTCATAGCGCGAGGATGCGACGGCGGCCAGTGGCGTTGCAGGGGCGGGACGGGCAAAGTAGTGTTGCAGGGGCGCGGATGAGGGGTCGATGTCGGTCACGGTTCAGCAGATGGCGGGGCGGGTGGCCGAACTCATGGAGAGCCGCCTGAAGGTGCGCGGCGCGAGCCTGACCGAGAAGCTTGCGCGGGGCGGGCGGCGCCTGCCGCGCAAGGTGCGGCGCGAGGCCGAGGTGCTGGCGGCGGCGGCGGAGACGGCGCGGGTGCCGCGCCTGCAGATGCAGCTCGATCACCCGCGTATCGCGCGTGCCTATGACATCTGCGTGCGCCATCTCAAGCCGCTCGGGGCCGAGACGCGGCGGCGTGCGCTGCTGCTCGAGATGCTGACAGGGTTCGGCACGGGTATCTTCGTGACCATCGTGCTGCTTCTGATCGTGCTGATCTGGCGCGGGCTGGTCTGAGGCGGCTGTTGCCAAAATGAGAAACCCCCGCCAAGGCGGGGGTTATCCTGCCTTTTCCGGCCGGGCTTACAGCCCGGGATAAAGCGGGAAGCGCGCGCAGAGGGCAGAGACCTCGGCGCGGACCTTCGCCTCGACTTCGGCATTGCCGGCGTCACCGTTGGCGGCAAGGCCATCGACCACCTCGACGATCCAGTCGGCGATCTGGCGGAACTCCGCCTCCTTGAAGCCGCGCGTGGTGCCGGCGGGGGTGCCGAGGCGGATGCCGGAGGTGACGAAGGGCTTTTCGGGGTCGAAGGGCACGCCGTTCTTGTTGCAGGTGATGTGCGCACGGCCGAGGGCGGCCTCGGTCGCCTTGCCGGTCACCTTTTTCGGGCGCAAGTCGGCGAGCATCAGGTGGTTGTCGGTGCCGCCCGAGACGATGTTTATGCCGCCCTTCATCAGCTGGTCAGCCATTGCCTTGGCGTTCTTGACGATCTGCGCGGCGTAGTTCTGGAATTCGGGGCGCAAGGCCTCGCCGAAGGCGACGGCTTTGGCGGCGATGACATGCATGAGCGGGCCGCCCTGAAGGCCGGGAAAGACGGCGGAGTTGATCTTTTTCGCGATCTCCTCGTCGTTCGTCAGCACCATGCCGCCGCGCGGTCCGCGCAAGCTTTTGTGGGTGGTGGTGGTGACTACATGGGCATGGGGCAGGGGCGAAGGGTGCTGGCCGCCGGCCACAAGCCCGGCGATATGAGCCATGTCGACCATCAGATATGCGCCGACCTCGTCCGCGATCTTGCGGAACGCGGCCCAGTCCCAGATGCGGGAATAGGCGGTGCCGCCGGCGACGATCAGCTTCGGCTTCGTCTCCAGCGCCTTTTCGCGGATTGCCTCCAAGTCGAGGAGTTCATCCTGCTTGCGCACGCCATAGGAGACTACATTGAACCACTTGCCCGACATGTTGACCGGCGAGCCATGGGTGAGGTGGCCGCCAGAGTTGAGGTCGAGGCCCATGAAGGTGTCGCCGGGCTGCAGAAGCGCGAGGAACACCGCCTGGTTCATCTG
>JAGRDU010000159.1 GCA_020446905.1 Paracoccaceae bacterium | reverse complement strand
TCGAAGGTCAGCTCGGCCTCGAAGACCGGACCGGTGTAGTAGCCGAGGCCGCGAACGATAGAGGGGTCGATCACGATGCGGTCGGGGCCGTAGCCTTGGGCGTCCAGAAGTTCTGAAATATCCTCAAGCTCTTGTGCGCCGCTCCTGCCAGTCTCGGACGCCCCTGCCAGTTCGCGCAGACGCGAGACGGTCGCCGCGCCGGTTTCCCGCTTGGCGGACATGAAGCCGAGGACGATGTCGGCCTGCTCGTCCGAGAGGCCCGCGCCCTTGGTGAAGTCGCCGCTGTCGTCCATGCGGCCCTTGCCGATGAGCGCCCGTACCCCGGCCTCGCCCAGACGGTCAATCTTGTCGATGGCGCGCAGGACGATACCGCGTTCGTGCGAAAAACGCTCCGGATCGGAAGGATCAAGAACGCCAGCTACCTCCATGACACCATTAAGAATTTTCCGGTTGTTGACTCGCACGACATAGTCGCCGCGGGGGATGCCGACCTCTTCCAGAGTATCCGACAGCATCGCGCAGATCTCGGCATCTGCCGCGACGGAAGCACTTCCGACCGTGTCCGCATCGCACTGGTAGAACTGCCGGAACCGCCCCGGCCCCGGCTTTTCGTTGCGCCAGACCGGGCCCATCGCATAGCGGCGGTAGGGCGTGGGCAGGTCGTTCCGATACTGCGCCGCCACCCGCGCAAGGGGCGCGGTCAGGTCATAGCGGAGCGCCAGCCAGTCGCCCTCTTCCTGCCAGGCAAAGACGCCCTCGTTCGGGCGGTCCACGTCGGGGAGGAATTTGCCCAGCGCCTCGACGGTTTCGACGGCAGAGGTCTCCAGGGGGTCGAAGCCGTAACGATGATAGACCGAGGCGATGGTGTCGAGCATCGCCTTGCGCTCGGTCACCTCGGCGCCGAAATAGTCGCGGAAGCCCTTGGGCGTCTCGGCCCTCGGCCGCCGCGGTCCCTTCTCTTTGGCCATCGTCCCAGCCTCATATCCGTTCGGGCGCGGGTGTAGCGGATGGGCGCCGGGGGAACAAGCGCGACGGCGATGGCGAAGCCCGTCCGTTTCGCGTAGGACAGGCGTAGTTTTTCCGTAGTTACGACGTAGCTACACTGACCGTCCCGCCCCGAGGGGTCCGGACAGACGCGAGGGACGATGGACGACCGTCAGAACCGGATCGAGGAAGACCTCGCGCACCTGCGCCGTGCGGTCGAGGACCTGTCGGACGTGGTCGCGCGCCAGAGCCGCGAGATCGACACCCTCACCCGCCGGGTCGCGATGCTGATGCAGCGTGCGGCGGAGGTCGAGGCGGAGGCCTCGGGCGCGGTCCCGCTGGCCGACCAGAAGCCGCCGCACTGGTAGGTCCCTCGGGGTGACAGCGCGGCCGCGCCGCGCTAGCATCGGGCCAAGGCCTGCCCCAGCCTGGAGCCCCGCGATGCGCCTGATGGCCGCCCTTCTGATCCTCGGCCCGCTGCCGGCGGCGGCGGATGTCTGGACCTTCGAGACGCCGAGCGGGAACATCCATTGCAGCGTCGGCGAGGAGGCGGAGGGGTCCGATCTTTACTGCACCATCGTGACGACCGAGGCGCAGCCCGCCCTGCCCCGGCCCGCGGACTGCGTCCTTGACTGGGGCCATACCTTCTTCATGGCGGACCGGGGGCCGGTCCAGATGCTGTGCGAGACGGCGCAGCCGAACCTTGGCGCGCAGCACCGGGCGGACTACGGCGTGACCGGTACCTTCGGGGGGATCAACTGCACCTCGTCCGAAGAGGGGCTCGACTGCCGCAACGCCGACGGGCACGGGTTCTTCCTGTCGCAGGCCCGGCAGGCGGTCTACTAGCCCCTTGCCCTTCCCCGGCCCGGCGGGCAGGGTGCGACCGTGGCCGCGCGATCCTGTTCATGACCCGACTTTCCCGCTTCTTCGGCACGCCCGACTGGCCCACCGTCGGCCTGACCTATGCCCTTGGCCTCGCGGGGGGGCTTGGCGCGAAGGCACTCCACCTGCCGCTGCCGATGCTGCTCGGCTCGCTCGTTGCCGTGGGGGCGGCGGCGATCCTCGGGACCCGGCCGCTTGGCCACATGGTGCAGGCGCCGCAGAGCATCCGGATGCTGTTCGTGCCCGTCATCGGCGTCGCCATTGGCGGCTCGGCCCGGCCCGAGATCCTGTCCGAGGCGCCCCAATGGATCCCTTCGCTTCTGGCGCTTTGCCTGTTCATCCCGATCGCCCATTACACCGGCTACAGGCTTCTTTCCGCGCAGGGCATCGACCGGCGCACCGCCTTTTACGGCGCCGCGCCCGGCGGCCTTGTCGAGACGGTGCAGATGGGCGAGGAGGCGGGCGCCGACATCCAGATGCTGGCGATGCTGCAGTTCCTGCGCCTGATCCTGACCATCGTGTTCATCCCCCTTGCCTTCTCGTGGATGGAGGGGCACGCGGTCGGCTCGGCCGGAGGTGCGCAGGTCGCGGGCAGCGCCCCGACGTTCCGGGATGTCGCGCTCTTGACGGCCTGCGGCATCGTCGGCGCGGTCATCGGTCTGAAGCTGCGGCTTCCTGCCGGCCATGTCCTCGGCCCGATCCTCCTGTCCGGCGCGGCGCATGTCACCGGCCTGACCAGGGCCGTGCCGCCCGGATGGATGATCGCGGCGGCGCAAATCGTGATCGGCACCTCCCTCGGGGTACGCTTTGCCGGGATGCCTAAGCGGCGCATCCTGACCGCGCTGCGCCTTGCCGTTGGCAACGCACTGGCGGTGATCGGCCTTGCCACGCTCTTTTCCTTCCTCGTCGCCCCTGTCGCGGGCGAACCTGTCCGCGCCGTGTTCCTAGCCTTTGCGCCCGGCGGGCTGGTCGAGATGGGGCTGATCGCGCTTAGCCTGAAGATGTCGATCCTTTACGTGACCGCGCATCACCTCGTGCGGATCATCCTTGCGGTCAGCTTCGCGCGACTTTTCGGCCGCAGGCTCGGCTAGGTCAGAGCAGCCACTCGACGGGCAGCCAGCCAATGACGGTGACAAGGAGCCGCAGCGGCCGGGTCGTGTTCGGCTCGACCGTCGAGGTCAGGACCGCGCGGTCCGGCGCCTCCGAGGTCCAGACGAGGCCGCCGCCGGGCCCATTCGTCACCCGCCAGGCGATGCGCGGCAAGGTCTCGTCCAGCTGACGCGACATGGCGCTTGCGATGGCAGGGCTGTCGATCAGGAGCCCCATCTCGCAATTGAGCTGCTTGGAGCGCGGGTCGAAGTTGAACGAGCCGATGAAGATGCGCCTGCCGTCGATGGAAAGGCTCTTGGCATGAAGCGCCGCCTTCGACAGCGCCTCGATCCCGAGGTCGTTGACGGCCCGCCGCTCGGTGCCGTCGGAGCGCAGCTCGTACACCTCGACGCCTGCGTCGATCAGCGCCGCGCGGTAGCCGATGTATCCGGCATGGACCGGCACCACATCCGTCGCCTCAAGGGCGTTGGTCAGGGTCCGGACCCGGGCGCCGGAGGCCGCGAATCCCGCGATCCGCTCGGCCCCGCGCACGCCGGGGATGAAATAGGCCGAGACGAGGTCGACGGAACGCGATGGCGTGCCGATCTCGTCCATCAGGCGCTGGATCATCAGGCCCTCGCGCTCCACCAGACCCTCGGCCTTGGCCGGGTCGTCGCTGAAAAGCCGCGCCGGCACCCATTCGAGGGGCAGCGTGCCATCCTCGATGTGCCGCACGAGGGTCGAGCCGCGCACCGCCCCGGCATAGGCGACGCCCTGCGGGCTGTCCTTCAGCACCGCCGTGCGTTCGCCAAGGCGGGCGTCGCCGCCCTCCTCGGGCGTGATGAGAAGATCGGCGGGATAGGCCGAGGCGCTGTTCCAGTAGCGGTCGAAATCGGCGCCGGTATCGGCGGCGGCCGGCCCGACGGCGAGCACGTCGAGGTCGAAGTAAAGGTGGCCCGCGCCGGTCTCGAAATAGACGTCGCCGATGTTGCGCCCGCCGACGATGGTGGCGATGCCGTCCACCGTGAAGCTCTTGTTGTGCATCCGCCGGTTCAGCCTGAAAAAGTCGAAGGCATAGTTGAGGGCGCGCGGGCTGCGCAGCGTGAAGGGGTTGAAGAACCGCACCTCGGCGGAGGGCAGCCCGTTCAGCGCCGCAAGCTCCTGATCGAGCGCGGGGGTACCGTTGTCATCGACAAGAAGCCGCACCCGGACGCCGCGCTCGGCGGCCGCCTGCAGTTCTGAAAGGAGGCTGAGCCCGGTCAGATCGTCCTGCCAGATGTAATACTGCGCGTCGATCGTCGCCTCGGCGGCCCGGGCGAGCGCGACGCGGGCGGCGAAGGCATCAAGGCCGGAGGAGAGCGGCAGCACGCCCGAGGTGCCGGGATGCGCCTGCGCGGCCGGCAGAAGTGCCGCGCCAAGCGCGGTGCCGGTGCCCGCGGGACGCGCGGCGGAGCTGGCGCGCATCTCGGGGTCGGGGAGCGGGAAGAGCAGCCGCAAGGCGAGGATCGCCGCCGCAAGGGCCGGCACGAAGACGAGAAGCGCGCGTCCGATCTTGCCCCACATCGCCCCGCCCCCTCAGATATCCTCGACCAGCACGACGCCGCCCATCGCCTTGATCGCGCCCTTGATCTGCGGGTTGACCGGGAAATCGCAGCCGGTGGAGACCTCGACCTCCTCGCCGGTCGCGCGGTTGGCGATGCAGAAAAGCACCGGCCCCCGGGTGCGGATCTTCGCCTCCTCGGTGATCCGCCGCAAGAGCGCCGCGACCGAGGCCACGGCATCGGCGCTCTCGATATGAATCCGGAGGCCCGCACCGCCGGCATCGGCGATGGCGCTGTCCATCTTGCCGACCGAGCGGGCGACGGGATCGAACTGGCCCTCGTTGAACCGCGCCTCGAGGGTCATGACAACCTGCGGGGTCTCGTCGAAGACCCGCCGGCAGCTGTCGAAATCCTCGGGGAAAAGCGCCATGCCCGAGACCTGCCCGGTCGGGTCCGAGATGTTCATGCGGAAGAACCGCGTGCCCCGCGCCGACTTCCGTTCCTGCAGACCCGAGACGAGGACGCCGACGCGTGCGACGGCGGCGCCGTCCCGTTCGGCCTTGGCCTGAAGCTCGGCCAGCGTCAGGAAGCCCTTGCGCTTCAGGGCCGGGGCATAATCGTCGAGCGGGTGGCCCGAGAGGTAGAAGCCGATCGCCTGATGTTCCTGCGCGAGGCGGTCGGCAGGCATCCAGTCGTCCCCCTGCGGCAGGCGCGGCTCGGGCAGGTCGTCGCCCGCCTCGCCGAAAAGCGAGACCTGGGCCGAGGCGCGCCCCTCGTGGATCGCGGCGGAATAGGCGACGAGCGGGTCGAGCGCGGCGAAGACGCGGGCGCGGTTGGGGTCGAGCTGGTCGAAGGCGCCGGCACGGGCGAGCATCTCAAGGGGGCGCTTGCCGACGCGCTTGAGGTCCACCCGGCGGGCGAAGTCGAAGAGCGTGGCGAAGGGCTTTTGCCCCCGCGCCTCGACGATCAGCCGCATCGCCTCGACACCGACGTTCTTCAGCGCGCCGAGGGCATAGACGATCTGGCCACCCGTCACCGAGAAGGTCGCGAGGGAGCGGTTCACGCAAGGCGGGACGATGCCGATGTCGAGCCCCCGGCGCACCTCCTCGGCATAGATCGCAAGCTTGTCGGTCAGGTGGATGTCGCAGTTCATCACGCCGGCCATGAATTCGACCGGGTGGTTCGCCTTCAGCCAGGCGGTCTGATAGCTGACGACGGCATAGGCGGCGGCATGGCTCTTGTTGAAGCCGTAGTTGGCGAATTTTTCAAGAAGGTCAAAGACCTCTCCGGCCTTCTTCTTGTCAACGCCGTTCGAGGTGGAGCCCTCGATGAACTTCGGGCGTTCCTTCGCCATCTCCTCGGCGATCTTCTTGCCCATGGCGCGGCGCAGAAGGTCGGCGCCGCCAAGGGAATAACCCGCCATGACCTGGGCGATCTGCATCACCTGCTCCTGATAGACGATGATGCCTTGCGTCTCGGCGAGAATGTGGTCGATGGAAGGATGAATGGATTCAAGCTCCTTCACGCCGTTCTTGACGTCGCAATAGGTCGGGATGTTCTCCATGGGACCGGGCCGGTAGAGCGCGACGAGGGCAACGATATCCTCGATGCAGGTCGGCTTCATGCGGCGAAGCGCGTCCATCATGCCCGAACTTTCCACCTGGAACACCGCCACCGTCTTGGCGGAGGCGTAAAGCCGGTAGGTCGGCTCGTCGTCGAGGGGGATGGCGCCCATCTCGTCCACCGCGCCCTCGGGCGGGGTGTAAAGCTGCCGGCCGTCCGGCGCGATGTGAAGATGCCGCCCCCCGGCGCGGATGAGATCCACCGCGTTCTGGATGACCGTGAGGGTCTTCAGCCCGAGGAAGTCGAACTTCACGAGGCCCGCCGCCTCGACCCATTTCATGTTGAACTGCGTCGCCGGCATCTCGGACCGCGGATCGCGGTAGAGCGGCACCAGCTCGTCGAGCGGGCGGTCGCCGATGACCACCCCTGCGGCATGGGTCGAGGCGTTTCGCAGAAGCCCTTCGATCTGCTGGCCATAGTCGAGGAGACGCTGCACCACCTCTTCGGCCCGCGCCGCCTCTCTCAGGCGCGGCTCGTCGGCCAGCGCCTTCTCGATCGACACCGGCTTGACGCCCTCGACGGGGATCAGCTTCGACAGGCGATCGACCTGGCCGTAGGGCATCTGCAGGACGCGGCCGACATCGCGCACCGCCGCCTTCGAGAGGAGCGCGCCGAAGGTGATGATCTGGGCGACCTTCTCGGCGCCATACCGCTCTTGCACGTAGCGGATCACCTCTTCGCGGCGGTCCATGCAGAAGTCGATCTCAAAGTCCCGCATCGACCCCCGTTCCGGGATGAGGAACCGCTCGAACAGCAGCGAATAGCGCAAGG
>JAGRDU010000158.1 GCA_020446905.1 Paracoccaceae bacterium | reverse complement strand
CGCAGGATCTGGCGCAGCTTGCCGACATAGGCGGCGGCCTCCTCCGGCCCCCGGATGTCGGGGCGGCTGACGATCTCCATCAGCGCGACGCCGGTGCGGTTGAGGTCGACGAAGGACATCGTCGGATCGAGGTCGTGGATCGACTTGCCTGCGTCCTGCTCCATGTGGATGCGCTCGATCCGGACGCGGCGGGCGACGCCCGGTCCCATGTCCACGATCACCTCGCCCTCGCCGACGATCGGGTGGTAGAGTTGGGAAATCTGATATCCCTGCGGCAGGTCCGGGTAGAAATAGTTCTTCCGGTCGAAGGCCGAGCGCAGGTTGATCGCGGCCTTGAGGCCAAGGCCGGTCTTGACCGCCTGCGCGACGCAGAACTCATTGATGACCGGCAGCATGCCCGGCATCGCGGCATCGACGAAGGCCACGTTGGAATTCGGCTCAGCCCCGAATTCGGTCGAGGCGCCGGAGAAGAGCTTGGCCTTCGAGGCGACCTGCGCGTGGACCTCAAGCCCGATCACCAGTTCCCAGTCCGACTTGGCGCCGGAGATCACCTTGGGTTTCGGGGCTTCATAGGTCAGGTCGAGCATCGGGCCATGTCCTTCGCGGGATACCGCCCGCGTTTTAGGGGAGGCACCGCGAAGGGGCAAGCGGGTCCAAATTCGATATTTCATGCTGCGCTGCGGCAAAACTTCGCCTGTGTTTGCGCCGGACGTCAGGCAAGCTTCCGCCGACGCGACCACCGGTTCATTGATCGGAATCCCGAATTGGTCGATTGTCTCCGCGCCGGCGCTGGGGGCCGGTGCTTCACAGGCGACTTTCGATGGTATCCCGCACGCTTCGCGCCACGGCATTTCTTGCGTTTTGCCTGCTTCCTGCGGCCTGCATGCAGACCGCCGATGCGGAGGTCGGGCGCGCGGATTTCCTGCCCGCGATGCGATGGGATCACCGGCCCGAGGCCCAGCAGTGGACCACGGCGACGCTGGATGCGTTGCGAGACGAGGGGGGAGCCCTTGTCGGCACCGTGCCGGCCGACGTCGAAACCTTCTGCCCGAACTACAAGAGCGCCTCCGCAACCGAGCGGCGCGCGTTCTGGGCAGGGCTCTTCTCGGCGCTGGCCAAGCACGAGAGCACCTGGAATCCGCGGGCCAAGGGTGGCGGCGGCCAGTGGATCGGCCTTCTTCAGATCGCGCCGCGGACCGCGAATGCCTATGATTGCGACATGTCCTCGGGCAAGGGCCTGACCGACGGCAGCACGAACCTTGCCTGCGGGGTCAAGATCGCCGCCGCGCAGGTTGGCCGTGACGGTGCCATCGTTGCCGACGGCTCCGGCGGCTGGCGTGGCATCGCGCGCGACTGGGCGCCGATGCGCAATTCCGGCAAGCGCGCCGATATCGCCGCCTGGACGCGGTCGCAAAGCTATTGCCAGGGCTGAGGCCGGTCAGGCGAGGATCGGAATACCCCTGCGGCCGAACTCCCGCATCAGGCGGCGTTCATCCAGAGCCTCGATGCCGCTGAGAGAGACCCTGCGGCCATCGTTCAGCCGGATGACGCAGACGGTCTGACCTGTCTCGCTCCGCCCGATGGAGACACCCTCCAACGCCTCGATCGGCGCGCTTTTCCGGCCGCCCCGGTCATACCAGTCGATCTGCTTGAAGCCGAGGCGGAAGCCGCGGCCCGGATTGACGATCAGACGCCGCAGCACCAGCCCGAGATAGACGACGGCGAGGGCAATCACGAGCGCACCACCCTTGAGCGTCACGCTCAGGTAGACCGTCATGATTGCAACCGCCAGCGCCAGGTACATCCCGAGCCGCCTCGACTGTCTGACCGTGCCAAAAACGTCCTGACACATGGACCCAACAACCCCCATCTCACCCGCCGTCAAGGATAATGGCGCGAATGCGGCGGGTGGACTCTGACGGGGGTTCGGGCGGTGTTTCCGGCGGGACACAGAAACGATCGGAGCGGTTTTCAAGGATTGGCGGCGAGGACCGGGAAGATCGGCAGCCCAGGGGCGAATCGTGTGCCTCAGCGCCCGCCGCTGACGTCGAGCGTGGTGCCCGTGACATAGGACGCCTCGTCCGAGCAGAGCCAGAGGATGGCGCGCGCGACCTCGTAGGGCTCGCCCGGCCGGCCCAGCGGAATCCGGTCGGCAAGGCGGTTGGCGCGGTCGGGCTCGCCGCCCTTGCCGTGAATGCCGGTGTCGATGATGCCCGGCCGGACCGAGACGACGCGTACGCCGTCGCCCGCCACCTCGTCCGCAAGGCCCCTGGTCAGGGCGTCGAGCCCGGCCTTCGAGGCGGCATAGTCGACATACTGTCCGCCCGATCCAAGCCGCGCCGCGACCGAGGAGACATTCACGATGACGCCGCCCGTGCCGCCGTGTCGCAGCGACATGCGACGCGCCGCATGGCCCGCCAGAAGGAAGGGTGCCGTCAGGTTCACGGCGAACATGCGCGTCAGCCGCTCGGGCGACATCTCCTCGACCCGTGCGGCGACATCGACGATGCCCGCGTTGTTGACGAGGGCGTCAAGACGCGGGCTGGCGGCGTCGATCTCGCCGGCAAGGCGCATCGCCTCCATCGGGTCGGAGAGGTCGGCCTGAAGGACAGTGGCGCGCGTGCCCGCCTCGGTCACGGCCTGCGCCGTCAGATCGGCCCCCGCCCGATTGCGGTGATAGTGGATGACGACGTCCCAGCCGGCCCGCGCCATCTGGCGCGCCGTCTCCTGGCCGATCCCGTCGGAGGCCCCGGTTATAACGACGGTTCTGCGTTCGCTCATGTCCTCTCCGGCGGGCTTACGCGCCTGTCAGGCGATTTACCCGCGTATGCGTCCGGCCATCTCGGTCAGATCCCGGCTCAGCCCCGGCGTCGCGAGAATACGGTCGAGTTCGCTCCGGACGAGGGCCTGCCGGTCCGCATCATAGCGCGCCCAGGTCTCGAATGCACCCGACATGCGAGCGGCGGTCTGCGGGTTCAGGGGATCGAGCTTCAGAAGCCAGTCCGCGTAGAAGCGATACCCGGCGCCCGAGGCGGCGTGAAACCCGGCGTGATTGGCTGACAGCCCGCCCAGAAGGGCGCGGAAACGGTTCGGGTTCTTCCAGTCGAAATCGGCATGGCGGGCGAGGCGTTCCGCGACGCCCGCCGCCTCGGCCGGGGCGGCATGCACGGCCTGCAGCATGAACCACTTGTCGATGACAAGCCGGTTGCCCTTCCAGCGGTCGTGGAACGCGATGAGCGCCGCGCCGGCGCGGCCGGCCTCGATCAGTTGGGCGAGGGCACCGGCGCTTTCGGTCATGTTGGTCGCGCTTTCGAAAAGCGCGGCCGCGCGGTCGCCGCCATCGTTCCGGGTCAGGAAGGACAGACAGGCGAGGCGCAGCGCACGCCGCCCGGCCGGACCGGCGTCGGGAGAGAAGGGGCCGGGTGTTTCCATCGCGTTGTAGGTCGCGGAGAGCGGGCCGGCGAGGCGGGCCGCGATGGCCGAGGCGAGGGTGCCGCGTGCCGCGTGGATGCGATCCGGGTCGGGCACATGGCCCGAGGCGTGCAACGTCTGCGCGATGTCGTCCTCGGCCGGCAGGCGCAGGCAGAGGGCGCGGAATGCGGGGTCGAGCGCTTCGTCCGCCAGCATCGCGCCAAGCGCGTCGATATAGCTGCGCGAGGGCTCCGCGCCCTTCACGATCATCCGCGTCAGCACGTCCTTGGCGAGCGCGCGGCCCGCTTCCCATTTGTTGAACGGGTCGGTGTCATGGGCCAGAAGGAAGGCACGTTCCTTGGTGTCCGCGTGCCGCTCAAGCACCACCGGGGCGGAAAAGCCGCGCAGGATCGAGGGGACGGGGCGGCTTGAAAGCCCCTCGAAGCGGAAGCTTTGGGTGACCTCGGTCATCTCGAGGATCGTCGTCGGCACGACCTCGTCCCCGTTCGGATTGAGCAGGCCGACGGCGATAGGGATCACGCGCGGCGGTTTTATGTCCTGCCCTGGCGTCGGCGGCGTCTTCTGGTGGAAGGTCAGCGTATAGGTCCCGTCCGACCACGCCTCGGACACCGTCAGGCGCGGCGTGCCGGCGTCGGTGTACCAGAGCTTGAACTGCGCCAGATCCCGGCCCGTCGCGTCCTCGAACACCTTCAGCCAGTC
>JAGRDU010000157.1 GCA_020446905.1 Paracoccaceae bacterium | reverse complement strand
CCACGCCCTTGCCGGCGCGGGTGGGTGCGACCACGAGACAATGCGGGAACTTCTGGAAGGTAGCGCTGACATAAGGTGCGCGCTTTGAGGGTGCCCCAAGCTTGCCGAAGACCATGCCCGCGCCCAAAGGCTGCAAAAGGCCATTCGCCTTCATCTCGGCGCGGGCCTGGAACTTGGCCTGACCATAGCCGGTGAGCTGTTGGCGGAAGGTCAGGGCGACGGCGGCAATCGCGAAGATGACGGTCGATGCGCCGACGATCTGCCAAGGCAGAACCCAAGGCACGGACGTGACTCTGTTGCGCAAATCGGCTGATGGCCGAGGTTCCCCTTTCCCCGGACGGACTCATCCCACGGCTTCCGTGACGGGTATGCCGAGCGCGGTGAAGCCGTTCAGTACGGCGACGCGGACCTGGAACTCGGCGACCTGACGATCAAAGTCCCGGGCGGCGAGACGTTGGCCCAGCAACTTGACGCAGTGCATCTTGGTCTCTGCGCGGCTTCGGCGGTGATACCCGCTCCATCGTCGCCAGATGGTCCGCCCCAAGCGCCGTGATGCGCGGAGGGCTTCGTTTCGTGCGACCGCGCCGGCGGTGTCTGGCTTCCATGGTTTGGCGTTCTTGCGGGGCGGGATGATGGCGGCGGCGCCGCGGGCGGCGATGGCGTCATGGCACTTGCGCGTGTCGAAGGCGCCATCGGCGGTGACACTGGCGATCTCCTGATCGGGCGGGATCTGGTCGAGCAGTTCGGGCAGGATCGGGGCGTCACCGACATCGCTCGTGGTGAACTCGGCTGCGCGGATCTCCAGTGTTTTCTCGTCGATCCCGATGTGGATCTTGCGCCAGACGCGCCGTTTCGTGCCGCCATGTTTGCGGGCGTTCCACTCGCCTTCGCCTTCGACCTTGATGCCGGTGCTATCGACCAGCAGGTGCAGCGGGCCCTGCGAGCCGCGATAGGGGATGGCAACCTTCAATGTCTTCTGGCGACGGCTGAGGGTGCTGAAGTCGGGCACCGCCCAATCCAGGCCGATCAATCGGAGAAGGCTCTCGACGAAGCCGGTCGTCTGCCTGAGCGCCATGCCGAACAGGACCTTCATCGTCAGGCAGGTCTGGATCGCTCCGTCACTGTAGTCGGGCTTCCGACCACGCTTGCCGGTGGGCTCTCCGCCCCAGGTCATCTCGGGATCGAACCAGATCGTCAGCGAGCCCCGGCGCTTGAGCGCTTCGTTGTAGGCCGGCCAGTTCCTGGTCTTGTAGGCGGGGGGTGTGGGTCTGATCATGCCACCCAGTTACCACGCTGGATTCACGAGATGAATCCCTCAAGCGATTTGTGCAACAGAGCCAGGTGAAGTGCATCACGGCGCGTATCTGACCCCCAACCGATGAGGACACAACCATGTATGCGGAGTTCGATCTGACGATCCCAGCGGACCTGCCCGAGGCGCTCACGGCGCTCGCGGCGGCCGGGACGCGTGCGGTGCCGCTGTCGGGCGGAACCAACGTGCTCGTGGACATACGCTCGCAGCGGATTGCCCCCGACCGTCTGCTGGACCTCGGCCGTGTGCACCAACTGCGCGAGATAACCGTCGACCGGGGTCGTGTGACACTCGGGGCCAGAACGACAGTCGGCGACTTGCTGGCCTCGGGTGAGGTCACCAGATATGCGCCGGCGCTGACCGAGGCGGCGAGGGTCTTCGCCGGGCAGATGGTGCGCAATGCGGCCACGGTGGCAGGCAATGTCGCCTGCGGCTCACCGGCGGCCGACCTGGTCCCGCCGCTTCTGGTGCTTGATGCCGAGCTCACGCTGAGCAGCGTTCGCGGAAGCCGGACGCTGGCGCTGTGCGACTTCTACACCGGCTACAAGTCAGATCAGAGGGCTCCCGACGAGCTGATCACCGCGATTTCCTGGCCGATCCCAGCGACGGGCAGCTTCGGCAGCTTCTACAAGCTCGCCCGTCGCAAGGGCGATGCGATCACCGTCGTAGGTGTCGCGGTCAGCCTCGCCCTTGGGGGCGGATGCTGCGGAGGGGTTCGGATCGCGCTCGGCTCGGTCGCGCCGACTCCATTGCGCGTCAGCAAGGCCGAAGCCGTGCTCGAGGGCCAGCCGCCGACACCGGAGCGGATCGCCGAGGCGGCGCGCGCCGCAGCAGAGGAATGCAGCCCGATCGACGATGTCCGCGCCACGGGCGCATATCGACGCCACATGGTCGGCGTTCTGGTGGCGCGGCTGCTCACCAACGCCATTCAGGCCGGAAATTGAGGGAGTGCCGGAGATGAGCACGGAAAAGACGATCACCCTTCACGTCAACGGCCAAGACGAAATCGCCACGGTTCCGCCTCACAGAACGCTTCTGGAGGCGCTGCGCGGGCTAGGCCATGTCGATGTCAAATGCGGCTGCGAAAAGGGCGACTGTGGCGCCTGCGCCGTCCTCGTCGACGGCGAGGCGGTCGACAGTTGCCTGACGCTGGCTCGGTCGGCCGAAGGGCGGGAGATCACGACCCTGCAGGGCCTCGGCACACCAGAGGCACCCCATCCGCTGCAGCAGAGTTTCTCGGAACTCGGCGCGGCGCAGTGCGGCTATTGCACTCCGGGCATGATCATCGCCTCGGAATCCCTGCTTCGCAAGAACCCGTCACCGACCGACGAGGACGTGCGCATCGCTCTCAGCGGCAATCTTTGCCGCTGCACCGGGTATGTGAAGATCTTCGAAGCCGTCCATGCTGCCGCCGCCGTGAAGCGCCAGACGGGAGAAACGAAATGAGCGACGTTGATACGATCCAGCGCAACTTGAGGTTCAGCCAGATCGGCAAGTCGCTGACGCGCACCGATTCACCTGGCAAGGCCACGGGCCGTACGCCCTATGCGGGTGATTATGTGATGCCCGGGATGTTGCATGCAAAGGTGCTGCGCGCCGACCTCGCCAGCGCCCGGCTGAAGCGACTCGACGTGTCGAAGGCGCGTGCGATGCCGGGAGTCGCTTGTGTGCTCACCGCCCAGGACATGCCGGATCGGGCCATCGCCACCGACATTCCCGGCCAGACCGGGCGTGCGCGACTGAAGACCGACCAGCAGATTCTCGTCAAGGAACGGGTGCGCTACTTTGGCGAGCCCCTGGCGCTGATCGCCGCCGAGACGGCCGATATCGCCGAGAAGGCACGCCGCCTGATCGAGGTCGAGCTGGAGCCGATTCCCGGCGTCTACGACCCCGAAGAGGCGCTCAAGCCCGGCGCGCCGGTCGTGCAGGGTACCGACAACGTTGTCGCGACCCACAAGATCCGGAAGGGCGACACCGAGGCCGGCTTCGCCGCCGCCGACGTAGTCGTCGAGAACACCTACATCACGCCGTTCCAGGAGCACGCCTTCCTCGAACCCGAGGTCGGCCTTGCCTGGATCGACGAAAACGAGGTGATCACCATCCGGGTCTGCACCCAGGTGATCGAACACTTCCGGGCCGTGGCCGATGCGATCGGCGTGCCACACAACAAGCTCAGGATCATGGGCGCGCTGGTCGGCGGCGGCTTCGGCGGCAAGGAGGACGTGACCGTCGAGACCTATCTGGCGATACTCGCGCAAAAGACACGCCGGCCCGTACGGCTGGAGTTCTCGCGCGAGGATTCCTTCGTCGGCCACGGCAACCGCCATGCGATGAAGCTAAAATACCGTACCGGTGTGACCCGTGATGGCAAGATCACGGCACTCGACGTGCAGGTCATCGCCGACGCCGGCGCCTATGTCTATCTCAGCCCCTATGTGCTGCTCTATTGCGCGGTGAATGCGCCCGGACCCTACCGGGTTGACAACCTCAACGTCTTCGCCCGTGCGGTGGCCACCAACAACATGTTCACGTCGGCGTTTCGCGGCTTCGGCGGCATCCAGGCCGCCGCCGCCTATGAGCAGCAGATGGATGAGGTCGCCAATGCCATCGGCATGGACCCGCTGGAGTTCCGGCGCCAGAACCTCCTGCAGACCGGCGACCCAATCTCTACCGGGTTCGTGCCGCCGAGTGCGATCTGGACGGAGAAATGCGTCGAACTGGCGTGGCAGGCGCTGGGAGAGCCGGCGCCGGCGCCGGGAGGGTCGATCAGGATCGGTCGCGGCATTGCCGCATTCCAGCAGAGCTATGGCCGTCTGACATTCCTGCACGACACGTCCGAAGCCTGGGTCGGCATCGAGATGGATGGAACGGTCACAGTCCGTTCGGGGGTAACCGATATCGGTGCGGGGCAGGCATCGTCGTTGGCGCAGATCGCAGCCGAGGTGCTCGGAGTGACTCTGCCGAACGTGAACGTCTATAACTCGGATTCACAGATGACGCCGCTGGCCGGGACCACTACCGCCTCGCGCGCGCTCTACATGACCGGCAACGCTGCGCGCCTAGCCGCGCAGGCCGTTCGCGACCGACTGGCTGAAGTGGCGGCGGAACTTTTCAAGGCTGAGCCTGCGCAGATCGGCATGGAATTCAACCGGGTCCTCGTCATCGACGACCCCGAGCGCAGCATGCCGATTGCCGAACTGGTCAGGGTCTGCGCCTCGCGGGGGGTGCACCGGTCCGAACTTGCGATCTTTCGCGCACCGTTCACCGACGTGCTCGACCCCGAGACCGGGCAGGGCCAGGCGCATCCGGACTATGCCTACGGGGCGCACGCGATCGAAGTCGCCGTCGACACCGAGACGGGCGAAGTGACCGTGCTGAAGTCCGTTGCCGCCCACGATGTCGGCCAGTGCATCAACCGCGCCGCAGTGGAAGGCCAGATCCATGGCGGTGTCCAGAACGGTCTGGGCTACGCGCTGAGCGAGGAGATGCTCTACAAGGAGGGCCGTCTTATCACACCGTCGTTCAGCGAATACCTGATGCCGACGGCGATGGACATGCCGCCGGTGGCGTCGATCATCCTCGAATCGCGCAGCGGTCTGGGACCGTTTGGTTCCAAGGGGATCGGCGAGCCGTCGATGACCCCGGTCGCACCGGCGGTTGCCAATGCCATCGCCGACGCGATCGGCGTGCGGGTATTCGAGATGCCGATCACGCCCGAGAGGATTTGGCGCGCGCTGCAGGAAGCCAGGGCGAGGGGGTGCCGATAGTCAGGCCGGAGCGGCCGCGGGCTCCGGATCGGCTCCCGACGGCCTATCAACGGACGATCTGAACAGACACTCGGCGACTTCATCTCGGCGCCGGGGATTTGGCGGGGATAGCCGGGTGGAATGTCCCGTGGTCACAACAAGCGAGATGAACAAGAGGGAGGAACGAGAGATGCTTGGCACTATTACGCGACGCGCTCTGATGGGGGCTTTTGCGCTGGCGGCGACGGTTGCTCTTTCGCCGGCGGGTGCGCTCGGCCAGGACAAGCCCAGGATCAAGATCGGGTTCATCGGCCCGGTCAGCGGCGGCAACGCCCAGCAGGGCCTCGGGGCGCAGAACGGCTTCCTGCTCGCGATCGAGCAGGCCAATGCCGGCGACTACCCCTATGCGGTGGAAGGCGTTGCGCTCGATGACGCCTCCGACCCGCAGACCGGCGTCGGCGCGGCGATGAAGCTCGTCAACGACGCCGAGGTGGTGGCGGCGATCGGCCACTGGAACAGCCCGGTGGCGCTGGCGACGATCCCGGTCTTCAACCGGTTCCAGATGCCGTTCATCGTCTGGGGCGCGATCAGCCCGAAGATCACCGACCAGAACCTGCCGGAGGTGACGCGGGTGACGCCGACGCTGCTGGCCGAGAACCTGCCCCTGGCGCAATGGGCGGCGAGCGATCTCGGGGTGAAGTCGGTCGCCATCGTCGCGGACACCAGCGACTACGGCACCGGCAACGCGGATGCGTTCCAGGCCTTCTTCACCGAGGCCGGCGGCCAGATCGTCTCGACCGACCTGCTTCCCGTGGGCACCACGGATTTCCGCGCGGTGCTGACCAAGATCAAGGATGCGGGCGCCGACGGGATCTATTTCGGCGGCGTCATCACCGAGGCGGGGATCCTGCGCAAGCAGCAGGTGGAACTGGGGCTCGACATCCCGATGATCGGCATCTCGGGCTTCTACGACCCGGAGTTCATCGCGCTGGCGGGCGATGCGGCCGAGGGCACGATGGTTAGCTATCCGGCGGCGCAGTCCAATCCGAAGCTCGACCAGATGCACGCCGACTACGCCGCGCGGGCCTTTGCCGAACCCGAGAGCCCCTACACCAAGTACGCCTATGACGCGACGGGCATCCTTCTTGCCGCGATCAGGGAGACGGGCATCGAGGACAAGGCGGCGCTGGCCCAGGCGATCCGCGGCATCTCCTACGACGGCGTGCTCGGCACCACGACCTTCGACCAGAACGGGCAGACGCAGATTCCGGTCGAGGTCGAGATCAAGGTGGTCAAGGGCGGCGAGTGGGTGACGCTCGGCAAGTGAGCGGCCGCGCGTCGGGTCAGAACGGTGCCAGGCGCATCCCGCCGCTTGCTGCGGGGTGCGCCGCGGTCCCGGCGATGACCCGGCGCCATCGCAACTTGCGGTCACGGAGGATCGGATGGACGCATTCGTCATGCAGAACCTGTTGAACTGGCTGGTGCTGGGCAGCATCTACGCGCTGGTGGCGCTCGGCTTCAGCCTGCTCTTCGGTGTGCTGAACGTGATCCACTTCTCGCACGGCGACGTGTCGATCGTGGCGCCCTTCGTGGTACTGGCCGTTGTCCAGGCGCTGCTGGCCTCGGTGTTCCCGGCAGCGACCCTCGGCGCCCTTGCCCTTGCCTGCGTGCTGGCGATCGTGGCGGTGGGGCTGATCGGCGTCCTCGCCGACTGGCTGGTGATCCGGCGGTTCCGCAACGCGCCGGCGATGATGGCGCTGGTCGCGACCGTGGCCCTCGGCACCGTGGTGCGCGAAGTCATCCGCATGGTCTATCCCCAAGGCAGCAACCCCAAGCCGTTTCCCCGACTGATCGAAAGCCGGGTTCAGCTCGGCGATCTGCCGGTGCCGGTGTTCAGTCTCTTCGTCATCGCCGTCTCGGTCCTGATGATGACGGTGCTCTTCGCGGTCATGCGCTACACACCGCTCGGCATGCGGATCCGCGCCGTCGCCGAGGACCGCGCCACCGCACGGCTGATGGGCATCCGGCCGGGGCACATCTTCGCCGCGACCTTCTTCATCGCCTCGGCGGTGGGGGCGATCGGCGGCCTCTTCTTTGCCAGCTATGCCGGCGTGGTCCGCTTCGACTTCGGCATCCAGCTTGGCCTCATCGGCTTCTCGGCGGCCGTCATCGGCGGCCTCGGCAGCATGCAGGGCGCGATCCTCGGCAGCCTGCTGATCGCCGGGATCGACACGCTCGTGCAGGCGACGATGGCCGAGGGAGCGTCCTACCGGCTGGTCTTCGCCTTCCTGCTGGTGATCGTCGTGCTGGTTCTGAAGCCCTCGGGCATCCTCGGCCGGCCCATCATGGAGAAGGTCTGACATGATGGCCGAACCGCCCAGAATAGCCCTTTCGGCGCGTCACACGTCCGCCGCCGACGTCGCGGTCGTCGCCGCGGCCGAGCTTGGCGGCGCGCTTCTCCTCGGTCTGTTCCTGCTGGCCGACGATTCCCGTTTCATCGTGGCGCTGCTCGTCCTTCTTGGCGCCGGGTTCGCGGCCCTCCAGATCCGGCCCGCCATCGAGGAACGCATCGTCGCAGCGTTCCGCAACGCGCGCTTCACGGCGCTGGGACTGGGTTCGGCGATCGTGCTCGCCTATCCCTTCGCCATGCAGGGGTCGAGCTACGCGCTGCACCTGCTGGTCGTCGCGCAGCTCTACGCGGTGCTGGCCCTGGCGCTGAACTTCCAGCTCGGCAGCGCCAATATCCCGAACTTCGCGACCGGCGCCTCCTACGGCATCGGCGCCTATACCTCGGCGCTCCTGGCGATCGACTTCGGCGTCTCGTTCTGGCTGACCCTGCCCATCGCCGCGGTGGTGGCGACGGCCTTCGGCTTCCTGCTGGGGTTCCCCTCGATGCGCACGCGCGAGACCTATCTGGCGCTGGTGACCATCGCCTTCGGCATCGTCGTCCATCAGCTTCTGAACAACTTCGACTGGACGGGCGGGCCGAACGGCCTTGTCGGTATCCCGGCGCCGACGATCCTGGGGCATTCCTTCGCCGCGCCGATCGAGCTCTTCGGGGCGCGCCTGCCGAGCCAGGCCAATTTCTACTACCTCGCGGCGGCGCTGGTGGCGCTGGCCATCGTCAGCGCGCGAAGGCTGCATGACAGCCGCGTCGGGCTGGCCTGGAACGCGCTCAGGGCCCACGAACTGGCCGCGCGCTGCCAGGGGATCAACGTCGTCTGGTACAAGATGCTCGCCTTCGCGGTCGATGCCTTCCTCGCGGCCTTCGCCGGATCGGTCTACGCCGCCTATGTCAGCTACATCTCGCCGGACAACTTCACCTTCCTCGTCTCGGTGACGATCATGACCATGGTGATCGTCGGCGGCATGGACAACACGCTCGGCGTGATCCTCGGGGCGTTCCTCTTGACGCTCCTGCCCGAGAAGCTGCGCATCTTCGCCGACTACCGGCTCCTGTTCGTCAGCGTCGTCGTCATCCTGTTCCTGATCCTGCGCCCGCAGGGCCTGTTCCCGCAGCGCCCGCGCAGCTACGGGGGGCGGTGATGGCCGTGCCGCTGCTCGAGACCCGCAACCTGTCGATCCGGTTCGGCGGCCTCGTCGCCGTCTCACGCGTCGATCTCAGCCTCGCGGCGGGAGAGACGCTCTGCATCATCGGCCCCAACGGCGCCGGCAAGTCGACGCTGTTCAACCTGATCTCGGGCATCTACCGGCAGAGTTCCGGCACGGTGCGCCTCGACGGCCGTGACATCACGGGGTGGCCCGCCCACCGGATTGCCGCGGCGGGGATCGCGCGCACCTTCCAGTCGAGCCGGCTCTTCGGCGACCTCACGCTCGTCGACAACGTCGTCATCGGCATGCACTGCCGCACCCGCACGGGCGTCATCGACGCGCTCCTGCGGCCGCGCCGCGCCCGGGCCGAGTTCGAGGCCGCCGCCGAGCGCGCGGGCGAGCTCCTGCGGCTGGTCTCGCCGGGCCTCTACGAACGCCGCCACACGCTCGCCGGCACCTTGCCGCAGGCCGACCGCCGGCGGCTGGAGATCGCCCGGGCGCTGGCCTCGGACCCGAAGATCATCATGCTCGACGAGCCCTCCTCGGGGATGGACGACCGCGACACCGACGCCCTGATCGAGGATATCCGCCTGACCATGGCCGAACGGCCCGGCCTGGCCTACATCATCATCGAGCATGACATGCGGCTGGTGGCGGCCCTGCCCGAGCGGGTGGTGGTGATCGACTATGGCGAGAAGATCGCCGAGGGCCACTTCAGCGAGGTGCGGCTCATGCCGCGGGTCCAGGAGGCCTACCTTGGACAGAAGGCAGCCCATGCTTGAGCTTTCGGCCATCTCGACGAGCTACGGGACCGTTCCGATGCTGCGCGACGTATCGCTGACGGTGGCGAAGGGGGAACTCGTATGCCTGCTTGGCCCGAACGGCGCGGGAAAGAGCACGACCTTCAACACGATCTGTGGCCTGGTCGCGCCCGACCGGGGGCGGGTGCGGATCATGGGCCAGGACGTCGCGGCGACCGGGACCGAGCGGCTGGGCGCGCTCGGCGTGGGCTTCGTGCCCGAGGGCCGCCGGCTCTTTCCCTCGCTTACCGTGCGGCAGAACCTGCGCCTCGGCTACGACGCCTCGCGCTGCACCGAGCCTTTCGAGGAGCGGCTCGCCGCGGTGGGCAGACTCTTCCCGCGCATCGGCGAACGGCTGGGCCAGGGCGCGGGCACGCTCTCGGGCGGGGAACAGGCGATGGTGGCGCTCGCCCGCGCACTGATCGGCGATCCCGCCTTCATCGTCATGGACGAACCCTCGCTCGGCCTGTCGCCGAAGCTCATCGACGAGTATTTCGCCACCGTCGCGGCAATCCACCGCCAAGGCACCACCGTGCTGCTGATCGAGCAGAACGCCGAGACCGCGCTGTCGCTTGCCGACCGCGGCTATCTGCTGATCCGCGGCCGCATCGCCGCCAGCGGCACCAGCGCAGAACTGCTCCGCGACGACACCGTGCGGAAGCTCTACCTCTGACCGCAACATGATGTGATGCCACCAGCCAAAGGACGCATCCCCATGGCCGCACTGCCCGCCACGGACCCCGCATGCGCGAGATGCCACCAAGCTTCGAGCCTGACCGCATCCACCAACGCGAATCCCGGTAGGCGCACGTTCCATCCAAGGCCGATTCTGTTCCAAAAATCGGATGACGGATGACCACCCAAACCTTCGACAGACGTACTGACGGTTCTTCGTGCTGCTCAAGCGCGAGGCCGAGCACTCGGGGTGGCCCGACAGCGGGCCAGCGTGGCGAGACCCCGCAGGCGATGGCCGCCGCGTCCTGCCGCTCGTCGGCGCGAGCCGCACCGCTTCGCGCCGGAACTCCGGCGTCGGTCTGTTCCCGTTTCCCATAGAACACCTCCTGGTTCCTCAGTTGGTGCTCTCCACTTTTCAGGGCAAGTCCGAATTTCTTCCAGCGGATCAGCCGCTTCCGCCGGATCGTCTTCCGCTGCGAAAAACCCTCACCAGCTTCATGGGCTTCGTCTTCCGCGTCTCCGCACCCGAATGGCTCAGATGAGTTCAGACAGGGCCTAGATCTGTCGCGCCGACGTGTGGCGGCGATGATTCATGAGCTTTCGGAGGCGCTGATCGGAGAGGTGGTCGATATGGAGGCCCAACGCTCGCCCGAGCCAAGGTTACGCGGCAATGGTTCTACGGCTGCTGCGGATCACTTGAGGCCGACCGCTCACACTCGCGCCATCGGGAAAAATCGATATGCACTGGCATTCCGTCAATCACTGGCGGAATCGATCCCGAGGAACTCTGCCCCGAAGGCACCGTCGGAACGCTCCGCCTGGCCAGATTATCGACAATCCATTTATAAAGAGATGCCATCAAGTCTCCTTCACTGGGAAGACGTGGCGAGCAGCCTCGTCGCTTCCTAAGAGTGTCAGATGGGCTACGTCCGTCAAGGTGGCGTAATTTTCGGGATCGCCCGAGGGGGATCACCGGGTTGGGGTGCCATCGCCCCCCTTAGCCCCACGAGATAGTTTACCATGCGTCCGCTCCCCCACGAGATCGATTGGAAATTCTTACGTGCACCGCGACCCGCGTGGATCTGCGTACGAAAGATCCAATTCAGGCAGGGCGTCTATGAAGACGTCGTTTTCCACCGCAGTCCCCATCGTGATGCGGGCCCAGTTACGAAATGGCTCTTCCTGCCAAGCCTTTATCAGCACGCCCCTGCGACGCAGATCCTCGGCCAGTTCGACAGCGGCGCGGCCTGTGTCGAAGAACAGGAAGTTGGCCTGGCTCGGGGCGACAGGATATCCCTTCGCGGCCAGAGATGCCGCGACGCGAGCGCGTTCCGTTCTTGCCAGGGCCGTCACCTTCGCCAGGTGCGCGGTGTCGGCGAAGGCCGCCAGCGCCGCCGTCCCCGCCAGTGCGTTGACGCCGAAGGGGTTGCGCGACTTCATCACCGCCCGGATCAGGTCGGGGTCGGCGGAAATGCCGTAACCGACGCGCAGCCCGGCGAGCCCGTAGGCCTTTGAAAACGTCCGCAGCGTGATCCACGGCCGTCCGGCCCCAGCCAGAAGCGGCAGCGCGTCGACCCGCGCCTCTGGCGCCACATATTCCAGATAGGCCTCGTCGAAGATCACGAGCGTGTCGCCGGGTGTCGCGGCGAGGAGGTCGCGGAGTTCGTCCGCCGCAATGGCCGGTCCCGCCGGATTGCTCGGAGAGGAGAGGATCAGCACGCGGGCCGACCGAGCAAGGGCGGTCCTGAGGGCGGCAAGCGGAAACCGCCAGTCGGCGCCGAATGGCACCTTTTCCACGGTCGCGCCGCAGGCGAGCGCGCCGAATTCGTGCAGGCCGAAACTGGGGCATAGCGTGACCACACGGTCGCCGGGGCGCAGCACCGTGCGGAAGACCGCGCCGATCAGATCCTCGGAGCCGTTGCCGATGATGACCTGCTCGGCCTCTACGCCGGTTGCCGCGGCAATCGCGGCGCGCAGGGCGGTATTGGCCGCATCGGGATAGCGTGCGACGCTCGCCGCGGCGGTGCGGATCGCGGCGATGGCGTCGGGCGACGGGCCGAGCGGGTTTTCGTTGCTGTCGAGCTTCGCGCGGGCGTCAAGCCCGTAGATCGCGCGGAACCGGTCGAGCGCCAGCCCGGCGTTGTAGTCGGGCAGTCCGGCGATCTCGGGGCGGACCAGCGGGTCGGCCGCGGCAATGCTGGCCTCAATGGTCATGGGGCGTCCTTTCTGGATCAGAGGTCGAATATCTTTCCCGGATTCATGATGTTCTCCGGATCGACGGCGCGCTTGATCGCGCGCATGAGATCGAGCGCCGGGCCGTGCTCGGCGGCCATGTAGCCCTTCTTGCCGAGGCCCACCCCATGCTCGCCGGTCGCGGTGCCCCCCATCGAGAGGGCGAGTTCGACGAGCGTTCCGTTGATCCGACGTGCAGCCGCCGTCTCCTTGGCGTCAGAGGGATCGAAGAGCAGGACGAGATGGAAATTTCCGTCGCCCACATGGCCGATCAAGGGCGCATGGAGGCCGGTTGCGGCGATTACCCTCTGGATCTGGCCGATGCATTCCGGGAGGCTCGAGATTGGTACGCAGACGTCGGTCGAGATGCCCTTGATGCCCGGCCTGAGCGCCCGCGCGGCATAAAGCGCGTCGTGACGGGTGCGCCAGAGGTGATTGGCCGCCTCGGCCGTCTCGGCGCGCTCGATTCGGACGGCGCCAGCGTCTTGAGCCAATTGCTCGAACAAGGACAGATCGTGAGGGACGACGATCTCGGAGCCGGCGAGTTCAACCCAGAGCGTCGGCGTCTCTGGCAGATCGGTCTTCGCATAGCGGTTGATCGCCAACATCTGCAGCGCGTCGGCCAGTTCGATGCGGTTCAGACAGAGGCCGATCTGAAGCGCCGCGACGACCGTATCAGCCGCGCCTTCCAGGGTGGGAAAGCTCGCCAGGAGCGACTGCCGCTGGGCCGGCTGGCCATGGAGCCTGAGCGTCAGTTCGGTGATGACGCCGAGCGTGCCCTCCGACCCAACGAACAGATGTGTCAGATCGTAGCCGGACGCGGACTTGCGCGCGCGCCCGCCCGTCCTGATTATCTGGCCGTCGGGCAGCACGGCCGTCAATCCCATGACGAGATCACGCATGGAGCCGTAGCGCACGGTGGTCGTGCCAGAGGCACGGGTCGCCGCCATGCCGCCGAGCGTCGCATGGGCGCCAAGATCGACCGGGAAGAACAGCCCGGTCGCGCGCAGTTCGTCATTGAGCCGCTGCCGCGTCACGCCGCATTCGACGCAGCAGTCCATGTCAGCGGCATTGACCGAAAGGATGCGGTCCATGCCCGACAGATCGAGACTAATTCCGCCGTTGATCGCGATGATCTGGCCTTCGATCGACGATCCGGCGCCAAACGGGATGACCGGGACCCGATGCGCGTTGCAGGTGGCCAGTACATGCGCCACCTCATCGGACGATTGGACCATGACGACGGCATCCGGCAACGCAACGGGTAGCCAGCTTTCCCCTGCTCCGTGCTGTTCGCGCGCGGCCCGGCTGATCAGAAGGCGGTCGCCGAAGGTTGGCCTGAGCAAGGCGATAACGTCGGACGCGCGGCAGGCGGTGAAGGTGTCGGTCATCGGGGTCGCCGCAGGAAAGGCGGTCCGGACACGGGGGAGCGCCGCGCCCGGACCGGGTGGGATCAGGCGGCGAACCACCAGCGTTCGGACGCGCGGGCGCCGTCAAGCTCCCAGTCGGTGCCGACCTCGCCGTGCACCACCTTGCCGGAGGTGGCGTCGATGAAATCGGCCCACACCGGCGCAACCATGCCGCCATCGGCACTGATGAGCGTCTGGCATTCCCAGTAGAGCTCCTTGCGCTTGGCCTCGTCCTTTTCTCCGCGCGCCGCGACGAGCGCCGTATTGAAGGCCTCGTTGTCCCAGCTCGTCTCATTCCAGCCGCCGATGCTCTCCTTCGAATAGCACAGCGACAGCATCACGTCCTCGTTCACGCGGCCCGACCACTTGGTTGCGAACATCGGCTTTTTGCCCCAGATGTTCGACCAGTAGCCGTCTTCTGGTTCGCGCTTGACCTCGATGCTGATGCCCGCGCGCGCGGCCTGCTCGGCATAAAGCTGCGCCATATCGGTGGCCCCCGTGAAGGGAGTCTCCGCAACGTGCAGCGGCACGGTCACACCTTCGAGTCCGGCCTTCTGGAAGATGGCGCGTGCCCGTTCGGGATCGTAGGCGTGCTGCTCGAGATTGGGATTGTGATAGGCATAGGCTGTCGAGATCGGTTGGTCGTTCGCTATTGAGCCATAGCCGTTCAGGATCTTGTCGAGGATTTCCTGGCGGTCGATGGCGAGTTTCATCGCCATCCGCACCTCTGGATCGGTGAAGGGTGCCGCCGTGCAGTTCATGCTGAAGGCATAGTGCTGCTTGCCGAGGGTGCGGATCAACGCAACGTCCGGCATCGCCTCCAGCAGGCCCGCTGTGGTGGTGTCTACGAAGTTCATCGCGTCGATCTGGCCGGTCTGAAGGGCGGTGGTGCGGGCGTTCACATCGGCGATGGCGCGCAGTTCCACGGAATCGAAATGGGCGCGGCCCTCCTTCCAGTAGTTCGGGTTGCGTTTCACCAGGCTGCGGACTCCCGGCTCGTAGCTTTCCAGGACATAGCCGCCGGTGCCGATGCCGGCGTCGAGGTTGTGGTCGTCGGCCGGCACGATCAGCATGTTGACCAGCGACATCAGCGACGGGAAGCCCGCGTTCGGCGCGACCAGCGTCACCGTAACCTCGCCGGGCGCGGTCGCATTCACTTCGCTCACTTGCGCGATCAGCGACTTGGCCTCGGAGATGGTGTCAGCGCCACGATGCAGGTTGATCGACCAGACCACGTCATCGGCGGTCATGGTCTTTCCGTTGTGGAACTCCACGCCCTCGCGGAGCTTGAATGTCCAGACCGTGGAATCGGCATTCCCCGCCCATTCGGTCGCCAGTTCCGGAACCAGCACGCCGCCAGGCCCGACCTCGATAAGGCAGTTCCTGATCTGGTATTGCAGGTTCATCATGAACCGCGACTCGTTGACCTGCGGATCAAGCGTCTCCGCCGTGTCGAAATCCGCGATCGCAAGCCGGAAGGTTCCGCCCTTGACCGGCGTGCCCTGCGCGTGAAGGGCACGAGGCGACAATCCAAGAGCTGCAGCGGCACCGCATGCCCCTGCGCCAAGAAGAAGCGATCTTCTGTCCGTTCTGAAAGCCATGACTTCCTCCCTTGTTGTTGATGATCTTCTGCCGCCCGACTGGCTATCGACGGCTCTGCAACACGTCGCGCAGTTCCCGGTGATCCGTTCTAGGTGCCGTCCTGCGGCGCGGGCAATTCGCATTTCCCGAATGCTGAGCGAGGAAAATCGAAGCGCCCGACACAGCCGGACACCGGGTTGCTGGCCGGCGACAGCCGAAGTTAGCGGCCGGTGGCCTCGCGTCGTGTGGCAAGGCGGCGGTCGAGCCAGTCGGGGTCCATCTCCGGCACAGAAGAAAGCAGGATCTCGGTGTACCGGTGATGAGGCGGCGCCAGCACTTCGTCCTTCGGCCCCTGCTCGACGATCCTTCCGCCGAGCATTACGACCACCTCGTCGGCGATCGACCTGACGGTCGCCAGATCGTGGGTGATGAACATGTAGGTCAGCCCCATCTCACGCTGCAGGCGGTCGAGCAGCCGCAGGATGCCTTCCGCGACCAGTTGATCGAGGGCCGAGGTAACCTCGTCGCAGATTACGAAATCAGGCTCGGCCGCGAGCGCGCGCGCGATGCAGACGCGCTGTTTCTGGCCGCCCGAAAGCTCGGCCGGCAGCCGGTCGATGAAGCGGTCGGGTTCGAGTTCGATCTGGTCCAGAAGCTCGCGGATTCGGCGCTCCTTCGTCCTCCCCCTGAGACCCAGGAAGAACTCCAGCGGGCGACCGATCACGTCGCGGACGCGATGGCGCGGATTGAGCGCGGTGTCCGGCATCTGGTGGATCATCTGCATCCGCCGCTGAAGGCTGCGCGGGCGGTCGCGGCAGGCGGCGGGCAGCGGCTTGCCATCGAACTCGATGGTTCCCCGGCTGGCGGCCAGAAGGCCCATGATGACTCGTGCCGTCGTCGACTTGCCCGACCCGCTTTCGCCGACGATCGCCAGGGTGCGGCCCCGCCGGACCGCCAGATCGATGTCGCTCAGCACCGGCATCGCGCCATATCGGGCGCTGACGCTGCGAAGGGCGAGCAGCGGCGCCTTATCGACCTGCGGCGACGCGGCTGCCGGCGCACGCCTGAAGGTGCGTACCGCCCAGAGCGATTTCGTGTAATCCTCGCGCGGATGGGCGATCATGGTGCGGGTGTTGGCCTCCTCGACCTCCCTTCCACGCAGGAGAACCTTGATGCGGTCGGCCATCTGGGCCACCACCGCGAGGTCGTGGGTGATGTAGATGGCGGCGGTGTGGTGATCGCGCACGATCGCCCGGATCGCGGCCAGAACCTCGATCTGGGTGGTAACGTCGAGTGCCGTCGTTGGCTCGTCGAAGATGATCAGGTCCGGCCGGCACGACATTGCCATCGCTGTCATCGCCCGCTGCAACTGCCCGCCAGAAACCTGGTGCGGATAGCGGAAACCGATCTCCTCAGGATCGGGCAGACGCATCTCGCGATAAAGGGCTACCGCGTCGGCTTCGGCCTCGCGGCGCGACATGCGGCCGTGCCGGACCGGACCTTCGCAATACTGGTTGATAAGCCGGTAGGCAGGGTTGAACGCCGCAGCCGCGGACTGCGCGACATAGGCGATGCGCGCGCCCCTCAGCCGGCGCAATGTCTCGGTTGGCGCGCCGACGAGTTCCTGCCCGTCAAAGCGGATCGAACCGCGCTCGATCCGGCAGCCGGCTTTGGTATAGCCCATCGCTGCCAGGCCGAGCGTTGACTTCCCGGCGCCACTCTCACCGATCAGGCCGAGAACCTCGCCACGGCGCAGCACCAGGTCGACGTCCTTGACGATCTCGTGCCATAGCCGGTCGGAGCGGCCGGCGATACAGAGACCGCGGATTTCGAGCAATGGGGCACTGCCATCGTTGCCGTCCCGCGCCATCGGCTACTCCTTCAGTCCACTCGCAATGGTCAGGATCCAGTCGACCACCAGGTTCACCGCCACGGTCAGCAGCGCAACTGCTCCGGCCGGCAGAAGCGGCGCGAGCCCGAAAGTGGCGGTCTGCCAGCTTCCGAAGTTCGCAAACGCGATCAGTTTGGCACTTTCACGCACCATTGAGCCCCAGTCGGCAGTCGGCGGCTGCAACCCCAGCCCGAGGAACGAGAGCGCCGCGATGAAGAGGAACACGAAGCAGAAGCGCAGGCCGAATTCGGCGATCAGTGGCGCCGCCGCATTGGGCAGGATCTCCCGCCGGATGATCCAGAAAAGACCCTCGCCGCGCATCCGCGCGACCTCTATGTAGTCAAGGGGAATGATGCCCTGGGCGACCGCGCGCGACAGACGGAATACGCGGGTGCTGTCCAGCACCGCGATCACCAGGATCAGCGCCAGGATCGAGGTGCCGGTGATGGTCAGGATCAGAAGCGCGAAGATCAGCGACGGGATCGCCATCAGCACGTCCACCATGCGGGAACTCACGGCATCGACATGGCCGCCGACCGTCGCGGCCAGGAACCCCATGGTCGTCCCGATCAGGAATGCCAGCGCCGTGGTCACCAGAGCAATCCCAACCGTGTTGCGCGCGCCCCAGATCAGCCGGGACAGCACGTCGCGGCCAAGAGCGTCCGTGCCAAGGTAATGCGGGGCCGTCCAGGGATGATACTGCGGCCCGACGATCGCGGTTTCGGGAAAGGGCGCCAACAGGGGCGCAAGGATCGCCACGCCGGCATAGCCCAGTATCAACAGGATCCCGATCCAGGCCGAAGCCGGCGCCTCGCGCAGTCTGGCCAGCCAGCCGGTCATGATCACCTCGGATGCAGAAGCCGCGGATTGGAGACGGTCGACAGGATATCGGCGGCAAGGTTCAGCAGGATGTAGGTCGCGGCGAAGATCAGGCAGGCCGCCTGCACCACCGGGAAGTC
>JAGRDU010000156.1 GCA_020446905.1 Paracoccaceae bacterium | reverse complement strand
GCCAACCGCCGCTTCTTCTTCTTCATGATCGAGATCTGGCCGGACGAATTCTACTTCGTCGCGGGCCTTCTCATCATGGCGGGTCTCGGCCTTTTCCTCTTTACCTCCGCCCTTGGGCGGGTCTGGTGCGGCTATGCCTGTCCGCAGACCGTCTGGACCGACCTCTTCATTCTCGTCGAGCGCTGGGTCGAGGGTGACCGCAACGCGCGGGTGCGCCTCTGGAACCAGAAGTGGGATGCCCGCAAGGTCCGCCTGCGCCTGACGAAGTGGGTGCTTTGGCTGCTCATCGGCCTCGCGACCGGCGGCGCCTGGGTCTTCTACTTCACCGATGCGCCGACGCTGCTGCACAACCTGCTGACCGGGCAGGCGCACCCCATTGCCTATCTCACGATGGCGATCCTGACAGCCACGACCTTCTTCTTCGGCGGCTTCGCGCGGGAACAGATCTGCATCTACGCCTGTCCCTGGCCGCGCATCCAGGCGGCGATGATGGACGAGGACACTCTGGTCGTCGCCTATCGCGATTGGCGCGGCGAGCCGCGCGGCAAGCACCGCAAGTCGGAAGAGGCGGACAAGCTGGGCGACTGCATCGACTGCATGGCCTGCGTGAACGTCTGCCCGATGGGCATCGACATCCGCAACGGCCAGCAGCTGGAGTGCATCACCTGCGCGCTCTGCATCGACGCCTGCAACGAGATGATGGACAAGGTCGGCAAGCCGCGCGGCCTCATCGGTTACATGGCGCTGAAGGACGAAACGTCGGAACGGGCCGGAGGCCATCCCAAGAACATCTGGAAGCACATCTTCCGGCCGCGCACGATCCTCTATACGACGCTCTGGTCCGCCATCGGCATCGGCATGGTCGTCGCGCTCTTCCTGCGCTCGCCCATCGACATCGACGTGACACCGGTGCGCAACCCGCTCTACGTGACGCTCGCCGACGGCTCGATCCGCAACACCTACGAGGTGCGCCTGCGCAACAAGCATGGCGAAAAGCTGCCCTTCACGCTATCCATGACCGCGGAGGTCCCGCTCGAGATGACGCTCGAGGGCAAAGAGGACAATGTGGTGGACGTGGACGCGGACGAGACCCAGACCCAGCGCGTCTATGTGACCGCCGCTCCGGGCAGCCCCGCCGCGACGCTCGAGCGCAGCGACATCACGCTCTGGGTCGAGGACAAGACCAACAACGAGCGGGTGAGCCGCGCCACCGTGTTCCACGGAAAGGACAAGTGACATGAACGCGCCGCTGACGGGCCGCAAGGTGCTGCTGATCACGGTCTCGGCCTTCGCCGTGATCATCGGGGTGAACGTGGTCATGGCGTGGAAGGCGATCAGCACCTTTCCCGGGCTCGAGGTGAAGAACTCCTACGTGGCGAGCCAGTCCTTCGATGCCGAGCGTGCCGCGCAGGACCGGCTGGGCTGGACCCTTGCCCATGACTATGCGGACGGCGCGCTGAAGCTCAGCTTCCGCGACCGCGACGGGCGCCCCGTCGAGGTCGAGGGGCTCAAGGCCACGGTTGGCCGCACAACCGAGGCGAAGGACGACCGCGATCCAGACTTCAGCTTCGACGGCGCGGACTATGTCGCGACGACAGATCTCGCGCCGGGCAAGTGGATGGTCATGCTCGAAGCCTTCGCCAAGGACGGCACACGGTTTCACCAGCGCCTCGACCTTTTCGTGAAGGGATAGCCATGTCTCTCGCCGCGCCGTCGCTCTCGGCCTGTCCCGCCTGCGTCGCCGCCCCTTCGGCCGAGGACATCGCCTCGCGCGCGGCCGAGCAGAAGGATGCCGGGATCGTCCTGTCGCTGCCGACGGCGCATTGCGCGGTCTGCATCTCGGACGTGGAGCGCACGCTTTCAGCAGTCCCGGGCGTCAGGTCGGCGCGTGTCAACCTGACCCTGAAACGTGTCTCGGTCGCGGCCGAACCCCGGGTGACACCCGGAATGCTGATCGAGCGGCTGGACGGGATCGGCTATCCCGCGCACGAGCTTGACCCCGGCCTTCTGTCGGTGACCGAAACCGACAAGCGCAGCCGCGATCTTCTGATGCGGCTCGGTGTCGCCGGCTTCGCGATGATGAACATCATGCTTCTGTCCATCGCGGTCTGGTCGGGCGCCGAGGCCACGACGCGCGACATGTTCCACTGGATATCGGCGCTCATCGCGCTGCCGACCATCGCCTTTTCCGGCCAGCCCTTCTTCGCGTCGGCCTGGACCTCGCTGAAGGCCCGCCGGCTCGGCATGGACGTGCCCATTTCGCTCGCGCTCATCCTCGCCTCGGCAATCTCGCTTTTCGAGACTATCGAGGGCGGCCACCACGCCTATTTCGACGCCGCCGTCTCGCTTTGCTTCTTTCTTCTCGCCGGGCGCTATCTCGACTACCGCAGCCGCGCCGTCGCGCGGTCTGCGGCCGAGGAGCTGGCCGCGCTGGAAGTGCCGCGCGCGGTCCGGATCGAGGAGGACGAGGAGAAGACCGTCACCATCGCCGAGCTTGCTGTCGGCGATCTCGTCCGCGTCCGCCCGGGCGCGCGGATGCCGGTGGACGGCGTCGTGACCGAAGGCGCGTCCGAGATCGACCGCTCGCTCCTGACCGGCGAGACGCTGCCGGTTTACGCGGGGCAGGGTAGCGTCGTCAGTGCAGGCGAGGTGAACCTGACCGGCCCGCTGACCGTGCGCGTGACGGCGGCCGGCAAGGACAGCTCGCTGCATCGCATGGCGGATCTCGTGGCCGTGGCCGAGAACGCGCGGACCAAATACACCTCGCTCGCCGACCGCATGGCGCGGCTCTATTCGCCCTCGGTCCACATCCTTGCGTTCAGTTCCTTCGCGGTCTGGATGTATCTGACCGGCGATCTGCGTCTTGCCGTGAACATCGCGGCGGCGGTTCTCATCATCACCTGTCCCTGTGCCCTCGGCCTTGCGGTGCCGGCGGTCGTCACCGCCGCCTCGGGCAAGCTTTTCCGCAAGGGCTTCCTCATCAAGGACGGTACCGCGCTGGAACGTCTGGCCGAGGTGGATACCGTCGTCTTCGACAAGACCGGCACCCTCACGATGGGAGAGCCGGAGCCCCTTGGCCTGATGCGCCACGCCCCGGCGGATCTTGAACTGATCGCGGCGCTTGCCGGGGCCTCCGCGCACCCGCTCAGCCGGGCGCTGGCGATGAAGCTCGCGGCCGAGGGTGTCCGCCCCGCGCGGCTGCAGGACCTGCGGGAAGTGCCGGGATCAGGTGTCGAGGGCACATGGAACGGCGCGAAGGTGCGACTCGGCCGCGCCGAATGGCTTGGCGCCGCGCCGGGCGCGCGCACCGCGACCTGGTTCGCGCGCGGCGCTGCCGCACCGGTAGAGCTGCCCTTCGCCGACAGCCCGCGTCCCGGCGCCGATGTCGCGGTGCGGGGGCTTCTTTCCGCGGGCAAGCGCGTGATCCTGCTTTCGGGCGACGCCGAGGCGCCCGTCGCCGCGCTCGCGGGCACGCTCGGCATCCCGGAATGGTCGGCCGGAGTGCGCCCCGAGGACAAGGCAGCGCGCGTCGCTGCCCTGACGGGCGAGGGGCACCGGGTCCTCATGGTCGGCGACGGCCTCAACGATACTGCCGCGCTTGCCGGCGCGCATGTCTCGATCTCGCCCGCCACCGCGCTCGATGCCGCGCGCACCGCCTCGGACATCGTTCTTCTCGGGCAGGACCTCGCGCCGCTCTCGGATGCCTTGCGCATCGCGGTCGCCGCCCGCCGCCGGATCAAGGAGAACTTCGCCCTGTCGTTGGCCTACAACGTCGTCGCCGTGCCGGTCGCGCTGATCGGTCTTGCGACGCCGCTCCTTGCCGCGCTCGCGATGTCCACCTCGTCGATCACGGTGTCGCTGAACGCGCTCCGGCTGAAGTGAGGCACCGATGGAAACGCTGCTCTACCTGATACCGGTCTCGCTCTTCCTTGGCGGGGTCGGGCTTGTCGCGTTCCTCTGGTCGCTGAAGCACCGCCAGTACGAAGACCTTGAGGGCGACGCGAACCGGATCCTGTCCGACGACTGGGACAAGCACCCCAAGCCCTGAGGGCACGGCCTACGGGCCGACCACCTTGCATTCTGTCTGCCGCGCCTCAAGCCGCAGGCAGGCGAGTTGCGCCATTTCCTCGGTCAAGCCGATGAAGTTGGCGTCGAACCCGCCCTTGCGCGCGATGATCTTGCCCTGCGCCTCGTCGAGCGTGTTAGATTCGACCATGGCGACGCGGATCAACTGGTGCTCGGCCGTATATCTGGCGTCGTAGTGACCGACGTTGATCGACCACTGGCGCCCGCCCGAGGTCGAAACCCGGGTCACGACCTCAAGCGGATCGGTCTCGGTCGCGTCTTCGGCGGTGTAGGCGGCCAGCACGATCGGCGCCGGCCGGGATTTCGGCGCCGGCGCCGGGGCGGCGGCGAGGATGACCTCGGGTTCGGCGGCCGCTTCAGCCGGCTCCATCGTGGCGGCGACGGCGGCGGCGACGGCCAGCGCCGCCGCCTCGGCCGCCGGGTCGGCGGTGACGATCTGAACCTCGGCCTCGGTTGCCGCGGCGTCGGGGCGGGCACGGGGCGTCAGCGAAGCCTCGTCCGCCGCGGCGACCACGATGGTGGGCGCGGCGGGTTCGGCGGTGGCCGGTTCGACCGCCTCGGCGGCGCGCGGCGCACTGCGCGGCTTGAGCGACTGCGCCGGGGCGATCCCGCCGGCATCCGCAACGACCAGAGGCGCCGCCTCGGCCGGGGCGGGAGTGTCGTCCAGCGCCGCGATGTCCACCGGTGCGGCGGCCTCGGGGGCGGCCGGGGCAGGGGACTCGGGCGACGCCTCATCGGCCAGCGCGAGGTCCTGCGCCTCGGCCAGCGCCGCCGAGATGTCGTCCTGCAGCGCGATCAGCTCGCCCTCGTTCGGGGCGGCCTGGCCCGGCAGCGGACGGCCGCGCGGGCGCGGGCTGATCTTGATCGCGACATTGAGGCGGATGGTCTTGCCGGCCGCCACCGCATCGGTCGAGGTTGTGACGGCACGCGCCACCGCCTCGGCGACCTCGTCGCCCTGCGTCTGTTCTTCGGCCAGATAGACCGGGCGCGCGGGCTTTTGCACGGTCGCCCGGTTCGGCGCCTTGCCAAATCCCATGTCGAGAAGCTCGGCCACGCGGGCGTTCCGCGCGGCGGTGGACTTGCCGCCGAAGACCGAGGCGATGATCCGCTTGTTGCCGCGCTCGGCCGAGGCGACAAGGTTGAAGCCCGCGGCAGAGGTGTAGCCCGTCTTGATCCCGTCCGCGCCGCGATAGCTGTCAAGGAACCGGCGGTTCGTCGAGGCGACCTGTGCCACGCCGGCATCGGCCGACTTGCGGGAGAAGATGTTGTAGTACTGGGGATAATCGTAGAAGAGGTGCCGCCCCAGAATGGCCATGTCATGCGCGGTCGACAGGTGTCCCTGCGCCGTCAGGCCGTTTGCATTGGCGAATGTCGAGTTCTTCATGCCGAGGGCGCGTGCGGTGCGGGTCATGCGCTTGGCAAAGGCCGGCTCCGACCCTTCGATGGCCTCGCCAATGGCGGTCGCGGCGTCGTTCGCGGATTTGATCGCGGCGGCGCGGATCAGATAGCGCAGCGCGATGGTCTGCCCCGGTTTGAGCCCCAGCTTCGACGGCGGCATCGAGGCGGCGTGTTTCGAGATGGTGACCCGGCTGTCGAGCGAGATCTCGCCCCGCTCGATCGCCTCGAAGGCGATGTAAAGCGTCATCATCTTGGTCAGAGAGGCAGGATGCAGGCGCGTGTCGGCGTTCTGCTGGTGCAGAACCTCGCCCGTGCGCACGTCGATGACATAGTCCGCGTAGGGTGCCGCGAGCGCGAACGCGGGCAGCAACGCTGCCACCAGAAGGCTGGCCATGGATACACGCGCGCGCAAGGCGCACTGCCCCAGACAAGCAAACACCTGTCTCATCATCGTTCCTGCCTCGTGCCCCGGTCTTGTGCCTGGGCTTTTGTGATTTGATGCAGGATAGCACAGCCCCGTGAAGGGGAAAACACCTGAAATTCAAGGCCTTTGCGAGGTTTCGCCATCGTGCGGTCTCTGCCTGCCGGGCCTACCACATTTAGTGGCTGGGTCGCTCCGGCGCACCAGATCGCGCTAGCCGCCCGTCTCGATTTCGCTCACGATGGTTGCCAGTGCGCCAAGATCGGCGATCTGGCGAAAGCGCGCCTCCCCCTCGGGCGCGACGTCATGCTCGAGCGCCCAGGTCAGGTCATGGGGCACATGAACGCCCCAGCCCCCCGCCGCGATCACCGGAAGCACGTCGGATTTCAGCGAGTTTCCGACCATCATCGCCCCCTCGGCCGGATGGCCGAGGCGCGCGAAGATGCCGGCATAGACGGGCGCGGTCTTTTGCGACACGATCTCGACGCCCGTGAATAGCTCGCCAAGACCGGACTGCGCGAGCTTGCGCTCCTGATCGAGAAGGTCCCCCTTGGTGATGAGGAGAAGCGGATGCGTGTCGGCCAGCCGCTCCACCGTCTCGCGCGCATGGGGCAAGAGCTCGATCGGATGGGACAGCATCTCCTGCCCGGCCGAGATCAGGTCCCGGATCACGCGCCCCGGCACCCGGTCCTCGGTCACCTCGAGCGCGGTCTCGATCATCGAGAGGGTGAAGCCCTTCACACCGAACCCGTAGCGCCCGACATTGCGCCGTTCGGCCGCCAGCAGACGTTCCTCCAGATGGTCGGGGGCCGCGAAATCGGCCAGCAGCGCGGCAAAGCGGTCCTGCGTCAGGCGAAAGAACCGCTCGTTGTGCCAGAGCGTGTCGTCGGCATCGAAGGCGATGGTGGAAAGTCTTGGCATGGGTCCTCCCGGGCAGGCACTCTGCGCGTCCGGCTGCGCGCCGGCAAGACCCCGGACGGCCAACCCTTTTTCCCGCGCGCGCGCTCGACTATATTGGCCGCGAACCCCATGAGCCCGAATCCCGAGGAGGGAGCCCTTGGCGACGATCCCCGCCACGCTTGCGGACCGAAAGACCGGCGATGACCGCGAGAGCGCCGTCATCACCAAGACCCGTCCCAAGACGCAGCGCCCGCCGATGTACAAGGTGTTGCTTCTGAACGACGATTACACGCCGATGGAATTCGTCGTGCATATCCTTGAGCGGTTCTTCGGCATGTCACATGCCCAGGCCTTCGAGATCATGCTGACGGTCCACAAGAAGGGTCTTGCCGTGGTCGGTGTCTTTTCCTTCGAGGTCGCCGAAACCAAGGTGGCACAGGTCATGGACTTCTCGCGCCGCCACCAGCATCCGCTGCAATGCACCATGGAAAAGGAATAGGGGCCGCCGCCCCGCGCCCCGATGTCCGCCTCCCGCCTGTCCCTAGCGCTCGACGCGCCCGGTGCGCTGCCGCCAGAGGGCCGCATCCTCGTGATCGCCTCTGGGGCGGCAGGCGACCTGGCGCCGCTTGCGAAAGAGCGCTGCGTTGTGGTCGAGGGGATGCGGCCCGCGCATGACGCGCTGACGGCGGCCGGCTGGTCCGTGGTGCCAGAGATCGCCGAGGCGACCGGCGACTTTGCCGCCGCGCTCGTCCTTGTCCCGCGCGCCCGCGCGGCCGCCCGCGCGGCCGTCGCAGAGGCGGCGCGCCGGGTCCGGCCCGGCGGGGCGATCTGGATCGACGGGCAGAAGACCGACGGCATCGACGCGCTTCTGAAGGATATCAAGGCCCGCACCGCGCCCTCCGCGCCGATCGCCAAGGCGCATGGGCGGATCTTCCGGATCGACGCCGGGCCGGGCTTCGGCGACTGGCGCGCCGCCGACATCCTGCCCGCGCCGGGCTTCGTGACCCGCCCGGGTGTCTTTTCGGCCGAGAAGGTCGATGCCGGCTCGGCCCTGCTTGCCGCGGCCTTGCCTGCGCGCCTTCCTGCCCGCATTGCCGACCTTGGCGCCGGCTGGGGCTGGCTCTCGGCCGCGATCCTCGGCCATGCGGGCGTGGCAGAGGTGCACCTTGTCGAGGCGGACCACCTTGCGCTCTCCTGCGCGCGGCGCAACATCACGGACCCGCGCGCGCGCTTCCATTGGGCCGATGCGACGCGCTTCCGTCCCGCGCGCGCGCTGGACGCGGTCGTCATGAACCCGCCGTTCCACGCCGGCCGCGCCGCCGATCCCGCCCTCGGCAGCGCCTTCATCGCGTCCGCCGCCGCCATGCTCGCGCCCTCGGGCCGTCTCTGGATGGTCGCGAACCGGCACCTCCCCTACGAGGCGGTCCTGGCCCGCCATTTCCGCGAGCAGGCCGAGATCGGCGGCAACGGCGGTTTCAAACTGCTCTCGGCGGCTCGGCCGCTGCCCACGCCTCGCCCGAAGGGTTGAATTCCACTAAGCTGCAGCGCAGAATCAGCCCGGGAGGCGCCATGTCCCTGTCCATCGCCGGCAAGACCGCCATTGTCACCGGAGCAGCCAAGGGCATCGGCCTTGCCATCGCGCGGCACTTCGTTGACCGGGGCGCGAAGGTCATGTTCGCCGATGCGGACGAGGCACGGCTCGCCGAGGAGGTCGGACCGGATGCGACCGACGATGGCCCCCTGCGCTATTTCGGTGGTGATCTCAGCCAGAAGCTGACGCTCGCCAACCTTCTCTCGGCGACCGTCGATGCGTTCGACAGGATCGACATCCTCGTCAACGCGCAGCGCGCCGTGCTGACGACGGATGATCCCCTGAACCCCGACGATCCCTCCATCGAGACGATGCTGCGCCAGAACCTGATGCCGGCGTTGAAGCTGAGCCAGATGGCTGCGAAACGCATGATCGGCCAGGCCGAGAAGGACAACCAGACCGAGGGCCCGGTGGGCACGATCATCAACGTCTCGACCCTTGCCGCGCGGCGGGCGCATCCGAACCTTCTGGCGTTCTCGCTGGCGGGGGCCGCGCTGGATCAGGCGACCCGCTCGCTGTCGGTGGCGCTTGCGCCCGAGCGCATTCGCGTCAACGGCATCGCCATCGCCAGCGTGATGAGCGCGAGCCTGCAAGAGCGGCTGAAGGAAAACCCCGACTGGTCCGATGCCGTCGTCGCCGGCACGCCGCTTGCCCGTATCGCCACCCCGACTGAGGTTGCCGAGGCGGCGCAGTTCCTTGCCTCGGACGGCGCGGGCTTTGTCACCGGCCAGATACTGACAGTGGACGGTGGGCGCGGCCTGATCGACCCGGTTTCGGTTCCGGCCTACTGAACGCCTATTCCGGATATTGCCGCTTGCAGGCCGCGACCGAGGTCTCGGCCTGCCGGGCCAGCACCGCGCGCCGTTCCTTCAGCGCCGCGAGCTTGCGTTTTTCCGCCGCAGGATCAATGGCGACGGGCTTGCGCACCCAGTCGGTCACGGGCTCCCAGCACATGCGGGGCGGGGTGCCGGGCACCCAGTCATCGCAACGTTCCCATTCCCATCGCGTCACTTCGCGCGTCTCGTAGGAATAGCCGCGCGCCAGGTTGCCCTGCGCCTCGGCAATCAGCCGGTCGACGGTCGCGATCTCGCGCGTGGCCGAGCGGATGCACTGTTCCTGCGGCGTGCCGCAGGCGGCCAGCGCGGCAAGAAGCGCGAGGGGCAGGGCGGAAGGCAGGCGCATCGTCATCACCTCGCCGGTGCAGGGCAGGCGGCTGTCAGCGCCTCGATCCGCGCGTCGAGCGCCGCGCGCCGCGCCAGCAGCGCCTCGAGCTTGCGCGTTTCGGCCGCGGTGTCGATCGCCTGGGGACGCCGCCGGTCCGTCGGATCGGCACAGAAGCTGACCCCGACATTCGAGCGATGGCTGCCGAGGCACAGGTTGACACCGAAATTCGGGCTCTCGTCCACCATGACATAGCCGTGGTCGATCCGTTCGCGCGTCTCGGCGATCAGCTTTTCGATGGTGGCCCGTTCCTTCAACTCGGCGCTTGCGCAGCGGTGGGCCGGATCGGTGGCGCAGCCGGTCAGCAGAAGGATCAGCGCAACAAGGGCGGGACGGCTATGGGCGAACATCGGCGACTCGGTGACATGGGCGTTGGGGAATCCTACATCGCTTTCGCACCGAAGAGAAATCACGCTCTCAAGAAGACCTGCCGCGCCGAACTGGCGGCGCCGGGGCGAACCTGCTAGGGCAGGGCGGGACCAGGGAAGGGGGCGCGCGATGACGGACAGTTTCGAAGGGCGGAAGGCGCGCGCGGCGGCCTGGTTCAGGACCCTGCGCGACGAGATCGTCGCCGGTTTCGAGGCGCTGGAGGATCGCGCCCCGACGGTCCCCGGGATCGCGGCGCCGGGCCGCTTCGAGGTGACCGAGACGCGCCGCGCCGAGGATGGTGGTGGCGGCCTGATGAGTGTGATGCGCGGCGGGCGTGCCTTCGAGAAGGTCGGCGTCAACGTCTCGACCGTGCACGGGACGCTCGGCGCGCGGGCGCAGGCCGCGATGGCCGCACGCGGTGTGCCGGGCATGGCCGAGGATCCGCGATTCTGGGCCTCGGGCATCAGCCTTGTCGCACACATGCGCAATCCGCACGCGCCGGCCGTCCACATGAACACGCGGATGTTCTGGACGCCGCACGCCTGGTGGTTCGGCGGCGGCTCGGACCTTAACCCCGCGCTGGAATACGCTGAAGATACAGCGCATTTCCACACCGTGCTGGAAGCCGCCTGCGACGCACACGACCCCTCCTATTACCCGCGCTTCAAGGCCTGGGCGGACGAATACTTTTTCGTCCCGCACCGGGGCCGTGCACGGGGGGTCGGCGGTATCTTCTTCGACGATCTGAACACCGGCAACTGGGAGGCGGACTTTGCCTTCACCCAAGGTGTCGGCCGCGCCTTCCTGCCGGCCTTCCTTCCCGTCGCCGAGCGACGCCTCGCCACCCCGGCGACCGAGGCGGACCGCGACGCGCAACTCATCCACCGAGGGCTCTACGCCGAATATAACCTCGTCTACGACCGCGGCACCAAGTTCGGGCTTGAAACCGGGCATGATGCGAACGCGGTGCTGATGAGCCTGCCGCCCCTCGCCAAGTGGGTCTGAGGCGGCGATGTCCGCGGTGCCGCCGGAGTTCTGGGCCTTCGTCCTCGCCTCGGCGCTGATCGAGCTGACGCCCGGCCCGAACATGGCCTGGCTCGCTATCGTCGGCGCGACCGAGGGGCGGCGGCCCGCCTATGCCGCCGTCGCGGGCGTGGCGCTTGGCCTGGCCGTGATCGGCCTTGCCGCTGCGCTGGGCGTCGCAGCCCTCGTCACGACCTCGCCCGCGCTATACAGCGGCCTGCGCTGGGGCGGGGTTGTCTATCTTCTCTGGCTGGCCTGGGACAGCTGGCGCGATGTCGACGGCGAGGCCGAGGCGCGGATCGCAGGGCGGCGCCTTGCGCTCTACTTCCGCCGGGGCCTCGTGACCAACCTTCTGAACCCCAAGGCGGCGGTCTTCTATGTCGCGGTCCTGCCCGGGTTCACCTCACCCGCGCTTCCGGCCCTGCCACAGACCCTGACGCTGACCGCCGCCTATGTCGCCGTGGCGACGCTTATCCATGCCGCGATCGCGACACTCGCGGGCCTGGCGCGGCGCGTGCTCGACGATCCGCGCCGCAGCCGCATCCTGCGCAAGACGCTGGCGCTGGCACTGGCCGGCGTGGCGTTCTGGTTCGCCTGGTCCACCGCAGGCACCGCCGCACCCTGAGGCGCGGCGCGCATTGCCGCCCCGGGGCATCGCGGCTATGACGGGGCAAGACTGCGAAGGAGACGACGCGATGACCCCTCAGGACTGTCGCACCATGGCCGATGTCAGGGCCGAGATCGACCGGATCGACGGCCAGCTTGTCGCCCTTCTCCGCGAGCGTACGGGCTATATCGACCGCGCGGCGGAACTGAAGCCCGCGCTTGGCCTGCCCGCGCGGATCGACGACCGGGTCGAGGAGGTCGTCGCAAAGGTCCGCGCCCGTGCCATGGCCGAAGGGCTCGACCCGGCGCTGGCCGAAGTGCTGTGGCGCCGGCTTATCGACTGGTCCATCGACCGCGAGGAGGCCAGGATCGGCCGCGACTGAGGGAGAGACGCATGCGTGCCAAGGTTCTTCTGACCCGCGCCTGGCCTGAGGAGGTCGAGGCGGAACTGGCACGAAAGGTCGATCTGACGCGAAACGAACACGACCGCCCGATGACGCAGGCCGAGTTGCGGGGCGCGCTCGGCGTTTATGACGCAATCCTTCCCACGGTCACCGACCGGCTGGATGCCGCGGTCTTCGACCGGGCGGAGATCCGCACGCGCTTTCTTGGCAACTACGGCGTTGGCGTCTCGCATATCGACCTGGCCGCGGCCGCCGCGAAGGGAATCGCGGTCACGAACACGCCGGATGTGCTGTCGGACTGCACGGCCGACCTTGCCATGACGCTGATCCTGATGACCGCCCGCCGCGCCGGCGAGGGAGAGCGCGAACTGCGCGCCGGGCTCTGGGCCGGCTGGCGACCGACGCATCTGGTGGGGACCAAGGTGACCGGCGCGACGCTCGGCATCATCGGCTTCGGCCGGATCGGGCAGGCGCTGGCGGCGCGGGCGCATCGCGGTTTCGGGATGAAGATCCTCGTCCAGAACCGCTCGGCCGTCGCGCCGCAGGTCCTTGCGGAGGTCGGCGCTGCGCAGGTCGGAACCGTCGAGGAGCTTCTCGCCACCTCGGATTTCGTCTCGCTTCATTGCCCCGGCGGGGCCGCCAACCGGCATCTGATCGACGCCGGGCGCATCGCCGCGATGCGGCCCGGCGCGATCCTCGTCAACACCGCGCGCGGCGAGGTGGTCGACGAAGAGGCGCTGGCCGGCGCGCTGATGGCCGGGGCGATCGGCGGCGCGGGGCTTGATGTCTATGACGGCGAGCCGCAGGTGCGGCCCGCGCTTCTGGCGGCGCCGAACACGGTGCTTCTGCCACATCTCGGCTCGGCGACGTCTGCGACACGAGCTGCGATGGGCCGCCGTGTCATCGCGAACCTGACGGCGTTCCTGGCCGGGCGGCAGCCGGGCGACCTGATCGGTGCCCGGGCCTGACAGTTCCTAACCCGCTGCGAACCCGTCGATCCGGGCACGGAAGGGTTCAAGGTTGTAGCCCCAGGCCGCCGCTGTGCCGATCAGCTCGTCTGTCGGACGCGCGCCTGCCTGGCTCATCGCCCAGACGATCGAGGAGCGGTTGCCCGAGGCGCAATAGGCGAAGACAGGCCCCTTCGCGGCGGCGATCGCCGCGCACTGCGCCCGCACGTTCTCGTCGCTGATCGCGCCGCCCACGACAGGGTTCGCGACGAAGACAAGGCCCGCCGCCTCTGCCGCGCGCCGCATCGCCTCGGTGCCCACCTCGGCGGGGATCTCGGCATCGGGGCGGTTGTCGATCAGCGTTGTGAAGCCGGCCGCCCTGATCGCCGTGACATCGTCGGGCGTGATCTGCGGCGAGACGGCATAGTCCGGCGTCAGGGAACGGATTTCCATGAAGGCTCCTCAGGCTTGCGACAGGCGCGGCAACCGCGCCCGCAGGCCCGGCGTCGCGACCATACCCGCCATCATGGCGACAAGGAAGAGGGCCGCCTGCCATCCGCCGAAGCCCGCGACCGCGATCGCTGGACCGGGGCAGAGGCCCGAAAGGCCCCAGCCCGCGCCGAACATAAGGGAGCCGATGACGATGTCCGGCTCGACCACTGGCCCCGGGAGTTGCGGCAGAGGAGAGCCGAGCGCCGAGCGGCCCATCCGGCGCGCGGCGATCCAGGCGAAAAACATCGGCACCACGGCCCCGCCGAGGACGAAGGCCAGTGTCGGGTTCCAGTCGCCGAAGACGTCGAGCCAGCCCTGAACCTTGGAGGTGTTGGTCATGTCCGAGACGACAAGGCCGAGGCCGAAGATCCCGCCGGACAGGGCGGCGAAGAGATTGCGTATCATCAGATCCACCCCAGAAGATGCCGGAAGACGAGAACGACCGCCGCCCCGCCGAGGAGGTAGAACGAGGTCGCGACCATGCCGCGGAACGACAGGCGCGAGATGCCGCAGACGCCGTGCCCCGAGGTGCAGCCATTGGCGATCCGCGTGCCGATGCCGACGAGGAGGCCGGAGATGACAAGGACAGCGACATTCGAGGTCAGGTTGGTCGTCTGATGCCCGACCGCCGGCGCCGCGAAGATCGGCACCGCGACAAGCCCGGCAAGGAACGACGCCCGCTCGGCCCAGCTCGACCGGCCGGTGCCGTCGAGAAGGCCGCCGAGGATGCCGGAGGCCCCCATGATGCGCCCGTTCACAAGCAGATAGAGCGACGCCGCCGCGCCGATGATAAGGCCCCCTGCAAGGCCCCAGAGCCAGTCACTGTGCATTCATCCCCTCCCGCGCGCCGACAAGGCCGGGAGAGTGTCCCGGATTCGCGCGCAGGGAAACTGTAGTTCGCTCCAATCACATTGCAAGTTTTGAATGTTTGTTCCCCGCCGCGCCCCGCCGCCGTATTCGGCAGTTGACTTGCATCAAGGCCGCCGGAAAGACTGGATGACTAGAACTGCCTCAGCAGCATGGGGAGGAGCCGATGAAATCCGACGCCGTACGCAAGGCCGAGCTTGAGGCGCGTCAGGCCGATCTGAACGCGCGTCTGGCCGAGATCGACCGCGAGCTCGACAGCCATGACGCCAAGGACTGGGAAGAGATGGCGACCGAGCGTGAGGGAGACGAGGTGCTGGAGGATCTCGGCCTTTCCGCGCAGTCCGAACTGCGGATGATCGACGCGGCGCTTGGCCGGCTGGCCGAGGGCGAATACGGGTTCTGCACCAAATGCGGCAGCCGCATCTCGGAAGAGCGGCTCGACCTTGTCCCGGCCACGCCCTTTTGCCGCGACTGCGCCTGATCGCGCGCGCTTTGCTCCCCGGCGAGGATTGCCAAAGCGGACGGGCGCCTTAGAGTACCCCGGACGCAGCGTCAGGGGGAAAGGGCGGCGATGACGAGCAGGGTGCGCAAGGTCGTGCAGGACGGGATCGCGACGATCACGCTCGATGCGCCGCCGCTCAACGTTCTTGGCCCGGACCTGCGCGCCGATCTCGATGCTGCCGTCGCGGCGGTGCTTGCCGACCCCGGCGCCCGTGTGCTGATCCTCACGGCGGCGGGGCGAAGCTGGCCCGCGGGCGGCGACATTCACGAATACGACCACCCCGAGGCCGATCCGACACTGCGCGACATCTGTGCGCGGCTTGCGGACGCCGCAAAGCCCGTCGTCGCGGTCCTGCACGGCACCGTCCTTGGCGGCGGGCTCGAGCTTGCGCTTTCGGCGGCGGTGCGGCTGGCCGAACCCGGAACGACCCTCGGCCTGCCCGAGGTCTCGCTCGGCCTCGTGCCGGGGGCAGGGGGCACGCAGCGCCTGCCGCGCCTTGTCGGCGCGCGCGCCGCGCTTGGCCTTCTGCTTGGCGGCTTGCCGGTCACCGCCGAGCGCGCGCGGGAGATCGGGCTGGTCGATGCGGTGACGGGCGGCGCCGGTGCGGCCGCCGTCGCCCTGGCGCGCGCCTTCCTGACCGGCACGGCCGAATTGCCGACCGCTGCCGAGCGCAGCGCGGAGCGACGCGTCGATGCCGAAGGCTGGCTTGCCGCCGTGACCGCTGCCCGCGAGGGGATCGGCGCCGGCCGCCTGCCGGCCCCGGGCCGCATCATCGATTGCGTCGAGGCGGCGCTGCTTCTGCCCGGGGACGAGGGCGCAGACTTCGAGCGGACCGCCTTCGAGGACTTGCGCGCGACACCGGAGTCCGCCGCCCTGCGCCACATCTTCCTGGCCGAGCGCCGCGCTGCGCGGCCCGCCGATCTCGACCGTCTTGAGGCACAGATGCTCTACCGCGCCGGCATCGTCGGCAGCGGCGGCGCCGCACCGCTGCTTGCGACGGGCCTGCTGACCGCCGGGCTGTCCGTCACGCTGGTCGAAGCCGATCAGACCGCGCTGTCGACCGCGCTGGCCCGTGTTGCGCGGCTGCACGAGCGCGCCGTCGAGCGGGGCCGCCTGTCGCCCGAGGCGCGCGAGGCCGAATGGGCGCGGATCGGTGGCGCGACCGAGGGCGCCGCCCTTGCCACCGCCGACATCGTGATCGAGGCGCTGCCCGACGAAGCGGCGCGCGCCGAATTCCTTGGCGGCTTCGACGGTCTTGCCAAGCGCGGCACGCTGCTGGCGACTGCCAGCCTGCCAGCCGAGGTTGCGCGACTGGCAGAGGCATCAGGACGCCCCGCAGCAGTCGTCGGCCTCGCGGGCGGCGGCCCGGTGCCCGGCGCCCGTCTTCTCGAGGTTGTCGTGACCGACGAGACCGCCCCCGAGACGCAGGCGGCGCTGCTGGCGCTGGTCCGCAGGATGGGCCGCGTGCCGGTGCGCGCTACGGATGCGCCGATCGGCCCACGCCTCTTTGCCGCGCTCCGGACGGCGATGGACCATCTCGTCGAGGAAGGCGCCTCGCCCTACGCGGTAGATCGCGCGCTGCGCGGCTGGGGCTTTGCGCTCGGCCCCTACGAGATGCTCGACCTCACCGGCCTTGATGCCGCCGACGAACGCCGCCGCCGCCAGGCGATCCGCCGCGATCCGGCGCGGCGCTATGTTGCCGTCGATGACCGGCTTCTGGCGGCCAGTCGCTTCGGCCGCCGCGTCGGGCGCGGCTATTATCGGTACGAGGACGGCGGTGCCCGGCGGGTCGAGGACCCCTCGGTCCTCGCAATCGTCTCCGAAGAGCGCGCCGCCAAGGGCCTTGTTGCCCGCAGCGTCGGGACCGCCGAGATCGAGGCGCGCGCGCTTGCCGCGCTGGCCAACGAGGGCGTCCTGTTGATCGAGGACGGCATCGCGCGCCACCCGTCGGACATCGACGTCGTCATGGTCGCCGGATGGGGCTTCCCGCGCTGGCGCGGTGGCCCGATGCAGGAGGCGGACCGCATCGGCCTTCTGACCCTGCGGAACGCCCTGCGCGATTATGCGCGAGAGGAGGAGCGGTTCTGGCGCCATGGCGCCGTTTGGGACGAACTTATCAAGAACGGCATGGGCTTTGCCGACCTCAACCGGGTCTGAGGCCAGAAGCTCAGCCGAGGAAGATCCCGACGACTACCATCATGAGGCCGATGGCCGAGACGAGGAGCGCGCCGAGGTTCAGCGCCACCACCTTCTGCAACCGCGCCCGCAGCGCCTCGTCCGTCAGTCCAGCGCGCTTGGCGGCGGCGACCTTGGCGATGCACCAGAGGAGCCCCGCAAGGCCCAGAAGCGTCACCACCGCACCCGACCAGATCACGCCGTCCATCAAACGCCCCCGCTTCCGCCTGACCATGGCCTAGCCGGAACCCGCCATCCCCGCAAGGCCGGGACTTGAAGGGCGGGGGCCTTGCGTCTACTCAGGCGCCGACCCGCCAAGAGGAGAGCAGAGATGAACGACGCCGTGTCCGATGCCACCTACAATGTCACCGCCGACGAATTGCGCCAGCTCATCGAACGCTATGAGCATCTTGAGGCGGAAAAGAAGGACATCGCCGATCAGCAGAAAGAGGTCATGGCCGAGGCCAAGGGGCGCGGCTACGACACCAAGGCGATCCGCAAGCTGATTGCGATGCGCAAGCGCGACAAGGACGATCTGGCCGAGGAAGAGGCAGTGCTGGAGATGTACAAGGCCGCGCTCGGAATGGCCTGAGCCCCCGCTGTCATCGAAGCTTCACGGCGCTGTCACCTCATGCTCATGCGGGCGGGCCATCACCTTCGGCGAACACATAACCGCAGAAGGACAATTCCATGACCCGCCTGATGACGTCCGCCGCCGCGCTTCTGATCGCCGCGCCCGCCCTTGCCGCCGATTTCGGCGCCGAGGTGGACGCGCTGCTCGCCAGCCGATCAGCCGAGCTTTTCGGCATCGCCGCGCCGCTCGCCGCGACCGCCGCCGAAAGCCCCGAGGAGGGCTACCGCACCGAGGCGCAAGGCGCCACTGATCAGGTTGCGCTGGCCGAAGGTCTGACCGCGGACTATGTCACGCGCGGCCTTGCCGATCACGGTGACATGATCGCCTTCTACCCCGCCTCCGCCCCGACCCATGCCATCGTCTGCATCGAAGGCGACCGCGAGGAGATCGCGCCCGGAAAGCTGAACCCCTCGGTCCAGTCGGTCGCGCTCGCCGACGGTACGGTCACCACACTTGCCCGCGGCATGACCTCGTGCGACGGCATCCGCACCACGCCCTGGGGCACCGTCCTTGTCACCGAGGAAGAGGATGACGGCGCCGCCTACGAGCTTTTCGATCCGCTTGCCATGAAGGATGTTGTGGTGGACCGTGATGCCGGCACGACCAGCGACGAGGCGCACATGATCCGCCGCCGCGCCCTGCCGCAGATGGCCTGGGAGGGCCTGACGATCACCGCCGAGGGAGTCGTGATCGCGGGCGACGAGCTGCGGCCCGGTTCGGACGACAAGGCCGACAGCGACGGCGGCGCGATCTTCAAGTTCGTGCCGCAGGCCCCGGCCGCGGCGGGCGCATCCCTCGGCCTTGACGCCTCGCCTTTCGTGGCGGGCAAGACCTATGCGATGCAGGTCTCGTGCTACGGCGACAGGATCCAGACCGGCCAGGGCTGCGAAATCGGAAAGGCCGCGTGGATCGAGGTCGATCCCGCCAAGGCCCGCGCCGACGCCGCCGCCAAGGGCGCGACCGGCTACTACCGCCCCGAAGACCTGCACGCGGATCCGGTCTATGCCGGTGAGGGCGTTCGCTTCTGCTGGACCAACACCGGCAATGAGGGCGCGTCGCACTACGGTGAGGTTCTCTGCGGTATCGACAGCGCGCCGATGACGGCACCGGTCGCCGACGCCGAAGGCAAGATCGCCTTCACGACCGAGGTCAACCGCTTTGTCGAGGGCGACGCGGATTTCAACTCGGTCGACAACCTCGCGTTCCAGCCCGGCACCGGCATCCTCTACGTGATCGAGGATCATCCGAACGGCGACATCTGGGCCTGCCTGCCGGACGGTGCAGACCGCGACATCAAGACCGATGGCTGCATCAGGATGCTCTCGGTCAAGGACACGAGCGCCGAGCCGACCGGCTTTGTCTTTGCCGATGACGGTATGACTGCCTATGTGAACATCCAGCACTCGGACGATACCGGCATGGCGAAGGTCGACGACTACGGCACCGACGACATGATCCGCATCACCGGCTTTCAGGCCGTCGCGAAGTAAGACCCTTTTCGGTATCGAGTGACGGGCGGGGGCAGCCCCGCCCGGTTTCGTTCCGGTCAGGGCGACAGGAAGACGACGCCCGGCATCCCGGCAATCTCGGCGCAGTCCGCGTCATAGGCATCGGTCATCGCCGCGACCAGTTCCTCGCTCCAGCCCGGCAGGTCAATCTCGACCTCCATCTCGTCCGGGCGCGCATATTTGTCGAGGAAGGCCGCGACCGACCGGCGGCGCTGGGCGAGGTTCGCGGGCGGGTGCGTGTCGAGAAAGGCCTTCAGCTTCTCCAGCCCCTCGTCGGTGAGGATCGTCGCGAGAAGGTCGAAATCGCCCTCAAGTTCCTCCTCCGGCCCGGTGCCGGCGAGCGCGCGCAGAAGTTCCGGCCAGATCAGCGGCGTATCCTCGTTGCACCAGATCGTGAGCGTGAGGTCGGGCACCTGTGTCACGATCCGCCGGATCACCGGCGCCCAGCGCAGCGCGATCGGGCTGACCCCCTTCATCACCTCGTCGTAGGTCATCGGCGCCAGCCGCGCGAGCAGCGCGGGCACCAGTGTGGCGGGGTTGCGCAGGCCGAGAAAGAACTCGGCCTGATCGCTGCCGAAGAGGTTCGCGAAAGCCGCAACGCGCTGCGCCGCGGTCGGATAAAGCCCGTCCTCGCCGATCGCGTTCACCGGAAAGGCCAGCAGGCTGTCGGCGCTGAAGATCAGCCGCTCGGCCGGCGTATCGTCGAGAACGGCGTCCAGCACGACCTGCCGCGTCGTGCCCTCGGCCGCCGCGCCGCGCAGGGATTTCGCGACCTTCGGCAGGAGCTTGCGGTAAAGCCGCTGCGGCGGCAGCACGATCCCCGAGGGTTCGAGCGTGCCGCGGTTCTTGTAGAGCGCGCGGAGGAGGAGGTCCTCGTCCGTGCAATGCGCGCCAAGGTGAAAGGCGATCTGCATCTGGTCCCTGCTTCGTCCCAGGGCCGACCCTATACGGGCGCGCTGGACAGGGAAACTGCTTTCCTGTAGCCACGACCCATGATGGCCGAGCAAAAGAGTCAACCACTTGCGCGCGGGGGCCTTCGGGCCGGCGCCCGCACTGCCGGTCCGGGGGGAGGGGTCTGGTCGGCGGGCACGGTGCTGATCGCGGCGCTGGTCCTTCTGCCCATCCTCTCGGTCCTCGTCCTCGCCTTCCATCCGACCGAGAACATCTGGCCGCACCTTCTCGCGACGACCCTGCCGCGCTACGCCGGCAATACGGTGATCCTGACGCTCGGGGCCGGGGCGCTGGCGGCGGCGGTCGGGACCGGGGCGGCCTGGCTTGTCACCATGTACCGCTTCCCGATGTCGGGCTGGATCGAATGGCTGCTTTTGCTGCCCCTCTCGATCCCCGCCTATATCGGCGCCTATGCGCTGGTCGATTTCCTCGACTATTCCGGTCCGGTGCAGGTCGCCCTGCGCGAGGCGATGGGCTGGACCTCGGCCCGCGACTACTGGTTTCCCGCCGTCCGCTCGCGCGGGGCCGCCGTCGTCGTCCTCGCTGCGGCGCTCTATCCATACGTCTACATGCTGGCCCGCGCAGCCTTCCGCGAGCAGTCCGCCGGCAGCTACGAGGTCGCGCGCGCGCTCGGCGCAGGCCCGGCAGGCCTCTTCCTGAGGGTCGGCCTGCCGCTCGCCCGGCCCGCCATCGCCGCCGGCACCGCCATCGTGATGATGGAGACCGTGAACGACTTCGGCACGGTCGACTTCTTCGGGGTCCAGACGCTGACGACCGGCATCTTCACCGTCTGGCTCGAGACCGGCAACGCGGGCGGCGCCGCGCAGATCGCCTGTGTGATCCTTGCCGTGATCCTCATCCTCGTCGCGCTGGAAAAGTCGGGACGGCGCCATTCGCGCTACTTCCAGTCGGCGCGCCAGCCGCGCCCGATCGTGCGGATCGAGGCGCGGGGCGGGGCAGGGGCGCTGATGACGGCGCTCTGTCTCGTGCCGGTGCTCATGGGTTTCGTGCTGCCGCTTGCGGTCATCGTAGGGCACGCGATGGATGCGCCGGGCACCTGGATCAGCCCGGGCCTCGGGCGCGCGCTGCTCAATACGCTGGTGGTCGGCGGCCTCGCCTCGGCGCTCACCGTCCTTGGCGCGATCTTCATGGTCTACGGCGTGCGGCTGACCGGGCGACGCCTGCCGCGCCTCCTTCTGCCCGCGACGACCGTCGGCTACGCCGCCCCCGGCGCCGTCCTCGCCGTCGGCATTCTCATCCCGGTCGCGGCCTTCGATCACCGCCTCGCCGACCTTGTTCAGGCGCTGACCGGAACCGATCCCGGCCTGATCCTCACCGGCTCGGCCGCCGCGATCGTGCTGGCCTATTTCGTGCGCTTCTTTGCGATTGCCCAGGGCACGACCGACGCCGCCTTCGGCCGTGTCGCGCCCTCGCTGCCGATGGCGGCCCGCTCGCTCGGCCGCAGCGCGGGTGGTGCCCTGCGCGAGGTTTATCTGCCGATGATGAAGGGCTCGGTCGGGACCGCGCTTCTTCTCGTCTTCGTGGACTGTGTCAAGGAACTGCCGGCGACGCTGCTTCTGCGCCCCTTCAATTACGACACGCTCGCCACCCGCGCCCATGAAAAGGCCAGCCTCGAGAACATCGCCGAGGCCGCGCCCCCCGCGCTCCTGGTGATGGCGGTCGGCCTCGTCGCGGTCGCCTTTCTCGCCCGTGCCACGCCGGGCCGCACCCGCTAGCCCTGCATCAGGCGCAAGGCGGAGCTGCGGCCGCCTGGCTTGTGGGCCGGCGTGATAATGCATACCCCTAAGGACAAGGGAGGAAGCCCCTTCGCCCGGCTAACGGGCGCAGACAGGAGTTTCCAAATGGCCTACGCCGCCTCAGTCACCACCGGAACCGCCGTCACCGGAATGGTCGCGCTCGTGCTGCGACCGTTCCGTGCCTTGGGCGCTGCCCTTGTCCGCATGGGCGAGGCGTCGCGTCTGATGGAGGAAATCAACCGCCTGAACGCCGAGACGGACGCCGATCTCGCCTATCGCGGCGTGACGCGCGAGGGTGAAGTGCGTCGGATCCTCGGCTCCCGTGCCTGCTACTGAAACCCAGCTCCGCCGGTGCCGCAGTCGAACAGAGCTTGCGGCACCGCTGCGCTTTCTCTATCTCCCGGTGAGAAGGCGCCCCTATAGCTCAGCTGGTAGAGCATCTGATTTGTAATCAGAGGGTCGGGAGTTCGAGTCTCTCTGGGGGCACCAAAATAGCAATTAAAGCAATTGCTTGAATAAGACCTCCCCGCGCGGATCTCAGCCTTTGCGCCGAGGGTAAGGTCTAGGGAAACGGAATCGATATCGCTGCCCGGAATCGTTACCAAGCCTTGGCGACGAAGTGTTGCGATTACGTCTACGCTGCGGTCCTGCACCTCTCCGGCTATGGGCGCTTCCGTCAGATTCGGCCCATGCCGGTCATTCGTCGATGCCATCGGCGCCGCGGAACAGTTTAACTGAAACAGATCTTGGAAGGACTTCGTGCGCGACGTGTCCGACGCCGGGCTTACCCCCTATCTGCGCGGCTGCGGTTCGTCGGTGTTTCCTCTCCCTGCTTGAACCCTTTGTCCGGCCGCAAACGATGTTCCCCCAAACCACCGCCGACACCCAAGACGGCATCGACTGCCCCTGAGCGCGCTACGCTGATGCCTTTCGCCTAGTCCAGCGTCCGAACGATCATCACGCCAGCCCAGGCAGCGAAGCCGGTCAGCAGAGTCCCCCAAACGGTGTCCGCGACGACCTGTTGCCATGACCAGTCACGCAAGGTGGCATAGTTCGTGAATTCATAGGTACCGTAGGCAAGCAGTCCGAGCAGTGCACCGCCCAAAAGCGCCGCCATCGGGTCGCCGTTCCGCAGCGCGGGGACCGAAACGAACCAGAGAAGTCCTGCGACATAGCCGAGGTAGAAGATCGCCGCGGGGGCCAGGCGGAGCGGACTTGCGAGGAGATGGCCGACATGCCGGTCGAAGACCGGCTTGATGAGGAACTTCAGCCCGACGGCATCGGCAGCCAGGAATATGATCGCGGTCAAGACGTAGAGAAGAGCGATTTTCACCGTGTGTTCCTTTTCAAGACGGGACGGATGCAGCTGCGCTCATCGCACCAGCCTCGCGGTCAAGGGCAGCGAGGCCCAGTAAGGAAGGATCGAGAGCAGCTTCACGAAGGATGTCAACCGCCGCGGAAAGTGGATTTCGAACATACGTCTGTCGAGGCCGGTGACGATGGCTCTGGCGGCGACCTCGGGTGTCACCATCGCGGGCATCCGGAAATCGTTGCGCCGTGTGAGGCGGGTATCGACGAAACCGGGGCTGATGAGCCGCACGTCGATCCTGCCCGAGAGTTCGGCCCTCAGCGATTGTGCGAGGTTCATGACCCCCGCCTTTGTCGCTGAATAGATCTGGCCCTGCGGAAGTCCGAAATAGCCGGCGACCGATCCGCAGAAGGCGAGTTGCCCCCCCTCGCGCAGCAGCGGCGGTGCGACCTGCGCGACGTGGAAGCTTCCCATCAGGTTCACCGCCACGATCCGCATCGCGCTTTCAGGGTCCAGCGCGGCGACACTGCCGGGGTCGTAGAGCGCCGCCATGTGAATGATGCGGTCGAGAGGACCGCGTGAAGCGATGACCCTCGCGGCGGCGTCGAGGGAGGCCCGGTCGGCGACATCCACGCGCAGCACCTGATGTTCCGGCCCGAGAGCGGCGGCCAGCGCTCGCAGCGCGTCTTCCGAGCGCGCCGAAAGGATCAGGCGCGCCCCAGCCCCGGCCCAGCGCCGGGCGAGTGCGGCGCCGATGCCGTCGCTCGCCCCGATGATCCAGATGCGCTCGGGATCAGGCATGGGAAAGTTCCACCTGAACCACATCAGTATGGCCGACCGCGAAAGAGGCCGTACAGACGCCAAGGTAATAGCGCCAGCTTCTGAGGAACCGCTCATCATAGCCCAGCCGGCGGACCTTGCCGGACACCTCGTCCAGTCGCTCTGCCCAGTCCCGGCAGGTCCGGCCGTAGTCTGGACCGAACGCAAACCGGTCTGTCACGGCGAGACCTGCACGTGCGGCTTCGCGGCGGATCGCTGCGTCGCACAGCAGCATGCCGCCGGGAAAGGTATATTGCCGGATGTAGTCCGAACTGTTCCGGTAGGTTTCGAAGTAGCTATCCGACACCGTGATCGCCTGGAGCACCGCACGCCCACCCTGGGCGAGACGTGCCTTCAGGGTCGCGAAATAGGTCGGCCAATAGCGCTGGCCGACCGCCTCGATCATCTCGATCGAGAC
>JAGRDU010000155.1:953-25582 GCA_020446905.1 Paracoccaceae bacterium | reverse complement strand
TGGTGGTCGCTCGGCCGCTGAGCGCCCACACCGGAAAAGACGCGACGCCGGGCCGGGTGCCCGGCGTTTGCCTTTGTACCGACGCAGTCGTGAAGCGGTGTGACGCGGCGCCCCCGTGACGGCGGCATTCTCTTCGTCTATGGCTGGCCCATGCTCGAGACCGGCATCATCGACGGTGGCTTCGCGCTCGCCGCGCTTATCGCGCTTGTGGCGGGGGTGCTCTCTTTTGCCAGCCCCTGCGTGCTGCCCATCGTGCCGCCCTACCTTGCCTATATGAGCGGCGTGACCATGGCCGAGATGTCGGGGGGCGCGGCGGCCGCGCGGCGGCGCGCCCTGCTCGCGGCCGTGTTCTTCGTCCTCGGCCTCTCGACCGTCTTCCTGTTCCTCGGGTTCACCGCCTCGGTTTTCGGGCAGTTCTTCCTGCAGAACCAGGAGCGGTTCGCGATGGTGGCCGGGGTCATCGTCATGATCTTCGGCGCGCATTTCCTTGGCGTCATCCGCATCGGCTTTCTGAACCGCGAGGCGCGGCTCGATGCCGGGGACCGGGGCGGGTCGGCCTTCGGCGCCTATGTCCTCGGGCTTGCCTTCGCCTTCGGCTGGANNGCTGGACGCCCTGCATCGGCCCGCAACTTGGCATGATCCTGTCGCTTGCCGCGCAGGATGCCTCGCTGGCGCGGGGCACCGGCCTGCTGGCGATCTACGCCTTCGGCCTCGGCCTGCCGTTCCTTCTGGTCGCGGCCTTCTTCCCGCGCCTGACGGGCCTCATGGCCTTCCTCAAGCGTCATATGGAGCGGATCGAGCGGATCATGGGACTTCTGCTCTGGACCATCGGCCTTCTGATGCTGACGGGCGGGTTCAGCCAGTTCTCCTACTGGTTGCTGGAGACCTTTCCGGGGCTTGCGCAGCTGGGCTGACGGCACCTGAACGGTGTTTCGAAGCGCTCAACGATAATGCGGAAGACTGCCCGCTGTTTCCCCGACCGGCAGGGTCGCGACCGAATCGCCCGATACGACGTCCCGTCTTCACTGCGTCGCGCGGCAGTCTCCGACCGGTATTTTGCCCGACCCGCCGGTCGTTCTCTCCGCCGTCCGAGCGCGCATCAAAGACGTCCGGCGGGGCGGATTTTCCCGATCCCGCCGACAGTCTTGCGGCGTTGCAGCGGCGCGGACGCGCAAGGCGGGCAGGGGGGCTTTGGGTGTGTTAGAAAATTCAAGGTGATGGCGCACGATTCGTGCGCCGGGACGGGTTTCAGAACGGGGCGAGGGACGCGCCAGAGCGTCCCGATCCGCGGATGGGTATTGAGACGATGGCGATTGCGCCGAAGGATATTGCAGCCGGCGCCGGGGGGGCTTCCCGGCGGTCCAACCCCGCCGGGGAAGCGCTTTGCCGTACCTCAGACCCAGCGCAGCGCGCCGTCGAGCCGGCCCGCGCTGACATGGCCGCGCAGGATGTTCAGGCGGATGAAGCGGCTCTCGCGGACCTGCGCGCCGGCAAAGTCGATGGCGCGCACCTCCTCGGCCAGTTCCCGTACCGCCGTCGCGAAATCCTTCTGGGGCTGGTGGTTCGGGGCGAGGGCCTGAAAGCGCGAGAAATCGACGCGGTAGCTGCGCTTGTCGGGCTGCGCGGCGGTGTTGATCTCGACCGCGACGCCGCCCAGAACCTCGGCCACGTCCCGCGCCAGCTGGCCGACCTGCCAGGTCCAGGCCTGGCTGCCGACGTTGACGGCGACGAATTTGTCGCCCGTCCGGCTCACGCCCCATTCGATGGCGCGGGCCATGTCTTCGACATGAATAAGCGGGCGCCAGGGCGAGCCGTCCGAGAGAACCTCGATCTTTCCGGTGCGGAGCGCGGTCGCGACGAAATCGTTCAGGACAAGGTCGAGCCGCAGCATCGGGCTTGCCCCGCAGGCGGTCGCGAAACGCAAGCTCGTGACCATGAAATCACCGGTCGCGAGGGGGGCGAGGCCCTCTTCGGTCGCGACCTTGGATTTGGCGTAGGCGGTCAGCGGGTTGAGCGTGTCGGTCTCTTTGCGGAAGCTGTCGGAGCCCGCGCCGTACATCGAGCAGGACGAGGCGAAGACGAACCGCTTCACGCCCGCGTCGCGCGCCGCCGTCGCGGCCTTCAGGACGGCGGCCGAGTTTATGTCGGCGGTCGCGTCTTCGAACTCCTTGCCGATCGGGTCGTTCGACACGGCGGCCAGCGCCACCACCGCGTCGAAGCCGGCGAAATCCGCCGGGCCAAGATCGCGCACATCGGCCTGACGCTGGCTCGCGAAGGCGGCCTCGGGAAAGCCCGAGGCTTCCGATCCCTTGAACCAGTTGGCGTCGATGCCGTGGACCTCGGCGCCCGGAAGCGCGCGCGCCAGATGCTGCGCCGCAACGGGGCCGATATAGCCGCGATGGCCGATAAGCAGGATCTTCATGGTCAATCTCTTCCTTCCGAAATGCGGTCGGGCTCGGCGGCCCGTCGCAGGATCGGTAGCGCAAGAAAATCCAGCGCGCCAGCCCGGCGCACGGTACGCGGCGCGGCCGCGGCCCCCGCATTCCGCCGCGCCGGCACCGCGCCCGGCGCCGCCCGACTCCATTCGATGAAGGAGATTTTCCAATGAAATGCGTGCTTCTTGCCGGCGGTCTCGGCACCCGGCTTGCCGAGGAAACGGTCCGCATCCCGAAACCCATGGTCGAGATCGGCGGGCGGCCGATCCTGTGGCACATCATGAAGATCTACTCGGCCCACGGCATCAACGACTTCGTCGTCTGCTGCGGCTACAAGGGCTATGTCATCAAGGAATATTTCGCCAACTACTACATGCACAGCGCCGACGTGACGGTGGACCTGCGCCAAGGCACGACCGAGATCGTGAACAACCAGGCCGAGCCCTGGCGCGTCACCCTGATCGACACCGGCCAGGACAGCATGACAGGCGGCCGCCTCCGCCGTGTCATGCCGCATCTCAAGGACGACGAGGCCTTCTGCATGACCTATGGCGACGGCGTCGGCGACGTGGACGTCACCAGCCTCATCGCCTTCCACAAGGCGCATGGCAAGATGGCCACGGTCACCGCCGTGCCGCCCGCCGCGCGCTTCGGCCGACTCGACATCCGCGGCGGTCACGTGCACGAGTTCTCCGAAAAGCCCGCCGATGACGGCGGCGTCATCAACGGCGGCTATTTCGTCCTTTCGCCGAAGGTCGCGAAATACCTCGAGGACGACAGCACCATCTGGGAACGCGCGCCGCTGATGGGTCTTGCGCAGGACGGCGAGCTGATGGCCTACGAACACAAGGGCTTCTGGCAGCCGATGGACACGATCCGCGAGCGGCAGGAGCTTGAGGCCCACTGGGCCACCGGCAAGGCCCCGTGGAAGATCTGGTAAGCGGCAGCCAAGGAGAGATGACAGTGACCACCTATCCCGCCTGCCGCCATTGCGGCACCGAAATGCCCCTGACCTTCGTCGACCTCGGCCTCTCGGCCGTCGCGAACTCCTATGTCCCGATGGACAAGGCTGGGGAGCCCGAGCCGAAATACACGCTCCACACCCGCGTCTGCGAAAAATGCTGGCTTGTTCAGGTCGACGAGGACGTCCCGCCGGAGAAGATCTTCACCTCGGACTACGCCTATTTCTCCTCCTTCTCGGACAGCTGGCTCGCCCATGCCAAGGCCTATACCGAGAAGATGACGAAGCGGCTTCACCTTGGCCCCGACAGCCTGGTGATCGAGATCGCCTCGAACGACGGATACCTCCTGAAGAACTTCGTCGCGAACGGCATTCCCGTCCTTGGAGTCGAACCCTCCGGCTCGGTCGCGGCCGCCGCCGAGAAGATCGGCGTGCCGACGCTGGTCGAGTTCTTCGGCGAGGCGGTTGCAAAAAGGCTCTATGACGAGGGCAAGCGCCCGAACCTCATCTGCTCGGCCAACGTCCTTGCCCATGTGCCCGACATCAACGACTTCGTCGCCGGCGTGGCACAGCTTCTGACCGGGGATGCGGTCTATACCGTTGAATTTCCGCATCTTCTGCGCCTGATCGAAGAGGTGCAGTTCGATACGATCTATCACGAGCACTATTCCTACCTCTCGCTTCTCGCGGTCGAGACGATCTTCGCCTCGAAGGGCCTGCGCGTCTTCGACGTGGAGGAGCTTCCGACCCATGGCGGCAGCTTGCGCGTCTACGCCTGCCGCAAGGAGGCGACGCATCGTGAAGGCGTCGGCCTTGCCAAGGTGCGCGCCGACGAGAAGGACGCGCGGCTCGACAGCGCGGCGGGATATGCCGGATTCTCCGAGAAGGTCGAGGCGGTGCGCGAGGGTCTGATGCGCTTCCTTGCCGAGGCGACGGGGCAGGGCAAACATGTCGCGGCCTACGGCGCGGCGGCCAAGGGCAACACGCTACTGAACTACTGCGGCATCGGGCCAGACCTCATCGACTATTGCGTCGACCGGAACCCGGCCAAGCAGAACACGCTTCTGCCGGGCAGCCGGATCCCGGTCTTCGACGTGGACGAGCTGAGGAAGCGTCAGCCCGATTTCGTGCTGATCCTGCCCTGGAACCTCAAGGCCGAGGTCATCAAGCAGCTTTCGGACCTGCGCAGCGGCGGAACCCGCTTCGTCACCGCCGTGCCCGCGATCCTTATCACGGCATGACCCGCCCCCGCGTCCTTCTGACCGGCGCGACGGGCCTGATCGGGCGGCACCTTGCGGCGCCGCTCGAGGCGGCGGGATACGCCGTGCATGCGGTGTCGCGCCGATCGGGAGACGACATTCTTGCCGATCCCGAAGGGTTGGTGGCGCGGGCAGGGGCGAGCCATCTTCTGCACCTTGCGTGGCATGACGGGCCGGACCGCTGGTCGGCGCCCGCCAATCTTGACTGGGTGGCCGCCAGCCTCAGGCTGCTCCGCGCCTTCGCGGCCTCCGGCGGCCGGCGCGCGGTTCTGGTCGGAAGCTGCGCCGAATACGACTGGACCGGCGACGGGCACCTTTCCGAGGACATGGCGCCGCGCCCCGCGACGCTCTACGGCGCGGCCAAGGCGGCGACGGGCATGGCGGCCATGGCGGGGGCCGGGCCGCTCGGCCTCTCGCTCGCCTGGGCGCGGGTCTTCTTTGTCTACGGGCCCGGGGAGCCGGAAGGCCGGCTTTTCGGCGATCTTATCAAGGGCCTCGCGCGCGGCGAGGCGGTCGCCTGCACCGACGGCCTCCAGCGCCGCGATTTCCTCCATTCGGCGGATGTGGCGGGGGCGCTCGCGGCGCTTCTCGCCTCGGACGTCACCGGCGCCGTCAACATCGGCTCGGGGCAGGCTGTGCCGGTCCGCGACATGATCGAAACGATCGCGCGCCAGATGGGTCGGCCGGACCTCGTCCGCCTTGGCGCCCGCAAGCGTCCGGCGGGCGATCCCGATCTGATCGAGGCGGATGCGCGACGGCTTCTTGCAGACGTGGGCTTTCGTCCGCGCTATGACACACACAGCGGCATCCGCGCCGTCCTCACGGCCGAAGGGGTTCTGGCATGATTTCCGCGCTGCGCGACCGGCCCGACCTCTGGCGCTTCGTCAAGTTCCTCTTCGTCGGGGTGGTCAACACCGGCTTCGGCTTCGCCGCCTATGCGTTCTTCCTGCGCGTGGTGGGTTTCGATCCGCACCTTGCGCTCGCCTGTTCCTATGTGATCGGGGTGCTCTGGAACTTCATGACCCATTCCAAGGTCGTGTTCCATTCGGGCAGCGTCTGGCGCCTGCCGCTCTATGTCATCAACTATGTGGTGATCTACTACATCAACCTGTTCCTGCTCGAACACCTGATCGCCTATTTCGAGGGCGCCGGCCTCTGGGCGCGCACGGACCTCGCGCAGCGTGCCGGCATCGCAGAGCATGCGGACCTCTGGGCGCAGGCGATCCTCGTCTTCCCGATGGCGATGCTGACCTTCATCGGCGTGTCGATCGTGCTGACCGGGCGCATCCCGTTCCTCAGCAAGCTCTTCGGCCGCAAGGGCTGACGCCATTCAGCGGCCCGGTTTGGCCGTCCAGCCGGCGTCGAAATGCACGACCTCGCGCCCCGGGAACGCGGCGCGGAGGGCGTCGTCGTCCAGCGCCGCGTTCTCCAGAAGGAAGATCGGCCGGTCATCCGAAAGGTAGGGGTCGTTCATCACGAAGGCGGTGCCCTCGTCGCCGCGTTCCGTCAGGATCACCACCGCATTGCCGAACTGGCCGGTACGTGCGGCATCGCGGAAGGCGGCGTGGAAGTTGCCGTATTCGTGGAACTTCGTCACCCCGCGCCAGGGCGTGAAGACCATAAGGCCGAAGAGGCACGACAGGCCCACCGCCGTGTAAAGCCGCACCCGTTCCGGCCCGCTGTCCGAGCCGAGGCGGATCCGCACCGCCTCGAACCCGCGTGCCGAGAGGTAGAAGAAGGCGAAGGCCGCCGGGAACCAGTAGCGCGGACCGAAATAATAGCTGTCTGCGAACCAGTAGCAGGCCATGGTGCCGACAACCGCGACCACGACCATGACCATCGCGACGTCGAACTTCGACCAGCCGCGCCGCCACAGGATGAAGGCGATGAAGAGCGCGAGCGAGCCGATGGACCAGCCGAGCAGGTCGAACTGAAGGCTGGCGGCGAGGTTGATCGTGTTCAGAACCGCCTCGGACGGGCTGTGCCCCGGCCAGAGGTCGAGCGCGCCCCAGCCGCCCGGCGGGCCGATGTCGGGGCCGAAGCCGAAGGCATTTCCCTCCGGCCCCCATTCTCGCGCAAGATAGGCGCTGAGCGCCATCTTCAGCGGATTGCCGGTCATCGCGAGGTTGTGGAGGAGGAGGAGACTGCCGGTCAGCACGCAGCCGACTCCGTATTGCACCGTCCGCGCCAGCGATCCGCCCGGCCCGGCGAAGACCCAGAGCGCGGTGAGAACACCGAGGATCACCCCGTCGAGAGGCCGCGTCGCGAAGATCCAGCCCATTGCGAGGCCCGCCGCGAAAAGGCGCCGTGCGCCATGGCCGTCCCGCGACCGCAGGATCATCCACCAGGCGAAGAGCATCAGCACCAGCACCAGCATGTGCGGCATCAGCGAGGACGCGGCGGCGATGATCCACGGGGAGGTGCCCATCAGCAGCGCGACAAGGTCCGCCTCGTCCTGCCCCGCGACCCGGCGCGTGATGTCCGCGCCAAGAAGGACGGCCAGCCCGGCGAGGAGCGGGTTGAGCAGCCAGGGCAGCCCCAGCGCCACGAAGGGTGCGAGCGCCGCCGGCCAGCCCGGCACCGAGGTCGAGATCCAGCGCCCGTCCTGAATGTCGAGAAGGTAATAGGCCAGGCCCGGCCGCGCCGCCTCGGGTGGGGCCGGGAAGCTCAGCGCGCCATGGGCGAAGCCCTGGGCCTGAAAGAGATAGGCGACCTCGTCCTCGACATGGGGCAGGTGGTCGAAGGCCCAGCCGCCCATGACAAGGCTTGCGACGACCGCCACCGCCGCCGGCCCGAACGGGGCGAGCCGGTAAAGACCGCCGACCGGGCTTTTCACCTCGCCAAGGGCGAGAAGCAGCAGCAGATGCATCAGGATCAGCACGCCGCCGACCACGACATGCGCCGCGTAGGCCGTTGCCGCACCGCGCCAGACATAGATGAGGATCGGCGAGGAGAGCCATGCCGAGGCGATGAGGAGCGCCAGAAGCGCTGTCCCCCCGAAGGCGTCCGTCGCTGACCGCAGCCGGGCAAGAAGCGGCAGCCGGACCACCGCCCAGAGCACCGCCGCGCCCTCAAGAGCCAGGATCCCGGCCGCGAGGACTTCCCCGGCCCCCTCGGGCCGCAGCTTCAACGCCGGGAACCACAGGGGCTCGGTCAGGTAGAGCTGCGCCGCCCCGCCTAGAAGGAAAAGCCCCGCCAGCACGGCGAACCCCGGGGCCCGGCGTCGCAGGCAGAGGCCGAAGACCAGAAGCGCCAGCGCCAGCGCCGTTACCGCCCAGCGGTCCCGCCCGTCCAGCGCGGCGAGCGGCGGCCAGACCAACGCCGCGGCGCACAGCGCGACGGCGGCGGCGATGACAAGAAGACCGGGCAGGCCGGCGGGCCGTTCAGCGCTCAAGGATCAGGCCTTTCGTGCCGGCATCGGCGTGACGGCGCCCGCCGCCTTGGGCGCGGGCTTGATGTTGATAAGCTCCGCCTCGATCACCATCGGCCCGCCCCGCACCTGGTTGTGGATCGAGGTGATGTATTCCCCGAGCATCCCGATGAAGAGAAGCTGCACGCCCGACAGGAAGAACAGCGAGACGATCATCGTGGTCGTCCCGCGCGGCGGATCACCGATCCCGAGGAACCACAAGAGGACCGAAAGGACAGAAAGCAGGATGCTCGCCATGGCGATCCCGAACCCGACGAAGGTGCAGAACCGCATCGGCGCCTTGGTGAAGGCGAAGATCGCGTTCAGCGCCTGGTCGATCAGCATCATCAGGTTGTGTTTTGACACCCCCCGCTTCCGCGCCTTCCAGGTATAGGGGATGATGACCTTCTTGAACCCGACCGAAGCGATGATGCCGCGGATATAGGGGTAGTGGTCGTTATGGGCGAGTACCGCGTCCAGCACCTTGCGGTCGACAAGCTGGAATTCCCCGACATCGGGAGACAGCTCGAAATCCGACAGCCAGTTGACGATCCGGTAGAACGCCTTGCGGGCCGAGCGCAGCACAAGGCCTTCCTCGCGGGTCGAGCGTGCGCCGGCGACGACCTGATATCCCGATTCCCAAAGTTTCACGAATTCCGGAAGATGCTCGGGCGGGTCCTGCAGATCAACCGGCAGCATGCAAAGTGTCGCATCCCCGGTGGAGTGCTTCAGACCGTTGAATGTCGACCGGTAGACGCCGAAGTTCCGCGCATTCACCACGACCTTCACCGCCGGGTCCTTCGCGGCCAGCCCGCGCAGGATCTCGACCGTCCGGTCCGAGGAAGCGTTGTCGACGAAGATATGCTCGCGCTCGTAGCCCGGCAGATCGCGGTCGAAAATGGCCTTCACGGTCTCATAGCAGGTCTCGACGTTGTCTTCCTCATTGTAACAGGGCGAGACGACGGTGATCTTCTTCATGGCAAGACTTCCGGACCGAAATAAGCAGCCTCGGGCCGGGGCCCGACTCAAGTTGCCGTTATCCTAGAGCAACTTCCCGGCAAAGGCGGCAAGAATCGGCGCACTGGCGGGGTGGCGGGGCGCCGGGCGCCCCGGCATGCATTAATCACCGGCACGTCCCGGGCATTGTAAAGCCTCTGCGAACAGCGGCGCTAGGGGTCCGGCCGCCGGTCCCTGCGCGAAAGGGCAAGGACGCTTCGCATTTTGTGCAGCAGGTGGCGCGTCCGCCGCTATAGTCGAGAAAAAAGAGGGAGATCAGGAATGCCGCTTTCGATGAATCGTGAAGTCTTCATCACCTGTGCCGTCACCGGCTCGGGCGGAACGCAGGACCGCTCCCCGCATGTGCCGCGCTCTCCCGCGCAGATCGCCCAAAGCGCCATCGACGCCGCCCGCGCCGGGGCGGCGATCGTCCACTGCCATGTCCGCGATCCCGAAACCGGCAAGCCGTCGCGCGACCCGAAGCTTTACCGCGAAGTCACGGACCGCATTCGCGAATCCGAAGTCGACGTGGTTCTGAACCTCACCGCCGGCATGGGCGGCGACATCATCTTTGGTCCGACCGAACGGCCGCTGCCGGTGCAGCCCGGCACCGACATGGTGGGCGCCGCCGAACGCGTCGTCCACGTCGCCGAGTGCCTCCCCGAGATTTGTACCCTCGACTGCGGCACGATGAACTTCGCCGAGGCCGACTACGTGATGACCAACACGCCGGGCATGCTCCGCGCCATGGGCGCGATGATGACCGAGCTTGGCGTGAAGCCCGAGATCGAGGCCTTCGATACCGGCCATCTCTGGTTCGCCAAGGAACTGGTGAAGGAAGGTGTCCTCAAGGGGCCCGCTCTGGTGCAGCTTTGCATGGGCGTGCCCTGGGGCGCGCCGGACGATCTCAACACCTTCATGGCGATGGTCAACAACGTCCCCGACGACTGGACTTTCTCGGCCTTCGCGCTCGGGCGCAACCAGATGGCTTATGCCGCCGCCGCCGTCCTCGCCGGCGGAAACGTCCGCGTGGGGCTCGAGGACAATCTCTGGCTCGACAAGGGCGTCCTCGCGACCAATGCGCAGCTCGTCGAGCGCGCCGCGACCGTGGTCAGCAACATGGGGGCCCGTGTGATCGGGCCGGAGGAGGTGCGCGCCAAGCTCGGTTTGGTGAAACGGGCACCGAAGGCGGTCTGACTTCGGGGTCAAGGGGGCGCGCGGCCCGTAGCTACGCGAATACTACGCGGAACCTACGCGGGAACGACGGGTAAACAACAGCTCGACACCGGGCGAATGAGGGAGAGTGGCGCCATGACGCGCAGGGCGGCAATCATCGGGGGCGGGGTCATCGGCGGCGGCTGGGCTGCACGGTTCCTCCTGAACGGCTGGGACGTGGCGGTCTTCGATCCGGACCCTGAGGCAGACCGCAAGATCGGTGAGGTTCTGGCAAACGCCCGCCGGTCCCTGCCAGCCCTTTCGGACGTGCCCATGCCCGCCGAGGGCGCTTTGACTCTTGTCAAATCCGTCGCGGAAGCAGTTGCAGGTGCCGACTATATTCAGGAGTCTGTCTCCGAGCGCCTGGACCTGAAACACCGCGTCTTCGGGCAGATTCAAGCGGCCGCACCGGGAACGCCCATCGGCTCCTCGACTTCCGGGTTCAAACCCTCCGAGCTTCAGGAGGGCGCCCTGAACCCCGCCACGATCTTCGTCGCCCACCCGTTCAACCCGGTCTATCTCCTCCCTTTGGCCGAGATCGTTCCGAGTGCGAAGAGTGATCCGGAAATTATTGAATCCGCAAAGGAAATCCTGCGCGACATCGGGATGTTCCCGCTTCATGTGAGGAAGGAGATCGACGCCCATATCGCCGACCGCTTCCTTGAGGCCGTGTGGCGCGAGGCGCTCTGGCTGGTCAAGGACGGCGTCGCCACGACCGAGGAGATCGACGAGGCGATCCGCATGGGCTTTGGCCTCCGCTGGGGCCAGATGGGCCTTTTTGAGACCTATCGTGTTGCGGGCGGCGAAGCAGGCATGAAGCACTTCATGGCGCAGTTCGGCCCGGCCCTGAAATGGCCCTGGACGAAGCTCATGGATGTACCTGAATTCAATGACGAATTGGTCGATCTGATCGCCGGTCAGTCGGATGAACAGTCTGGCAAATTCAGCATTCGCGAACTTGAACGCATCCGCGACCAGAACCTCATCGGCTTCCTGCGAGCGCTGAAGGATCGCGACTGGGGCGCGGGCAAGGTCCTTCTCGACCACGACCGCCGCCGGCGGGACGCGGCGGCCATGGCGGCGGCAGAGCCGACCGGCGCGCCGCTGAAGATGGTGGACCTCCAGGTCCTGCCCAGCTGGATCGACTACAACGGTCACATGACAGAAAGCCGGTATTTGTTTGCTGCGTCAGAGACTTCCGATGCGTTCCTGCGGCTGATTGGCTCGGACATGGACTATGTCAAATCCGGTTTCAGCTACTACACTGCCGAGACGCATATCATGCACCTCGGCGAGGCCAAGCTGGGTGAACGGCTCACCGGCACGCTCCAGGTCCTCCATGCCGACGAAAAGCGCCTGCATGTCTTTATGGAGATCCGCCGCGGGGACGAGGTCTGTGCCTCGCTCGAGCAGATCCTTCTTCATGTGGACATGGCGGCCGGCAAGGCCTGTCCGGCCCCCGCAGCAATCCTCGGCCGGCTGATGCCAATTGCGAAGGCGCACGAGGCGCTGCCACGCCCTTCGGCCGCCGGGCGACATGTCGGGCAGCGCCGGGTATGACGCGGCGCGTCCTCATCACTGCCGGTGCCTCCGGAATCGGGGTGGCGATGGCGAAGGCCTTCGTCGAGACCGGCGCCGAGGTCTGGGTGACGGATATCGACGCGCAGCGTCTGACGGAACTTCCCACCGGCGTGCGCGGCTCGGTGGCGGACACGTCGGACGAGGCAGCGATGGCGGATATGTTCAATCGGATCAAGGCTCAATGGGGGGGTCTTGATGTCCTCTGCGCGAATGCGGGGATCAAGGGACCGACCGCCGCACTTGAAGAGATGCCGCTCGAAGGCTGGCGCGAATGCCTTGCCGTCAATCTCGACGGCGCGTTTCTTGCGGCCAAGCACGCGGCGCCCATCATGAAGGCGCAGCGGTCCGGGGTGATGCTCTTCACATCCTCGACGGCCGGCCTTTACGGCTTTCCTTACCGTGCCCCCTATGCGGCGGCGAAGTGGGCCGTCATTGGCCTCATGAAGACCGTGGCGATGGAGCTCGGGCCCCATGGCATCCGCGCCAACGCCATCGCTCCTGGCTCGGTCAACGGCCCCCGGATCGACCGCGTGTTCGAGGCCGAGGCCGCTGCCAAGGGCATGACCTACGAAGCAGTGCGGGACGGCTATGCCGCCGGCACCGCGCTCGGCCGCCTCTCTGACCCTGAGGACATCGCCAGCATGGCGGTCTTCCTTGCCTCGGACGCCGCGCGTATGGTCTCCGGTCAGGTCATCACGGTGGACGGCTTCACGATCAACCCCGACCCCAAGGTGTAAGGCATGGATTTCGGCCTCAGTGACGAACAGAAGATGATCGTCGAGACGACGCGCAGTTTCGTCGAGACGGAACTTTACCCCCATGAGGCCGAGGTGGAGCGCACCGGCCATCTGCGCCTTGATCTGATAAAGAAGTTGCAGGCCAAGGCGATAGAGGCCGGACTTTATGCCGCGAACATGCCTGAGGAGGTCGGAGGCGCGGGTCTCGATACGCTGACATGGCTCCTCTACGAAAAGGAACTTGGCCGCGCCAACTACGCACTCCACTGGACCTGCGTCGCGCGCCCGTCGAACATTCTTCTCGCCGGGAATGCGGAGCAGCGGGAGAAGTACCTTTACCCCTGCATACGGGGCGAAAAGTGGGACTGCCTCGCCATGACGGAACCCGGCGCCGGCTCGGACCTGCGCGGCATGAAGGCGAGCGCGAGGCCCGACGGGGATGACTGGATCCTGAACGGCACGAAGCACTTCATCTCTCACGCCGATCTGGCTGATTTCACGATCGTTTTCATGGCGACGGGGGAGGAGGACACTCCGCGCGGCCCGAAGAAAAAAATCACCGCCTTCTTCGTCGACAAGGGCACCAGGGGTTTCACCGTCCGCGACGGTTATCGCAACGTCAGCCATCGGGGCTACACCAACGCGGTCCTGGAATTCGACGACTGCCGGGTTCCGTCCGAACAGATCCTCGGCGAGGTGCACAAGGGCTTCGAGGTGGCCAATTCCTGGCTTGGTGCGACCCGGCTGCAGGTCGCCTCGACCTGCCTCGGCCGTGCGGAACGGGCTTTGGGTCATGCGGTCGAATATGCCGCGACACGCGAGCAGTTCGGCCAGAGGATCGGGAGGTTTCAGGGAATTTCTTTCAAAATTGCGGATATGGCGATGGAACTTAAAGCCGCCGAGTTGCTCACGCGCGAGGCCGCCTGGAAATACGATCAGGGCACGGTGACCGAGGCGGACATGTCGATGGCCAAGCTGAAGGCGACCGAGGTTCTGGCGATGATCGCAGACGAGGCGATCCAGATCCACGGCGGCATGGGCCTGATGGATGAACTTCCCCTCGAACGGATCTGGCGCGACGCGCGGGTGGAGCGGATCTGGGAGGGCACATCGGAAATCCAGCGCCACATCATCAGCCGCGAACTTCTGCGGCCCCACGGGGCGTGACCGGCGTGACGCGCGACCTGTCCCGCCTTCTCAGGCCTCGTTCGGTGGCGGTCATGGGCTCGGTCTGGGCCGAGAACGTGATTTCGCAGTGCCGGAAGATGGGGTTCAAGGGCCGGGTCTGGCCTGTTCACCCGAGCCGGACGGAGGTTGCTGGGACGCGTGCCTTCGCAACGCTCGCGGATCTTCCCGCCGCCCCAGACGCGACATTCATCGGCGTGAACCGCCACGCCACGGTCGATGTGGTTGGCGCGCTCGCTGGCATGGGCGCGGGCGGGGCGATCTGCTTCGCCTCGGGCTGGACCGAGGCGGGCGAGCCGGAATTGCAGGCGAAGCTCGTAGCGGCGGCCGGCGAGATGCCGATCCTCGGGCCGAATTGCTACGGCGTCATCAACTACCTCGACGGGGCGCTGCTCTGGCCCGACCAGCATGGCGGGCGGAGGGTGGAGCGGGGCGTGGCGCTTCTTTCCCAGTCCTCCAACATCGTCATTAACCTCACGATGCAGGCGCGCGGGCTGCCCGTCGCCTATGTCGCCTGCCTTGGTAATGCCGCGCAGATCGGCCTCGCCGAGCTTGCCGGTGCGCTTCTGGCCGACGACCGCGTGAGCGCGCTCGGCATGTATGTCGAGGGGATCGACGATGCCCCGGCGCTCGCGGCTCTGGCCGAGGCGGCGCGCGGCGCGGGCAAGGGGATCGTCTGCGTCAAGTCGGGCAAGACCGAGGCCTCCCGGACGGCGGCCGCCTCGCACACCGCCGCGCTCGCGGGCGGCGGGGCGGCCTCCGCGGCCTTCCTCAGACAGGCCGGGATCGCCGAGGTGAATACGCTGTCGGAACTTGTTGAAACACTGAAGATATTTCACGTTCACGGTCCCCGGATCGGCTCGCGCCTCTGCTCGCTTTCCTGCTCGGGCGGCGAGGCGGGGCTGGTCTCGGACCTTGCCGCGCCCTTCGGGCTGACCTTCCCGCCGCCGTCCGAGGCGCAGCGACAAAGGCTTGGCGAGATCCTCGGGCCGATTGTCGCGATCGCCAACCCGCTCGACTACCACACGTTCATCTGGGGCGACGGGCCGCGTACGACGGATGTCTTCTCGACGATGCTTTCGGGCTATGACGCCGGCATCTTCGTCATCGACCCGCCGCGCCCCGACCGCTGCGATCCGTCCTCGTTCCAGCCCGCGCTTGACGCCATCGTCGCGGCGCAGGCAGGGGTGGGGAAACCGGCTTTTCCCGTGGCCTCGCTGCCCGAGAATTTCGACGAGGAGCGCGCCATTGCCCTTGTCGGGGCGGGCGTCGCACCGCTCATGGGGCTTGAGACCGCACTCGGCGCGCTGAAGGCGGCGCAGACGGGGCCGGGACGGCCCGGCTGGCGGCCGGCATCCACGCTTGGCGCCCGTGCCACGCGGATTCTGGATGAGGCAGAGGGCAAGCGGCTCCTGGACGCCGCCGGGGTGCCGGTCCCCCGCGGGGTGATCGGTGCCAGCCTTGCCGAGGTGTCGGCGAAAGCCGGCCGGCTGATCCCGCCGCTGGTCCTCAAGGGCCTCGGCTTTGCCCACAAGACCGAGGCAGGTGCGGTCAGACTTGGCCTGCAGACCCTTGACGGGCAATCCGAAATGACTGGCGCGGAGGGGTATCTCGCAGAGGAGATGGTCGCCGGAGGGGTCTCGGAACTGCTCCTCGGCCTCAGGCGCGATCCGGTCTACGGGGTGACGCTGACGCTGGGCTTCGGGGGCGTGACGGCCGAGCTACTTGCAGATACCGTAACACTTGTACTGCCGGTCCTCGCGGAGGAGGTGGAGGCGGCGCTGCGCCGGCTCAGGCTCTGGCCACTGCTCGACGGCTATCGAGGCCGACCGGGGGCCGATGTGGGCGCGGTGGTGCGGATCGCGTTGCAGCTCGGGCAGGTCATGCTGGCGCGCCCCGCGCTTGAGGAAATCGAGATCAATCCGCTGATCGTGCAGAGCGATGGCGCAGTGGCGGTGGATGCGCTGATACGGGAGGCGTTGCAATGATGAAAATGCGCGAAGAGGGGCCGATCCGGACCCGCCGCGAAGGCGGCATCCTTGAAGTCACGCTCGACCGACCGAAGGCGAACGCGATCGACCTCGCGACGAGCCGGATCATGGGGCTGGCCTTCCGGGACTTTCGCGATGATGACAGCCTCAGGGTTTGCATCCTGCGCGCCGAGGGCGAGAAATTCTTCTGTCCTGGCTGGGACTTGAAGGCCGCGGCTGATGGCGACGCGGTCGATGGTGACTATGGCGTCGGCGGTTTCGGAGGTCTGCAGGAACTGCCGAACCTCAACAAGCCGGTGATCGCCGCCGTCAACGGTATCTGTTGCGGCGGGGGGCTGGAACTGGCGCTGTCCTGCGATCTGATCCTCTGCTCCGAGAATGCCACCTTCGCGCTGCCCGAAATCCGCTCCGGCACCGTGGCCGATGCCGCCTCGATCAAGCTGCCGAAGCGCATCCCCTACCATGTCGCGATGGACCTTCTTCTCACGGGGCGCTGGTTCGACGCGGAGGAGGCGCTGCACTGGGGATTAATCAAGGAAATCACAACGCAAGAGGCGCTTCTTCAGAAAACGTGGGACCTTGCGCGCCTACTGGAAAGCGGCCCACCGCTGGTCTACGCCGCGATCAAGGAAGTCGTGCGCGAGGCCGAGGACATGCGGTTTCAGGACGCGCTGAACCGGGTCACCAAACGGCAGATGGCGACGGTCGACAGGCTCTATTCCTCCGAGGATCAGCTGGAGGGCGCGCGCGCCTTTGCCGAAAAGCGCGATCCCGTGTGGAAGGGGCGCTGATCCCTTCCGCGTCTTCGTTGCCAGAACATCTCCGCCGGAGGCGCCCTCACTCTCCGCGCGGGAAGCGTTTGGAGGTTTCGAGGACGTTCAGGTCCATGTGGTTGCGCATGTAGCGTTCCGAGGCGTCGCGGAGGGGCTGGAAGTCCCAGGGGAAGTAGCTGCCGTTCCGGAGCGCCTCGTAGACCACCCAGCGGCGGGCCTGGCTGGCGCGGACCTCGGCGTCGAAGCAGGCGAGGTCCCAGCGGGCCTCCGATTTGGCCTTCAGCGCGGCGAGGGTGCCGGCATGGGCGGGGTCGGCGGCGAGGTTGGTCAGTTCGTTCGGGTCGGACTCGAGGTCGAAAAGCTGGTCGGGGTCGAGCGCGCAGCGGTTGTATTTCCACTTGCCATAGCGCAGCGAGACGAGCGGGGCGTAGGAGGCCTCGGCGGCGTATTCCATCATCACCGGCGCGGTGCGTTCGGTGCCGGCGGCGAGCGGCACCAGCGTTTCACCGTCCGTCCAGGGCATGACTTCGTCGAGGGACACGCCGGCGAGGTCACAGAGCGTTGGCGTCACGTCGAGCGTCGAAACGGGTGTGTCGATACGGCCCGGGGCAAGGCTGGGCGCCGCGATCATCAGCGGCACGCGGGAGGAGCCGTCGAAGAAGTTCATCTTGTACCAGAGTCCGCGTTCGCCGAGCATGTCGCCGTGGTCGGAGACGAAGACCACGATCGCTTCTTGACGCGTCGTTTCGAGTGTTTCCAGAATCTGCGAAATCTTGTCGTCGAGATAGGAAATGTTCGCGAAATAGGCGCGGCGGGCGCGGCGGATGTGGTTCTCGGTGATGTCGTAGCTGCGCCAGTCGTTCGCGTCGAAGATGCGCTGCGAATGGGCGTCGTGGTCCGCGTAGGCCATGGCGGGCACCTCGGGCAGCAGGTGCTCGCAACGCTCGTAAAGGTCCCAGTACTTCTTCCGTGCGACATAGGGGTCATGTGGGTGGGTGAAGCTGACCGTCAGGCACCACGGCCGTTCGTCGCCGCCTCGGGCGAGGTCATAAATCTTCTGAACCGCGTTGAAGGCGACCTCGTCGTCATATTCCATCTGGTTGGTGATCTCGGCCACGCCGGCGCCGGTCACGGAGCCCATGTTGTGATACCACCAGTCGATCCGCTCGCCGGGTTTGCGGTAATCCGGGGTCCAGCCAAAATCAGCGGGGTAGATGTCGGTCGTCAGGCGGGATTCAAAGCCGTGAAGCTGGTCCGGACCGACGAAATGCATCTTGCCGGAAAGGCAGGTCTGATAGCCCGCGCGCCGAAGGTGATGGGCAAAGGTCGGAATGTCGGAGCGGAACTCGGCCGCGTTGTCGTAGACGCCGGTCCGCGAGGGAAGCTGCCCGGTCATGAAGGAGGCGCGGCCCGGCGCGCAGAGGGGCGAGGCGGTATAGGCGTTGCGGAAGCGCACGGACCGCGCGGCGAGGGCCTTCAGGGTCGGCGCATGAAGCCAGTCCGCCGGACCGTCCAGGAAGAGCGTCCCGTTCAGCTGGTCGACCATCAGGATGAGGATGTTCGGGCGGGTCATTCGGGCCTCCTTCTCGTTGGCGCGAGCCTTGCAGGGGCGGGCGGGGCGCGCTGGTCGCTTCGCGACATGTCCGTGCCGGGACCGGCATTGCGTATCGCTCTGCCGGGTGCAGGATGGTCGCAGCGAAAGGGGGCGGAATGCGCAAGCTGCTTCTCATCATCCTCGACGGGCTGCCCTATGCCAACTGGCGGCGGCTTTTCGGCAATCTCGAAGGCTGGGTGGCCACGGGCGAGGCGCGGGTCTGGCGGATGCGCTCGGTGCTGCCTTCGACCTCGGCCTCGTGCTATGCCTCGATCCATACCGGGGTACTGCCGCAGGACCACGGGGTTCTCTCGAACGAGACGATCTTTCGCGTCGCCCAGCCCGACGTCTTCTCCGAGGTGGCGAAGGCGGGTGGGCGCACCGGGGCGGTCGCGCATTCCTTCTGGTCGGCGTTCTTCCAGCGCGCGCCCTTCGATCCCGTGCGCGACATCGAATATGACGAGGACGCGGGCCCGGTCCATCACGGGCGCTTCCACACGATGACGGGCTATGGGCACGACAACCAGATGACGCCCTGCGACGCTGATCTTTTCGCGACGCTGACGATGCTCTGCGAGAGGAAGGGGATCGACTACGGGATGCTGCATACCTGCACGCTCGACAGCATGGGGCACCGGTTCGGGCATGACTGCGCCGAGATGGACAAGGCCTGTTTCGTGGCGGACGGGCAGCTTGCCCCCTTCATTCCGCGCTGGCGGGCGGCGGGATATGAGGTGATCGTGACCGCCGACCACGGGCAGTCCTTGCGCGGCCACCACGGCGGCGCCGGTGAGGACCAGCAGGATGTCGCGCTTTACTGGTTTGGCGGCGGCGAGGGGCCGGAGGCGGGGACGGTGCTCGACCAGCTCTCGCTTGCGCCGACGATCCTGACCCGGATGGGGGTGCCGGTGCCGGCGACGATGAAGGTAGGGCCGCTTCTGGGCTAGGGGGATAATCTCAACCCCGGTAATTCGCCCCGTCCTCGTCCAGCATCGCTTTGATTTCGCTGAGGAACGCGGTGGCGAGGTCGGGATATTCCTCCCATTCCCGCGCAGTCTTCTCGGCGATCTCGTCCGAGAGGACGCGCAGCGGCTGGCCGGTCTGGAGGGCGCGGATGTAGGTCTCGGCGGCGCGCTCGAAATAGTAAAGCCGCGTGAAAGTCTCGGCGACGGTCTCGCCGATGACGAGGACGCCGTGGCTGCCCATCACGAGGGTGCGCATCCTCGGGCTGGCGAGGAGACGGGCGCAGCGCGCGCCTTCGGCTTCGAAGGCCATGCCGCCGTAGTGGGCGTCGACGACGTGGCGGCCGTAGAACATCGCGCTGTTCTGGTCGATCGGGGGCAGGTGGCTGTCCTGCAGGCAGGCAAGGACGGTGGCGTGGATGGAATGCACATGCATCACGCAGCGCGCATGGGGGCAGGCGCGGTGGATCGCGCCATGCAGGCCCCAGGCGGTGGGGTCCGGGGCATCGGGACGATCCAGCGTGCCGGCGTCCCCAGCATCGAGGAGGAGAAGGTCGGAGGCCTTCATCCGTGCGAAATGGCGGCCGAAGGGGTTGATGAGGAACTGCGTGCCCTCGGGGTTCACGGCCAGGCTGAAGTGGTTGGCCACTGCCTCGTGCATCCCCTCGCGCGCGGTCCAGCGGAAGGCGGCGGCGAGGTCGGCGCGCAGCTCGGCGTGGTCAAGATTGGGGCGCAGGATCTCGTTCATCACACGGAGTCTCCCCCTTTGGCGAGGCGCGCGAGCGCCCCGGCGATGGTGCGGAAATGGGCGCCCGCCGCCGACGACATGTGACGCGCGCGCAGGTGTCCGTGGACAAGGCCCCGGCCGGTGATGACCTCGGCCGGAACCCCGGCGGCGCGGAGGCGCGCTGCGTATAGCTCGGCGTCGTCGGCGAGGGGATCGCATTCGGCGGGAAAGAGGACCGTGGGCGGCAGCCCGTCGAAGTCCGCGGCCAGAAGCGGCCAGGCATCGGCGCCGCCCTTCACACCGCGGGCAAAGCGGACGCCCTCGTAGAACTTCATGTCCCCGCGTGTCAGCCCCGGGGCGTTGGCATGGAGCTGCATGGACGCGGTGTCCATCCCGGCGCCGAGGGCGGGGTAGATCAGCACCTGCCCGGCAAGGCGGGGTCCCTTGCGGGCGGCGGCGGCCAGGGCGGCCAGCGTCCCGCCGGCGCTGTCCCCGGCCAGGACCACGCTGTCGCCCCCGGCGAGAAGCGCGTCGAGGGCGGCAAGGACATCCTCGATCTGCGCCGGGTGCAGATGTTCGGGCGCAAGGCGGTAGTCGACGGCGACAAGGCGCAGGCCGGAAAGGGCCGCAAGCTCGGCGCAGATCGCGTCGTGACTGGCAAGACTGCCAACAACATGACCGCCGCCATGGGCGTATAGAACAGTGACGCCGGGGTGCGCGTCCCACGGGACGTAGCGGCGGCAGGGCCGCCCGCCGAGCGTCACGTCGGTGGCCACCACGCCGGCCGGATGGGGAAAGTCGAAGGCGGCGCAGAGTCGGTCGTAGGCGGCGCGCTGGTCGCCAAGGGGGGCGAAGGCGGTGGCGGGATCGTAGAGCGCGTCGACCTTCGCGACGAAGGCCCGCATCTCGGGGTCCAGAAGGGTGTCGTAATCGGCCGTGTCGCTGTCCATCCCGTCTCTCCCGCCCTGCTGCGCCAGCCTGATCCGAAGCCGGCCCGCTTGCAAGAGAGGCTGCGGCGGGAAATGGCCGGGGCGATCGCCGCGGATCGGCTGGCTCTGGCCCATCCCGGGCACGGAAACGTCGTTTTGCGTCACTCCCTTGTGAGGGGGGATTGGAACTTCGCGCTGCGATCGTAGCTGTTCAGGCGACGGGGCCTGCGGCCGAGTGCCGCCCGCTCCCATCACGGACGAAGAGCAGCAAGGAGATTGACATGACCTTCGTGAAAACATCCGCGGCGCTGGCCGCGGTCGGCGCGCTTGTCGCCGCTCCGGCCCTTGCCGGCGGCTATGCCGAGCCGGTGGTCGAGGCGCCCGTCGCCGCGCCGGTCTCGGCCCCTGTGGCGGCCTCCGGCGACTGGACCGGCGCCTATGTCGGCGCGCACCTTGGCTACGGCGACGCCTCGGCCGGTGCGGCGGACGGTGACGGCGCGCTCTACGGCGTGCAGGCCGGATATGACTGGGACCTCGGCAGCTGGGTCGTGGGCGGCGGTCTTGACTATTCCAAGACCGACATCGACCTCGGCACGGCGGGCGACAACCTCGACAGCATCGCACGCCTGAAGCTGCGCGGCGGCTATGACTTCGGCCGGACGCTGGTCTATGCGACGGGCGGTGCCGCCCGGGCGAAGGCCACCGTGGGCGGGATCAGCGACAGCGACAACGGCTGGTTTGCGGGACTCGGCGCGGAATATGCGCTGAATGACCGCTGGACGCTCGGCGGCGAGGTCGTGAAGAACCAGTTCGACGATTTCGCCGGGTCGGGCACCGATCTCGACGCGACGAGCGCCGCGCTGACGGTCGGGTTCCGCTTCTGATACCGATCGCGGAGGGGCGGGGGCTTTCCCCGCCTCACCACCGTCCGCTGGCGCCCCCGCCCTCGGACTTGCCGCCGCCGAAGCCCTTGTCGCGGTCTTCTAGCCGCCGCGCGCGGATGTCGCGCTCCTCGCGGTAATCGCAGTGCGGGCAGTGCATCCGGCGCGCCCCGCCCTTGCCCGCATCATCGAGCGTCCTGAGGCTTACGTGGCCGCAATTCGGGCAACGTTCGGTCCTGGGGCCCACCGGGGCGCCGCGCTTGCGGCGCAACACCAGGACGCCGGCGCCTGCCGCGAAAAGCGCGGCCGGAATCCAGGGAAAGCCTGATCCCGTGCCCTCTTCCGGCGCCAGCGCCTCGGCCGGCAGGTCACGGGCATGGCGCCGCGCGATCCTTGCCACCGTCTCGCGCGTGCCCGAGACGAGGCCGCGCGCCATCTGGTTTTCGCGGAAGTCGGGCAGGAAATACCGGGTCACGATGTCCTGCGCGAGGACATCGTAGCCCTGATCGTAGCCCTTGCCGAGTTCCAGCCGCACCGCGCGCTCGTCGGCTGCGACGAGGATGAGGATACCGTCATTGCGTGCGGCATCGCCGATTCCCCAAGTGTTGAAAAGGCCGGTCGCGAATTCCTCGATCGAGGTAGAAGGATCGTAGTTATCGCGCGAGGGGATCGTCACGACCGAGGTTTCGATCCCAGTCTCGCCCTTCAGGACCGCAAGCTCTGCACGAAGCGACTCCTCCTCGGCCGCCGGCAGGAGATCGGCGAGATCGGTGACGAAAGGATCGGTCGCGGTCGGGTAGGGTTCGGCCCGGAGCAACCCCGGGGACAGCAGCAGGAGAAGGGCGAGAAGGGTCCGGAACCTTGGCATGGCGGTCACTTGAAAGGGCAATTGTGCCCTTCCGTGATACGGCAGAGATCGGCCGGCTGGCAACATCGGATGGGATTTCGGGGCATCGCCGGCGAACCTGCTTGTTCAGGATTTCGTATTATTGCACGATTACGATCCAAGATATGCCATGTTTCGGGGTAAGGCGTGACTATCGGCCTTGGTCTCGCCCAGTGTCACGATGGAGAGAGAGATGAGTATTCGACTGACCGTGCGCCACCTTCTTGCCGCCGCGATGATCTTCGGGCTCGGTGCCTGCTCGGACGGGTTCCGGACTGCCTATGAGACGCCGGTCGGCGCTTCGTCCTGGCGCGTGGCCGATGTGCGTGTCTCGGTGCCCGACAGTCTGACGGTGTCGGAAGAGAATATCCTGCTGCCCGCCGCCGACATCGTCTGGCAGGAAGAGCCGAAGGGCGACCGCCGGGCGCAGGTCGATGCGATCATGACGGCGGCGATCAAGCGCGGCGCCGCCGGCGCGCGCGGGCCGCGGCCGGTGGTCTTCGACGTGACGATGACGCGGTTCCACGCGCTGACGATGGCGGCCGAGACGCGGGCACCGGCGGGTGTCCATGACGTCGAGTTCGACCTGACGGTGCGTGATGCCACCTCGGGCGCTGTCGTGTACGGTCCGAAGCATGTCGAGGCTTCGCTCCCCGCGATGACCGGAACCCAGATGGCGCTGGCCCGGATGGACGGCCAGACCCAGAAAAGCCAGATCTCGGCACATGTGGCCAGGACCATCGCGGGCTTCCTCGGCATCGGCCGGGACGCGCGCTACGAGTTCAACTCGCTCGGCGGCTGACGGGCGCCGGGAATTCGGTGCAAAGGGGCCGCATCCGGAAGGGTGCGGCCCTCGCGCTGTCAACCGCGTGGCGGCAGGGCGCCTTGAAGCTTCTTCGGCAATCCCGCCCGCACGAGGTCGTAAGAGCGGCCGAGCCGGTGGCGGAGCTCGCCCTCGTCCGAGCCCCAGGGCAGGTTGATCCAGGAGCGGTGGAAATAGGGCGCCTTGACCGCGACGCCCGCCGCGATCAGCATCTCCGCGGTCTCGACGCTGTCCGTCTTGACCGAGACGCCGGGCATGACCGCGCCGATGCAGGCGAACATCTTGCCGCCGACCTTCCAGGCGTCATGCCCGCCGCCCCAGGGGTCCGATACCTCGGCCCCCGGGAAGGTGGCGCAGATGGCGTTGACGATCTTTCGGCTCATGGGGGCAGCATGCCACGCGGCGCCCGTCACGGAAAGTCTTGGCAGAGGCAGGGTTTGGCGCTATGTCTCGGCCCATGAAGACCAACGGTACCATCTGCATCATCTGCATTACCGGCTGACACACGTCAGGCGGGCCGTTCTTCTGTTTTCAACCCAAGAGGACACTGGTAAGCCCGCCGCCGGGACGCGCGCGCGAGGGAAGTTATGACCGATCACCCGATCAAACTGAGGAACACGGCGTCTAAGTCTGCGAAGGCAGAACCGTTTGTGCCCCTCGACTGGCAGAACGACTCCGTTCCGGTCTCCGAAAAGCAGGTTCGCATGTATGTCTGCGGGCCCACCGTCTATGACCGTGCCCATATCGGCAACGCCCGGCCAGTGATCGTGTTCGACGTGCTCTTCCGGCTTCTCCGGCATGTCTACGGCGCGGATCACGTCACCTATGTGAGAAACTTCACCGACGTCGACGACAAGATCAATGCCACCGCGCAGGCGCGGAAGGACGCGGGCGATCCCCGCTCGCTGGAGGAGCTGATCCGCGAGCGGACGGACGAGACGATCCGCTGGTATCACGAGGACATGGGGGCGTTGGGGAACCTCCCCCCGACGCACGAGCCGCGCGCAACCGATTACATCGGCCAGATGATCGCGATGATCGCCGGGCTGATTGCGGGGGGGCATGCCTACGAGAAGGAGGGCCATGTCCTTTTCCGCGTGCGGAGCTACAAGGACTACGGGGCGCTTTCGGGCCGGTCGGTCGATGACATGATCGCAGGCGCAAGGGTCGAGGTCGCGCCCTTCAAGGAAGACCCGATGGATTTCGTCCTCTGGAAGCCGTCCTCGGACGACCTGCCGGGCTGGGACTCTCCGTGGGGCAGGGGACGCCCCGGCTGGCACATCGA
>JAGRDU010000155.1:0-876 GCA_020446905.1 Paracoccaceae bacterium | reverse complement strand
GAGAACGAGATCGCCCAGTCGATGTGCGCCCACCCGGAGGCGAGCTTCGCCAAGGTCTGGATGCACAACGAGATGCTGCAGGTCGAGGGCAAGAAGATGTCCAAGTCCCTGGGGAATTTCTTCACGGTCAGGGATTTGCTGGATCGGGGTGTGCCGGGTGAAGTGATCCGGTTCGTGTTCCTACAGACACACTACTCCAAGCCGATGGACTGGACCGAGGAGAAGGCGAAGCAGGCGGAGGCGACGCTTAGGAAGTGGAGGGCAATCACAGCTGGCCATAAGCCAGCCGATTTGCCCGCGAAGGAAGTGACGGATGCAATTTCAGATGACTTGAATACGGCTGAGGCTTTGACATTGCTACACGCTTTGGGTGCAGAAGGTCGGGCAGGCCAGCTGTTGGCCTCAGCACGATTGCTGGGCCTGCTTACTTCCGAACTCGGGGGGTGGGAAACACCTAAAGAAAACGAGGAGTATAGGGCGGCACTGCAAGCGGTAATTTCGCGTTGGATTGAGGCACGGGGCGCGAAAGACTTCGGCGTAGCAGATGAAATACGGAAGCGGATGTTGGAACTGGGTTATCAGTTGAGTGCTACGCCGAGCGGCGCAAATGTCAGCATCGACACCTTTTCGATGTTGCAGCATGTTCCGACGTCGTTCTCGAGTACCGCTCAAGTGCTTCTTTTCGAGCAGGGCCAGCCTGGAATGGCGGCTGCGCAGTATGCACTCATACCGAAGTTGGCATCGATCTTGGAGGCGCTCAAATGACCCTCCATGCAATCCGGACCTCACCGTTTTTTCCCGGCGCCCGGCCCGCGCGGGGAGGGCGTGAAGCGCCCGCCCCGTGGGGGGGCGGGACGGGCGCTGCGCGCGGCCTTG
>JAGRDU010000154.1 GCA_020446905.1 Paracoccaceae bacterium | reverse complement strand
CGCGGCAAGGTGCGCCTTGGCATGAAGATGGTCGATCAGGAAACCGGCGCCGAGATCGTGCCGGAGAAGAAGGAAAAGGAAGGCGCCGAAGAGGCGTGATCCCAGCAGGGCCCGGGTCGTCCCCGGGCCCTGTCGATTCCGAAGGCAGAGCATGACACCCTCCCCCGCCGCCGCCCGCGTGACCATCGTCACCGTCAGCTACAACAGCCTGCACGTCCTGCCCCACATGCTCGGCTCGGTGCCAGAGGGCGCCCGGGTCGTGGTCGTCGACAATGCCTCGGATGACAGCGGCGCGCTTGCTGCGCTCTGCGCGCGCCACGGCGCGGCGCTGGTCCGCAATCCGCGCAATCTTGGCTTCGGTGTCGCGTGCAACCTCGGGGCGAAGGGGGCCGCGACCGAATTCCTTCTCTTCCTCAATCCCGATGCGGCACTGCAGCCCGATACTCTGGACCAGCTTGTCGCCGCCGCCGGACGCTACCCGGCGGCCAGCGCCTTCAATCCGCGCATCGCCGAGAACGACGGCAGCCCGTTCTTCAAGCGCAAGAGCTACCTCATGCCCCGGTCCGAATGGATGCAGCGCGGCTGGCCCGAGGCCGACCGCGAGGTCTCGGTCCTCTCGGGCGCCGCGTTCTTCGTGCGGCGTCGCGATTTCGAGAAGGTCGGCGGTTTTGACCCCGCGATCTTCCTGTTCCACGAGGATGACGACCTTGCCCTGCGGCTGAAGGCCGAGTGCGGGCCGCTGATGTTCATTCGCGATGCGCTGGTGCAGCATGGCGGCGGCTCGTCCTCGGCGCGCAGCGCCGAGATCGCGGCGCTGAAGGCCTGGCACATGGGCCATTCCCGCGTCTATGCCGCACGCAAGCACCGCCAGCCCTGGGCGCGCGCGCGGGCGCTGACGCAGGCAACGCTGCAACTCGTCTCGCCGGTCGTGCTCTTCTCGCGCCGCAAGCGCGCCAAACAGGTGGCGCTTCTGCGCGGGATCGTCCATGCAAGCCTCGGCGGCAGTTCGACACCGGAGCAGGCGACATGAGCTTCAAGCAGTTCAGGCGGCGGCAATACCTGAAATTCCGCAAGTGGGCGGGCCGCAGCAACGAGGATTTCGCGCCGCATGGGGTGCCGGTGCACATCCCGGAGGGCAGCGATCTGGCGATCACCTACCTTCTGGCCAAGGGCCGTCCCTACGAGGGCGAGGAAGCCGGCATGGTGCGCGACTTCCTGCGGCCCGGCATGAACGTGATCGAACTTGGCGGCTGCTTCGGCGTCGTCTCGGCGCTCATCCGCAAGACCGTCGGCCCCGAGGCACGCCACATCATCGTCGAGGCGAACCCGGCACTGATCGCGCCGCTGACCCGGAACGCAAGCCAGGGCGCGGCGCCGGGCCGAACCGAGGTGAAGAACGCGGCCGTCGATTATTCCGGCGCCGCCTCGGTGACCTTCTCGATCGGGCCGAATGCCCATATGGGCCATCTCGGCGCGGGCGGAGGCCAGACCGTGACGGTACCCGCGCTGCGCCTGTCGGACCTTGCCGCGACGCTGCCCGAAGGGCCCTACGCGCTCGTCTGCGACATCGAGGGGGCCGAGCTGGACCTTTTCGCGGCCGAGGCCGCGGCGCTCGACCGCATCGACCTGGTCGTGCTCGAGACCCATCCCCGGGCCTATCCCGGCGGACGCGCCGACCTCGATGCCATGCTCGCGCGCCTGCGCGCCGCGGGACTCGAGGAGGTGCGCGCCGAGGCCGACGTGGTCTGCTACCGCCGCACCGGGCGCTAGGCAGGCAAGGGGAAGCCCATGCCGCGCGATGCCTTTCCGGCCTTCGTCATCAACCTCGATGGCAGCAGCGAACGCCTCATGCAGGCCAGGGCGCAGTTCGCCGGCCTCGGCCGCGATGTCACGCGGGTGCCGGCGGTCGATGGCCGGCGCTTCACCGCCCCGGACGTGCCGGACTATGACGAGGCGGCGACGCTGCGCTACATGGGACGGCAGATGCTGGGCGGAGAGCTCGGCTGCTATCTGAGCCACCTGCGCGCCGCTGAGATGGTCCTTGCCACGGGCGCTCGGGCAGGCTTCGTTTTCGAGGACGACGCGCTTGTGCCGGCACATCTCTTCCCGGTTGCAGAGGCCGCGGCCGACTGGCTGGACACGCAGGGGCGTTCGGACTGGCGGCTTCTCAACCTCGGCTATGCGCCGGGCTTTGCCTGGACACCGCTGACCGCGCTCGGCCACGGCGGCCGCGAATTCGAGCTTTGCGCCGCACATTACTTCCCGATGGGGGCCTTCGCGCTTCTCTGGTCGCGCAAAGGTGCCGAGGAGTTCCTGAACATCGCAAGGACGATCCGCGCCCCGGTCGACAACACGCTCCGCCACTGGCTTTGCCGCGCCGGCGGCGGCTACGGCTTTCGCCCGCATCTGGGCTGGGTACGCACCGAAGGCAGCGACATTTCGGGCAATGCCGCGCGCCGCGACCACGGGCGCTCGGCCCTATATGGCCTGAAGAAGCAGCGGCGTCTCTGGTCCGACAAGCTGCACGCGTTGGCTGCAAGGCGGCGCGAGGCGCGGAAGGGGTGACGCCGATGGCGCCACCCCCAAGGCCGGTTCAGGACGGCTGTTTGGCGTAGCGCAGGTAGGGCAGGACCTTGTTGATCTTGCCGAACTTCGCCTCGGCGGCCGCATCGTCGAGCGCGAGCGGCACGATCACGTCCTGCCCATCGGTCCAGTTCGCCGGCATCGCGACGCCCTTGCCGTTGGCGATCTGCAAGCCGTCGAGCGCGCGCAGCACCTCGGCGAAGTTGCGACCGACGTTCATCGGGTAGAGCATGGAGAGCTTCAGCTTCTTGTCCGGCCCGATGATGAAGACGGCGCGCACCGTGGCGCTGTCATTCGCGGTGGCGCCATCGGGCAGGTAGGCGTTGGCTTCGAGCATGTCGAAGGCCTTCGACACCTCAAGGCCGCGGTCGGCGATGATCGGGAAGGCGGCGACGGCGCCCGAGGTCTTCTCGATGTCGGCCTTCCAGCGCTTGTGCTCTTCCACGCCATCGACCGAGAGGCCGATCACCTTGGTGCCGCGCTTGGCCCATTCGTCGGCCAGCTGCGCGACGGCGCCGAACTCCGTCGTGCAGACCGGCGTGAAATCCTTCGGATGCGAGAAGAGGATCGCCCAGCTGTCGCCGATCCAGTCGTGGAAGCTGATGACGCCGTGGTCGGTTTCGGCGGTGAAGTTCGGAACGGTGTCGTTGATGCGCAGGCCCATCGGGATTCTCCGGTCTTTGTGATGTTGCAGGTCAACATAGGTGCAGGAGAGGGGGATTCCAGTGCGGAATGCCGGAACGTGACATTTCGCCGGGTGTCTTGCGGTAACGCGGGCGCCGGAAAAATTTGATCAAATTTTTCTACGGACCCTTGCAGGGTCCGGTCCCGCCTGCCATCCTTGCTGCGCCATGACATTCCGGGAGGCTCGGCCATGATTGAAAGACGTCAATTCTACATCGGTGGCGCCTGGGTCAATCCGGTCTCGCCGAAGGATCTTCAGGTGGTCGACCCCTCGACCGAGGAGCCTTGCGCCATCATTTCGCTTGGCGCCGAGGCGGATGCCGACGCGGCGGTCGCCGCCGCGAAGGCGGCCTTCCCGGCCTGGGCGGCGACGCCACCCGCCGAGCGCCGCATCGTGGTCGAGCGCATCCTCGCCGAGTACGAGCGGCGCAAGGACGAGTTGGCCGCCGCGATCAGCCTCGAGATGGGCGCGCCCATCGACATGGCCAAGGAGCAGCAAGCCCCCTGCCTGCCCTGGCACCTGACGAATTTCCTGCGGGCCTTCGACGAAATCGAATGGGTGCGCCCGCTTGGGCCCCATGCGCCGAACGATCGCATCGCGCTGGAGCCGATCGGGGTTGTCGGCCTTATCACGCCGTGGAACTGGCCGATGAACCAGATCGCGCTGAAGGTGATCCCGGCGCTTCTGGCGGGCTGCACCTGTGTGCTGAAACCATCGGAGGAGAGTCCGCTCAACGCGATGATCTTCGCAGAGTTCTGCCATGACGCGGGCGTGCCGCCGGGGGTCTTCAACCTTGTGAACGGCGATGGCGCCGGGGTCGGCACGCGGCTCTCAAACCACCCGGACGTCGAGATGATCTCGTTCACCGGCTCGACCCGCGCGGGCCGGGCGATCACCAAGGCCGCGGCCGAGACATTGAAGCGTGTGACGCTGGAACTGGGCGGCAAGGGCGCCAATGTGATCTTCGCGGACGCCGACGAAAAGGCGGTGAAGCGCGGCGTGTTGCACATGATGAACAACTCCGGCCAGAGCTGCAACGCGCCGTCCCGCATGCTGGTCGAGCGCGCGGTCTATGACCGCGTCGTGGATGAGGCGGCCGAGGTCGCGAAGTCGATCAAGGTCGGGCCAGCGTCGGAGCATGGCCGGCACATCGGTCCCGTGGTGAACAAGCGCCAGTGGGAGCAGATCCAGGGCTACATCCAGAAGGGTATCGACGAGGGCGCGCGCCTGGTCGCGGGCGGCCTCGGTCTGCCCGAGGGGATGAACAGGGGCTATTACGTGCGCCCGACGGTCTTCGCGGACGTAAGGCCCGGCATGACGATCGAGCGCGAGGAAATCTTTGGTCCCGTGCTGTCGATCATTCCCTTCGAGGATGAGGAAGAGGCGGTCAGGATCGCCAATGACACGCCCTATGGCCTGACGAACTATGTCCAGACCGAGGACGGAGCGAAGCGCAACCGCATGGCGCTGCGCTTGAAGTCCGGCATGGTCGAGATGAACGGGAAAAGCCGCGGCGCCGGGTCGCCTTTCGGCGGCGTCAAGGCCTCGGGACGGGCGCGCGAGGGCGGAACCTGGGGGATCGAGGAGTTCCTCGAGGTCAAGGCGATCTCGGGCTGGGCAGCGGACCTCGCAGCCGAATAAGGGGGGCGGTCCGGACGGGGCATCGAGCCCCCTCCGGACCCCGCCGGCAGGGCCGGCGGGCGCGCGATCCCGCCGTCGGTTCAAAGCGACATTTAAGGGGGCCGAAATGTCGCGGTGGTCAGGCCCCGAGGTTCGGTGCGGCGTAAGCTTTTCCTCATGTCTTTCGGGGGAGAGAGCATGGCGGATACCGAGACGGCACGGGCGCGGCACGGGGGGCGCGAGGCGCGGCGGCGGGAACGGTCGGTGAAGGCCGCAGGTCCGGGCCGGCCCTATATTGTCCGGAATATCCCGACCTACGACATCCTGTCCGAGGAAAACCTTGCGCGGATCGAGGGCGCTGCCGACCGTATTCTGGCCGAAACCGGGATCGAGTTCCGCGACGACGAGGAGGCGCTTGCGCTCTGGAAGGGGGCGGGGGCGAAGGTCGACGGTGTCCTTGTCCGCTTCGAGCCCGGTATGCTGCGCGAGATCCTGCGCTCCGCCCCGCCGGTCTTCACCCAGCATGCGCGCAACCCTGGAAATTCCATTCAGATCGGCGGCAGGAACGTCGTGTTTGCGCCGGCCTATGGTTCGCCCTTCGTGATGGACCTCGACCGGGGGCGGCGCTTTGGTACGCTTCAGGACTTTCAGAATTTCATCAAGCTGGCGCAAGCCTCGCCCTGGTTCCACCATTCGGGCGGCACGATCTGCGAGCCGACGGATGTGCCGGTGAACAAGCGTCACCTCGACATGGTCTATGCGCATCTGAAGTATTCCGACCGCTGTTTCATGGGGTCCGTGACAGCCGAGGAGCGCAGCGAGGATTCGATCGACATGGCCCGCATCGTCTTCGGGCGGGATTTTGTGGATGAAAACTGCGTCATCCTCGGCAATGTCAACGTGAACTCCCCGCTCGTCTGGGACGGCACGATGACAAAGTCCCTGCGCGCCTACGCCCGCGCGAACCAGGCGGCGGTGATCGTTCCCTTCATCCTCGGCGGGGCGATGGGGCCGGTGACCAACGCGGGCGCCATCGCGCAGTCGCTGGCCGAGACCATGGCGGGCTGCGCCCTGACGCAGCTGGAACGCAAGGGCGCGCCGGTGATCTTCGGCAACTTCCTGTCGTCGATGTCGCTGCGCTCCGGCTCTCCGACCTTCGGCACGCCGGAGCCTGCCATCGGCTCCATGGTCATCGGCCAGCTTGCCCGGAGGCTGAACCTGCCCTTGCGTTGTTCGGGCAACTTCACCACCTCGAAGCTGCCCGACGCGCAGGCGATGACCGAGGGGACGATGTCGATGCTCGCCGCGATCCATTGCGGGGCCAACTTCATCCTGCATTCGGCGGGCTTCCTCGACGGGCTCCTCTCCATGTCCTACGAGAAATTCATGCTGGACGCCGACCTCTGCGGCGCCCTGCATTCCTACCTCGACGGGGTCCGGATCGACGACAACCAGCTTGCCGTCGATGCCTTTGCCGAGGTCGGGCCGGGCAACCATTTCTTCGGCTGTTCGCACACGATGGCGAATTACGAGACCGCCTTCTGGGACAGCGAGACGGCAGACAACGAGCCCTTCGAGAAATGGGAGGCCAACGGCGGCGACGATGCCGCGACCCGCGCGAACCGGCTCTGGAAACAGAAGCTGCGCGACTACGAGGCGCCGCATCTTGACGAAGGCATCGACGCTGCGCTCGTGGATTTCGTCGAGCGGAAGAAGGCGGGCATGGCGGATGCCTGGTACTGACATGCCCCAGGCGGCCGCGCCTTCCGCCGCGCGACCCCACCCCCTCCCCACGGAGGTGGAGGGGAGGCGGCGCGCAGCATGGATCGGTGACGCAGGTGGATCTGCGCGGAGGGGCAGGCGGTGACGGACCACCCCCACATCATGTCCCCGATCACGCTGCGGGGACAGAGACTGCGCAACCGCATCGTCTTTGGCGCACATACCGCGAACATGTCGGACATGGGACTGCCCGGGCCGCGCTTCGCCGCCTACCTTCTGGAACGCGCACTCGGCGGCGCGGGGATGATCGTCGCGGAACCTATGCCGGTGCACCGGACGGGCATCCTGACGCGCGGGAATTTCCTGCATTCCACCGACGCGGTGATCCCGCATTTCCGCAAGGTGACCGAGCCGGTGAAGGAAGCCGGGGCGGTCATCCTCCAGCAGCTTTACCACATCGGCGCGCATGGCGATTCCGACCTCAGTTTCGCGCCGCACTGGGGGCCGTCGGGTCTGCCGTCCTATCACGACAGCGACGGCTCGCACGCCATGACCGAGGCCGAGATCGAGGAGCTGATCGACGCCCATGTCGCCGCCGCCGTCCGCTGCCAGAAAGCCGGCTTTCAGGGCGTGGAGGTCTGGGCCGCCTATCATTCGCTGCTGGACCAGTTCTGGACCCCGTGGTCCAACCGGCGATCCGACAGATGGGGCGGCAGCCTTGAGAACCGGACGCGCCTGAGCCGCACGATCATCGAGGGTATTCGCCGCGCCTGCGGCGAGGATTTCATCGTCGGCCTCGCGATCTCGACCTCGGACAGTCATGACGTCCTCCTGCAGGGCGAGGCGCTGGCCGAGATCGTCGCGCTGCACGACGCCACCGGGCATATCGACTACGTCACCTGCGGCCACGGCGGTTACCTCGATTTCGAGCGGCTGATGCCGACATTCCTTTATGCCGACAAACTGACCGCGCCCTTCACCGAAGAGCTGAAGAAGGTGGTCAAGCACGCCAAGGTCACGTCCGAGGCACATGTGCGCACCCCCGAGAACGCCGAAAGCGTGATCGCCTCCGGTCAGGCCGACATGGTGTCGATCGTGCNNNNGCGGCCAGATCGCCGACCCGCATCTTGCCCGCAAGACCGCCGAAGGGCGGGCGGGGGATGTGCGCGGCTGCATCTCGTGCAACCAGATGTGCTGGGGACGCCGCTCGCGTGACTACTGGATTTCCTGCCTCATCAACCCCTCGGCAGGCCGGGAATTCGAATGGGGCGGGGACCGGTTCACGCCAGCCGGGAAGCCCCGCCGCATTGCCGTCGTCGGCGCCGGCCCGGCGGGGCTCGAGGCCGCGCGCGTCGCGGCCGAGCGCGGCCATGCGGTCGATCTTTTCGAGGCGCAGTCCCGCATCGGTGGCCAGTTCCGCCTTGCCGGCGAACAGCCACGCCGCGCCCAGATCCTCGACCTGCTGGACTGGTACGAGCGCCAGTTGGCCCGGCTCGGCGCGCGCGTCCATCTCAATGCTTTCATCGAGGCCGAGGACATCCGGGCACTTGCCCCCGATGCTGTCGTCCTCGCCACCGGCTCCCTTCCCGATCCGGACGGATACCAGCGCTGGCTGCCCGGCCATGACATCCTGCCCGGTATGACCAACGGCCATGTCCATGCGCCCGAGGATGTCATGCGGCGCGAGGCGCAGCTCGGCCCGGAGGTGATCCTTTATGACGAGGGCGGAAACTGGCGTGGACTCGGCACCGCCTGGGCGCTTGCGGAACGCGGCCACAAGGTGACCATCGTCACGCCCGAGCCCTTCATCGGCAAGGAACTTGCCCGCACCTCCGCCGACATCGGTCTGCGCCCGCGCCTTGCGAAACTGGGCGTCACCTTCCTGACCGAGCACCTGATCGCCGAGTGGCACGGCGACGGCGCCATGGTGCGGAACATGCTGACCGGCGCTGAGACCCGCCACCCTGCCAGCGCTCTCGTCATCTCCACGACCAACCGTGCCTTCGATCCCCTGTCGGAGGACCTCGGCGATCTTGAAACCCACCTCATCGGCGATGCCGCCGCCCCCCGTCAGGCGCCCTACGCCTTCCACGAGGGCCGGAAGACGGGCCTCGCGCTCTGAGCTTCTTCTTGCCGGAAATACTCCGGGGGTCCGGGGGCGGGCCCCCGGGGCTCAGAGACTGAACACCCGGCTCGGATGCAATTCGCCCGACTTGTAGACCC
>JAGRDU010000153.1 GCA_020446905.1 Paracoccaceae bacterium | reverse complement strand
TCAACTGCAACCCCGAGACGGTCAGTACCGACTACGACACCTCGGACCGGCTCTATTTCGAACCGCTGACCCTCGAACACGTCCTCGAAATCCTCAGGGTCGAGCAGGAGAACGGCACCCTTCACGGCGTCATCGTCCAGTTCGGCGGCCAGACGCCCCTGAAACTCGCGAACGCCTTGGAGGCCGAGGGCATCCCGATCCTCGGCACCACGCCCGACGCCATCGACCTCGCCGAGGATCGGGAGCGGTTCCAGAAGCTCCTCATCGACCTCGGGCTGAAGCAGCCGGTCAACGGCATCGCCTCGTCGGACGCGCAGGCGTTCGAGATCGCCGGCAAGGTCGGCTTCCCGCTCGTCATCCGCCCCTCCTACGTCCTCGGCGGCCGCGCGATGGAGATCGTGCGCGACATGGACCAGCTCAAGCGCTACATCACCACCGCCGTCGACGTCTCCGGCAAGAACCCGGTCCTTCTCGACAGCTACCTCTCGGGCGCGATCGAGGTCGACGTCGATGCCCTGTCCGACGGCACCAATGTCCACGTCGCCGGGATCATGGAACATATCGAAGAGGCGGGCGTCCATTCCGGCGACAGCGCCTGCTGCCTGCCGCCCCACTCCCTGACGCCCGAAACGGTCGAGGAACTGAAGCGCCAGACCGTCGCCATGGCCCTCGCCCTGAGGGTCAAGGGCCTGATGAACGTCCAGTTCGCGATCAAGGACGGCGTGATCTACGTCCTCGAGGTGAACCCCCGCGCCAGCCGCACCGTGCCCTTCGTCGCCAAGGCCACCGACAGCGCCATCGCCTCCATCGCCGCCCGCCTCATGGCCGGCGAGCCGATGGCGAATTTCCCGATGCGCCCGCCCTATGCGCAGGGCGTCGGCCCCGACACGCCCCTGCCCTATGCCGATCCGATGACGCTGGCCGATCCCAAGACGCCCTGGTTCAGCGTCAAGGAGGCGGTCATGCCCTTCGCCCGCTTCCCCGGCGTCGATACGCTCCTCGGGCCCGAGATGCGCTCGACCGGCGAGGTCATGGGCTGGGACCGCACCTTCCCGCTCGCCTTCCTGAAGGCCGAGCTTGGCGCTGGCACGGTCCTGCCCGAAGAGGGGCGCGTCTTCATCTCGATCAAGGACATGGACAAGACCGCCGAGATGGCCGAGGCCGCCCGCGGCCTTCTCGCGCTCGGCTTCCAGATCGTCGCGACGCGCGGCACCGCCGCCTTCCTCGAGGGCCACGGGGTCGAGGCCGAGACCGTGAACAAGGTCTATGAGGGCCGGCAGGAGGGCAAGCTGCACATCGTCGACCGGCTGAAGAACGGCGAGATCGCGCTGCTCTTCAACACGACCGAAGGCCAGCAGGCCATCGACGACAGCCGGAGCATCCGCGCCGTCGCGCTTTACGACAAGATCCCCTACTTCACCACCGCCGCCGGAGCCATCGCCGCTGTTCAGGCGATGCAGGCACGGGGTGAGGGGATTGGCGTGAGGACGCTGCAGGGGTGAGACGCGACCCCGGCTTCGCCGGGGTGAAAACGCTCCAGTGGAGCGTTTTCAGCGTCGAACGCCCGAGGCAGCCGCCGAGGGCCGGGAGAGACACACCCGGCACCCTCCGTAGGGTGGGCTTCAGCCCACCATCCCCCTCACCACGCGCCCGAACGCAAAGACTCCTCGCAACAGAGGGCAGCGCCCGACCCGAGGGGTGGGCGAGAAGCGCCCGCCCCATGGGGGCGAGTCGGGCGCTGCCCGGTCCAGGGGGACCGGGCTAGGATGCGGCTCTTGGATTCTGTACAGTCGAACCAATTGCGTCGACTACACAAAAGTTTGGAAGCAACTTCGTTGCCGCCAACGAGGAACATAGGTCGCATATCGAATAGGAATTTGAGTGAAAAAACCGCCTCCAAAGGACCTGCACCCTAGAAAACTGAAGTCGAGGTGGCCCATCCTGTTGGAACTCTTGCGCGAACTCACTTCCACACTCGCGCATTTCGAACATTCCCATGCGGAAATCCTTAAGCGCGTGCCAGCTTTTACTGAAAAAAATCCTGATACTGACACTCTAATAGCGCCGCTCACTTTGGCTTGCTTGGATGCTGCTTATGCGATTAAGGAGATTGTGAAGGCAGGCGTTTTCGAGTTCGTAAAACTGGAAGATCCTAACCACCAATTGCTTGCATTGGACAGAACGCGCGCGCGAAAGAGACATCCGCAAAAATTCATTGAAAATACGATAAATTCTGGCAAATCACATGCGACAGGAGTCCATATATGCTATGGGTTCGAAGCTCCAAAGTCATCTTGGAACTGCCGCACTATCATATTCAACGGGGCACTCGGAGGTGGAAACGTAAATCCACTTTTTGAGGGACTGTGTCGACACGATATTTGGAAAGAAAAGCAACAGATTATCTATTTCGTCGGCACAGAAAAGCCAGTAAATCTTTCGGCTCTCCTCCTGAATTTTCGCGAGTTTGCCGAAAGTCTACTGGTATATCTGATTGAATTGGTCGAAAAGGAAGGCGACGAGCGCACGCAGAATAGCCTCTTGCAACTAAAGAGGGATGTTCTGTTGCCTTCAATTGGCACTTTCACATATACGCTGAAGTCTGGTCGTTAGATGTTCAACAACTGCAGCCCCTCACCGGCACACATAGACCGCTCCGCCGACGACCACGACGCTCGCGGCCGCACCGGCCAGAACGCCCGGCGCGGAGAGGGCCGTGGCCGCTGCGCCGCCGGCCTCGGTGAGGCTTGACGCGAGCGCGCCCGCCTTGCCGCTCAGGATCAGGGCGCCGGCGTTGGTGGTCGCCGTCCGGACGCCCCGTCCGGCGAGGTCGCGGGACAGGGCGCCAAGCTCCAGAACCTCGGACTTCGTCGCTTTGACGAAGCGGCAGGCGCGGGACGGCGCATCGCAGATGCCATAGCCGTCGCGCGGCCCCTCGGCGACGCTGCGGTATTCTTCGGCCTCGGTGTCGTAGAGAAGGCAGAAGGGCGCGCGTTCCTCTTCGCTCAGCCCCGGCAGCATGTAGCCAAGGACGACCTTGCCGGGGCACCTTGCCCCTCGCGTCAGCCGCCGCTCGCGGAACGAGGACCAGACATCGGCCCCCGCGTCATAGCTGAGCGCGAGGTCCACGCCGTTCAGCCGCGCGGTGCAGTCCTTCGTCGCGGCCAGCGCGGCGGATGGCAAGAGGAGGCTGAGAAGAAGGAGAAGGGCGCGCATGGGGGCTCCGCGAGGGCCGGACCGCGCCCGAGTAGCGCGGCGGGGCGCCTCCTCGCAAGCCCGCCCGGCGGCCTCCGGCGGGTTAACGCCGCCCTGCCCCGGCGCGCGGCCTGTAGCTACGGGAAAACGACGGATGTCCTACGCGAAACCTGCGGGAAAAATACGCCCGAACGGCCCCGGAGTCCGGCCCCGTCAGACCGCCTCGTCCTCAAGGTGCAGCTTCATGTCGATCAGGACCTTCTGGATCGCCAGCGTCTCGGCCAGAAGCCGCTTCGCCTCGTTGATCGAGATCTTCCCGTCCTCGATCGACTGGTTGTATTCGGCCATCAGCATGGCAAAGCGCTGCGACAGCGCGACGACATCAGAGTTGACCCCGCCCGAGGAGGAGTTCTTGCGCTCCTCGTCATGGCTGAGGGTGATCCCCCTCAGATCGGCCAGCGCGGCGGTGACGTGGGGGAAGCGCGCGGCGCTTTCGAGGGCAGCGACGACATCGACCGGCATGAAGCGGTCGGCATGTTCGGGATCGTTTGAGTAATAACGACCCAAGGTGGCCTTCGACTTGCCGCAAAGCTCGGCCGCGGCTTCGATCCCGACATCCTTGACCAGAGCTTCTGTGTGTTTTTTCAAGTAGTTGGCGATTTTTTGTGACACGCTGTTCTCTCCCCGCTTCCTCCCGCAGGGCCAGGGCATTGCGTGCGGGGGGAAATCGACTTTTCCTTTCCCATTAATCGCTGGGGAGGGATTTGTCATTGTCAAAACGTCCCCGGGTGTTGGGGAAGGTGTGAGTGGCCGGTGCCCCGACGCCGGTCGAGCGTAAGGATCGTCGCGTTTCGGTGATTGGGGCATCGGAGCCGGTTCCGGCAGGCGCGCGGCGATCCTTCCGGCATTTTGTACGAGTGACGGCGGGCAAGTAATCCCTCGCCACCGCCCGAAGCGGCCGCGCGCCGGCGGATGGATTAACAAGGCGCGGCAGACCGCCGGGAGGGCTGACAAGGGTGGGTCCTCCCGGCACCGCGCGCTTGAAGCGGAGGGCCGGGAGCGGCTATCAGGCGGCATGGCCAAGCTCTATTTCCACTACTCCACGATGAACGCCGGCAAGTCGACGCTGCTTCTTCAGGCATCGCACAACTATCGCGAACGCGGCATGGCGACCTATCTTCTGACCGCGCAGCTCGACGACCGCGCCGGGGCGGGCCGCATCGGCAGCCGGATCGGGATCGGCGAGGCGGCGGACACCTATGACGCCGGGACCGACCTTTTCGAGGCGATCCGGGCCGAGATGGCGGGCGGGTCTCTGGCGTGCGTCTTTCTCGACGAGGCGCAGTTCCTGACCAAGGCGCAGGTCTGGCAGCTTGCCCGTGCCGTGGACGATCTTGGGGTACCGGTGATGTGCTACGGCCTTCGAGTCGATTTCCGGGGGGAGCTTTTCCCAGGATCGGCGGCGCTCCTCGCGCTTGCCGACGAGATGCGCGAGGTGCGCACGATCTG
>JAGRDU010000152.1 GCA_020446905.1 Paracoccaceae bacterium | reverse complement strand
CATCTCGCAGGGCCATACCGCGCTGCGCCAGCTCGGCTGGGGCGGCGAGTCGCCGCTGAGCGAGCGAAACGCGAAATGGCAGGCCGCGCAGGGCACAGGCGTCGCCGGCGAGGCGCCGCCCGACACCGCCGAGATCGAGGCCGACCACACGGTCGACGGATCACGCTCGACCGTCTATGCGCTGATCGCCGGGACGCTGGCGCGGCTTCAGGCGCTTGAGGGGCTTGTCCTTCTGAATGTCGTGATCGTCTTTGCGGCGGTCTGGCTGGCCATGCGCGTGGCGATGCGCCGCTGGGGTCTTCCTGTGCCCTTGTCGCAGGCCATCGCGATGCCGATCATCGCGGCCTGTTTCGGTTCCCTGCCGTTCTTCGTCGCCTACCTGATGCCGGACACCTTCGCGCCGGTGCTGTTGCTTGTCGTGGCGACGCTGACCGTCTTCGGTCGCTACATGACGCCGCTCGAGATCGTTTTCGCCATCGTGCTCGGCACTTTCGCGGTCGTCGCGCACTTGTCGCATCTGGCGATCGGCCTGCTTCTTATCCCGGTCTCCGCGGTTGTTTCCATCGCGCTCGACCGGCATCGCTGGTGGCTGGCGCCGGCGATGTTCGCGATCATCGTTGGCATGGGGTTCGCCGAGCAGAGCATGCTGAGGACCGCGGCGAAAAGCGTCTCGGGGTCGGAAGTCGTCATCAAGCCCTATATCACGGCGCGCCTCATCCAGGACGGGCCAGGGCTGAAGTACCTTGAGACGCATTGCCCCGATGCCGCGATCGCAAGCTGCAAGCTCTACGAGGCGCTGCAGTGGTCGGACGATCCCTACCGCATCACCGCGACCCACATCGTCTTCGAGACCTCGCCGCGGCTCGGGTCGTTCCGGCTGATGACACCCGAGGATCAGCGCGCCGTGGCGGACGACCAGATTCCGTTCTTCTTCGAGGTGCTGAAGGATCAGCCGGTCGCGACGGTGATGGCATTTGCGAAGAACATGTTCATCCAGTCGGGCTGGATCGGCGTGGACCTGACGCTGACGACCGACAAGATCCTTGCCGAACACGAGGGGGTCACCGGCCTCGGCCTTTCGAGCTTCTCGCATGGCCGCCTGACGCAGGATCGCGGCTGGTATCAGCCGGTGACGATCTGGCATGGCACGCTCTATCTTGTCTCGCTCTCCGTCATCCTCGGGCTGATCCTCCTGCCGCGCCGGGTGCCTGGCGAGGTGAAGGCCTTCGCGCTCATGGTGCTTTTCGGCCTTCTCGTGAACGCGCTGGTCTGCGGCGGCATTTCTCAGCCCTCGACCCGCTATGGCGCGCGGGTCGTCTGGCTTTTGCCGATGATAGCGGTCTTCATGATGATGTTCGCGGTGCGGGACCGGCAGTTCGCCACCACGGCCGAGGGCCGTGCATGACATCTGCCGCGCCCGTCACGATTTCGGTGATCATGCCTGCCTTCCGGGCCGAGGCACTGATGCCGCGCGTGCTGGCGCCGCTGATGGCAATGCTGGCGCGCGGCGAGGTGACCGAGGTGCTGGTGGTGGACGACCAGTCGCCGGATCGCACCGCCGAGGTCGCGCGGAGCCTCGGCGCACGGGTTCTGACCACACCGCAAAACGGCGGGCCGGGGCTCGCGCGCAACCTTGCCGCCGACCATGCGCTGGGCGATGTCCTCTGGTTCGTCGACAGCGACGTGATCGCCTGGGAGGACGGCGCGGCGAAGCTTGCCGCGCATTTCGCCGATCCCTCCGTGGCGGCCGTCTTCGGGTCCTACGACAGCACGCCCGACGGCCAGCACTGGTTCTCGCGCTACAAGAACCTGATGCACCGTTTCTATCACCAGACCGCCAGGCGCGATGCCGAGACCTTCTGGGCGGGCTGCGGCGCGGTCAGGAAGGACGTGTTCCGCCAGATCGGCGGCTTCGATACCGACACCTACAAGGTGCCGTCCATCGAGGATATCGAACTTGGCTACCGCATCCGCCGCAGCGGCGGACGGATCGTCCTCGACCCGACGCTACTCGGCAAACACCTGAAGGTCTGGACCCCGAAGAACGCGATTCACACCGACATCTTCCGCCGAGCGCTGCCCTGGTCGCGGCTGATGATCGCGCGCGAGGGTGTCGCGAACGACCTCAACACCAGCCACGGCGAAAAGCTGAAGGCCGGGGTCGCGGGCCTCTTCCTACTGTCGATCCTCGCACTGCCGCTCTGGCCCGCGCTCTGGCCCATGACGCTCGGGCTTGCCGGCCTTGCGCTGGCGCTGAACGCGGGGTTCGCGGCCTTCCTCTACCGCAACGGCGGGTTCTGGTTCGCCGCGCGGGCGCTCATTTACCATCAGTTCTATTACGTCTATTCGGCCGGCGCCTTCGCCTGGTGCCTGTTCGAATACCACATCCTAGGGATCAAGAACCGGCTGCACGTGCCATGAGCGCAGGACAGCCGGGGGAAAGGGTATTGGTGAAGGGAATGAAGGACATGAAGGACCGGGCCACGGGGGCATCGGATCTGAACGGTCTCGTCTCGGAGGTCGAGGGCATGTCGCTGAGCGTCGTGATCCCCGCCTTCAACGAGGAAGGCGCGGTGCGCGAGACGATCGAGGATGTGCGCCGCAACCTCGATCCGCTGTCGATCCCCTATGAGATCATCGTGATCGACGACGGGTCAGAGGACAACACGCTGGAGATCGCGCGCGAAACCGGCGTCATCGTCGACACCAACCAGGTGAACACCGGTTATGGCGCGAGCCTGAAGCGCGGCATCAAGCACGCGCAATACGAATATGTCGCGATTCTCGACGCCGATGGTACCTACCCTGCGCGCTATCTGCCCTCGATGCTGGCGATGTGCCGCAACCAGGACATGGTCGTGGGCGACCGCGGCGCGGCGATGAAGAACGTCCCCTGGATCCGCAAGCCCGCGAAGTTCATCCTGAACAACTTCGCCTCGTTCCTGGCCGAGCGGAAGCTGAACGACCTCAACTCCGGCCTGCGCGTCTTCCGCAAGTCCGAGCTGGTCCCGTTCATCCCGCTCCTGCCGCAGAAGTTTTCGTTCACCACGACGATCACGCTCTGCATGGCCTGCAATGGCAAACGGATGATCTATACGCCAATCGAATACGGCAAGCGCGTCGGCAAGTCGAAGATCCGCCCGGTGGATTTCATCAACTTCCTGATCCTCGTCCTTCGGATGACCACGCTCTTCAATCCGCTGCGCGTCTTCATCCCCTTCGGGCTTATGCTGATGGGGCTTGGCGCGGTGAAGTTCATCTATGACATCTGGATGGACAACCTTTCGGAAACCACGATCTTCGCCTTCCTCTCGGCGCTCATCATCTGGTCGCTGGGCCTGATCGCGGACATGATCTCGCGCCTGCATCTGAGGCCCTGACGTGGCAATCCCCGCCAAGGCCCTGAAGAAATGGGCGATCCGGGCGACCGGATCGGCCGTGGCGCTTGGCCTCATCTTCTGGTTCCTGCCCAAGGACGCGATCCTTGAGGGGTTCACGCGGCTGTCGTGGCCGCTGTTCCTGTCGGTGCTCGTGGCCTTCCTTCTTTGCCATGTCGCGACCGCCACGAAATGGTGGCTCTTGATGGACCGGGCGATTCACTGGCCGCTTGCATTGCGCGCCCATTTCGCCGGCCTCGCCGCGAACCTCTGCCTGCCAGGAGCGGCAGGTGGTGATGCGGTGCGCGCCGCCGTCGCCCATGTGTCCCTGCGCGATGGGCCTAAGGTTGCCGCCGCCGCCGTCGGCGACCGGATGATCGACCTTGTGGGCCTCGCTGTGCTGACGCTCTCCGGCCTCGTCATGCTGGGCGGGCAGGGTGGCAACCGGACGCTGGGCTATGCCGTCACCGGCATTGTCTTTGCGCTGGCCGTCGCGGGGCTTTTCCTTTTCCCGGCCATCGCGCGATTCATCTGGGGCCGCTGGCCCGGCCTGCCGGCCAAGGGCCTTGCCCTGCGCGTCGCCGATGCCTTCGCTGCCTTGGGCAAGAAGCCGGGCCTCCTGCTTTTCACGCTGGTGCTGTCGGCGGTGATCCAGTCGGTCTTGATCTACCTCTCGGTGAAACTGGCCGAACCGGTGGGCGTCCACGTTCCCCTTGCCGCCTGGTTTTTCGCCTGGCCGCTCGCCAAGATCATCGCGACGCTGCCGATCTCGCTTGGCGGGCTTGGCGTGCGGGAAAGTTCGCTGGCCGCGCTTCTGGTGCCCTTCGGCGCCGCCGCGCCCGAGGTCGTGGCCTCGGGCCTTGCCTGGCAGGGCATCCTCTATCTTGCAGGCGCGCTCGGTGCGCTGATCCTTCTCGCCTCGGGCGGCTGGGTCTCCACCGCGCCCGCCAAACTTCCGGAGATAACCGAATGACGGCAGAAGCCGCGAAGACGGGCGCACTGCCGCGCGTGACGGTGCTTGGCGCGGGCCCGGCGGGCATCGCCGCCGCCTATGCGCTGACCAAGGGCAAGGCGAAGGTCGAGGTGCTGGAGCGCGCGATGGCCCCCGGCGGCAACTCGACGTCTTTCATGATCGACGACATCTGGTGCGACTACGGCTCGCACCGCTTTCACCCGGTCGCGGACCCGAACGTGCTGGCCGACGTGAAGGCGCTGCTTGGCCCGGACCTCTTGCTGCAACCGCGCCATGGCCGTATCCGGCTTGGCGGGCGCTGGATCCACTTTCCGCTGAAGCT
>JAGRDU010000151.1 GCA_020446905.1 Paracoccaceae bacterium | reverse complement strand
CACTGGCACCGTGAAATGGTTCAACACGACGAAGGGGTACGGCTTCATCGCCCCCGATGACGGCGGCAAGGATGTGTTCGTCCACATCTCCGCGGTCGAACGGGCTGGGCTCAAGAGCCTCTCCGACAACCAGAAGATCGCTTACGAGATGCAGGCCGGCCGCGACGGGCGCGCCTCGGCGAGCGATCTGAAACTGCTCTGACCCGACGCTGCTGCGACGGTCCCGGACGGCCCGCCCTGCGCGGGCCGTTTTTCATTTCAGATAAAGCGCCTGTACGTCGATCTTCCAGCCAAGCGTGAGGCGCGATCCGTCCCGGATCACCGGCCGCTTCATCAGGGCGGGATGGCCGCGGAGCAGATCGTCGGCAGAGGCCTCGCGATCATCGTCCGAAAGCATGCGCCACGTCGTCGAGGCGCGATTGACAAGGGCGTCACCGAAGGCAGAAAGGAACGCGGCCCGCTCGCCTTGCGTCAGCGGCGCCTCGCGGATGTCGCGCAACTCCACTTCATGGCCCGCCGCGGTCAGCGCCGCCAGGGCCTTGCGGCAGGTGTCGCAGGTCTTCAGCCCGTAAAGGATCATCGTGCCCCCGTCCTGCGCCCCTTCGCGCCGGACCGGCAGAATCACCCCGTTGCCTGCGGATTGCAAGGGCGAGCAAGGACAATCGCGGCCATCCCGCGGAACTGTCCCCCCTGCCCCGGCCAGTCGCCCGCCGCGCCGCCCCGATGCTGCCCCAAACTTGCCATAATCGCCCGAACCCCCGATGCTCTCCCCATGCCGCAGAGACGCGCGCAAGGGGAAGCGAGACCGTCATGACCAAGGACCTGGACTTCATCAGCCGCATCCGCGCCCGCACGAGCGAGGAGGAGCGTCTGCGGATGGAGGCCACCGCCCGCGCCGCTGCGCGGCGTATTTCGGTCCTTGTCACGCGCGACGGCAGCACGACGGACGAGCTTTTCTTCGAAACCCCGCCGACACTGGCCGATCTCATGGCCCGCGCGGGGTCCGGCGCTTTCATCCTGGGCGTGAACATCGACCTTCAGGCTCCTCTCGCGGCCGAATGACCGATTCCCGGGCGTCCGCCCCGGAATCGCCCCAATTCTCGGCGCGGGCCCGCTGAAGGGCGGCCAGTGCACGCTCGACACCCCGGAATGCGCGGTTTCCCGCTTGGACTTTCCATCCAATTCCGCACCCCGTAGGCGCCTTTCCGACACCCCATATCTTGTCCCCGGCCGCTTGCTTGACCCCATGAGGACACCCTCGTAGCAAGATTGAGCTGCGATGTGAGTGACCCGGACAGGGGGCTGTTTTCCCGAGTACCGATCGTTGAACGCGCCCGGGCCACTCCGGGCGCGAAAGGGGGCATAATGACTGTTGACGAGAAGCTGATCGACCGGCTCTCGACCGAGGCCGGACGCCGGCTGGCCGACAAGGCGCGCGCCGGACGCCGCCGGGCCATCGCCACCATCTCTCGCTTCTGCGTGACCTACAGCCGCGACGGCAGGTCCGCCGAGGAGGCCGTGTTCGAACGCACGCCGACCGCGATCCAGATCGCCGAACGCATCGGCCACGACAGCTTCATCATCGCGGTCGGGATGCAGAAGCGGTCGCTGCGCGAACGGGTGCGCCTCGCGCTGGTTGCCGAATAGCATCGGCGGGCGGGAATACCTGACTTTCCGCCCGCCTTTAAGGGGCGCAGACTGGGCGCATTGAAAAGCAATGCCTTTACCGGCACCCGTCCCGTGCGACCGCGCGCCGGGTGCCGGCCCAGCGATGGAGGACCCCGATGTCCCTGCCCCGCGCGCTTCCCGTGCTTCTCCTGCCGCTTCTGGCCGCCTGCACGCCCGTCTTCAACGACGATTTCGAGGCCGACCCCGCGAACGGTGCCCCGCTCGCCTCCCCCGCCGGAAATCCCGCCGGCGATGCGGTCGAGACGGGCGCGGGCCAGGGCAAGATCTTCGTCACCACCGCCCTGCCGCTGAAGGGCGCGCAGTCGCTGAAACTGGAAGGCCCCTCGGGCATGACCTCGCCCCGCGTCTTCCTGCGCGCCGCACCCATCGCCGACCAGACGAAACCGGTGTTCCTGTCCTGGTCCGGGCGCCTCGCGTCCGGGGCTGAGGTGGAGATCCTGATCGTCAAGGTCGAGAACGAGGGCGTGCCGCTGCGCCTCAACTTCGAGCAAGGCATCGTCTATGCCAACGGCAACTCCATCGGCACCTATGCGGGCACGAACCCGCACGGCGTCTTCGTCAGCCTGAACCCCGCGACCGACAAATGGGCGGTGAACCTCACCGGCTCGGCCGCGACCGGCGACGGCAAGGCCGCCACCGGCGCCTTCCCCAACGCCTCGGACTTCCCGGCCTTCCACCTTGTCGTCACGGTGCACCTGAAGAACGCCAGCGGCGCCTCGGGCTACTGGATGGACAACGTGAAGGTGTCGCACTGGAAGTGAGGGGGAGGCGGCGGTCCGCTTCGTCAACCGACACGCATGGCGCGCGCAGACGCGGAACCCGGAACTGCTTTAACGGCTGTGCATGGTCACGCTTGATCCATGGCAGGATAGGAGCAACACTGTCAGGACACATCGCCCGAGAGACGGAGGATCCGGAAATGAGGCCCATGTTCGCAACTGTCGTCGTCGCGGCGCTCGTCCTGCTGACGGGCTGCGAATCTGTCGTCAGCCCGTTCAGCGGCTCTGGCATGCCCGGCGATCCATTGCCGACAGAGCAGCAATAGGACTTTGATGATGGCGTGGACGCTCTCTCCCTCTGTGTTGGCTTCACACTCATCGCATTGACGCATTGCGATACCGTCAGGAGCGCGCATTCACGCCATCAACAGGGCCGTTACACCTTAGACAGGCAAGGGGAACTCAGGGCCCCTGAGTCGTTGCTTTTCGCGAAAGAAGTCTCGCGGCGGAGCATGTTCAACCGACTCTCTCGGTCGGGTGCCACCGCAAAAACAACAGTAAGGGGGCTTGCTCTTTAGCCTTAGCAGCGCTCGCCTTCTTTCATCCACTAATAGTCGCCTCAAACTCCCGCCACTCGCCCTTGCTCATGCCCGACGTCTCCTGCGTCACCACCTCCCCGGCAAGCCGACGCTTCAAGACCTCGATTGCCTTGCCCGATAGCGTGGCGCCTCCCAACCGGTAGTCCTCGAACGCGCCGTAGGCGAGCGGCACCCAGTCCCTGACGATCCGGCACATCCTCTCGGCATAGACGCGAATTTCATACTGGGCGTGGGCGTCGGCGCGCAGGCGCAGGAAGTGGAAGAGGTTGTGGAGGTCCACCTTCCAGTACCACTGGGTATAGACGTTGGCGGGCAGGTTCATGCGGGCAAGCTCACGTGCGAGCCCCTTCTGGCCGTCCTGGCTCAGCATCGCCTCGTAATGGTCGTAGCTCCGCATCGCATCCTCGCGCAGGATGTCGAGGACGCGCGCGGCCTCCTCGCCCTCCAGCAGCTCCCCCCGGCCCTGGTTGTTCACCGTGGACTGCGCCGCCAGATGTTCCGGCGCGGGGATGTAGAACTCGCGGTCGAGGATGGAATACCGCGCCGAATATTCGTTCACGTTGGCGGTGCGGTGGCGGATCCACTGGCGGGCGACGAA
>JAGRDU010000150.1:179-22934 GCA_020446905.1 Paracoccaceae bacterium | reverse complement strand
CGCAGCTGGCGGATGTTGCCTGGCCAGGCCATGGTCTGCATCAGGGCCTCGGCCTCGGCCGAAATCTCGCGCACCGGCAGGCCCTGGCCCTTGTTGAACCCGTCGATGAAATGGCGGGCTAGCTCGGGGATATCCTCGCGCCGCTCCTCGAGCGAGGGGACGGCGATCGGCACCACATTCAGACGGTCGTATAGCTCCTGCCGGAACCGACCCGCGGCGATCTCCGCGGCAAGATCGCGCGTCGTCGAGGAAATGACGCGCAGATCGACCCGGACGCGGTCCGATCCGCCGACCCGGGTGAACTGCTGCTCGGTCAGCACGCGCAGGATCTTAGACTGCGTGCCAAGCGGCATGTCGGCAACCTCGTCGAAATAGACGATCCCGCCATGCGCCTGCTCAAGAAGCCCCTTCTCGACACCGCGCTCGGACGTCTCGCGGCCGAAGAGCACCTCTTCCATGCGGTCCGGCTCGATCGCCGCCGAGGCGACCGAGATGAAGGGGCCGGTGGCACGGGACGAGTTGACGTGGATGTAGCGCGCCGCCACTTCCTTGCCTGCGCCGGGTTGCCCGGTCAGCATCACGCGGCCGTTCGACTTCGTCACCTTGTCGAGCTGTCCCTTCAGCGCCCGGAACGCCGTCGAGGAGCCGATCATCTCGGACGAGATGACATCGCGGCGGCGCAGCTGCGAATTCTCGCGGCGCAGGCGCGAGGTCTCCATCGCCCGCGCGATGACGACCGTCAGCTGGTCGATGTTGAAGGGCTTCTCGATGAAGTCGTAGGCGCCCTGTTTGATCGCCGCGACCGCGATCTCGATGTTGCCATGCCCCGAGATGATGATGATCGGAATGTCCGGGTTGTCGCGCTTGACGGTCTTCAGGATGTCGATTCCGTCCATTCGGCTGTCCTTCAGCCAGATGTCGAGGATCATCAGCGCCGGCGGTTCGGTGTTGATCTCGGACATGCACTCGTCCGAATTCGCCGCAAGCCGTGTCGTGAAGCCTTCGTCCTTCAGGATGTCCGAGATTAGCTCCCGGATATCGCGCTCGTCGTCGACAATCAGAATATCGCTCATTTCCCACCTCCGGCCGTTTCGACGGCCCTTTCTTTGTTTGCCCGCCCTGTCCGCGCCCGCGGCAGACGGATTTCGGCCATCGCACCGCGATGGTCACTGCCTTCGAAAAGCTCGGCATCGCTGAGGCTCAGCGTGCCGCCATGTTCCTCGATGATCTTCTTAACGATCGAAAGACCAAGCCCGGTGCCCTTCTCGCGCGTCGTCACATAGGGCTCGAAAAGCCGCGCCCGGTCCTCCGGCAGGCCGATCCCGTTGTCCGAGATGCGGATCGTCACGAGGTCGTCCGTCGCCGCCATTGCGACGCGCACTTCGGGCGCGTAGCCCATCGGCGCGCCCTTTTCGATCAGGGATTCGACGGCCTCGCCCGCGTTCTTGATGAGGTTCGTGACCGCCTGCGAGATCATCGTCGCGTCGAGGACCGCGATCACGGTCGCCTCGGGCAGATCGGCCGTCAGGCGCGCGCCGTGGAGCGATCCGTCCTGCAACGTCACGGCATCGCGCATCAACTTCGTCAGGTCATGCTCGCGCCGGTCCGGCTCCGGCATGCGCGCGAATTTCGAGAATTCGTCGACGATCCGGCGCAGGTCGCCTGTCTGGCGCACGATGACATCGGTCATCTGTTCAAGGCTCTCGGCCTCATCCCCGACGAGGCGCGTGAACTTGCGCTTGATGCGCTCGGCCGACAGCTGGATCGGCGTCAGCGGATTCTTGATCTCATGCGCGATGCGCCGCGCGACATCGCCCCAGGCCGCCATCCGCTGGGCGCTGACAAGATCTGTCACATCGTCGAAGGCAACGACATAGCCCTCCAGCCGCCCGTCCGCGTTCGACCGGATCGCCATTCGGACCAGAAGGCTTTCCATCCGCCCGCCGCGGGTCAGCCGAATTTCCTCCTGCGCGACCTCGCCGATGCCATCGCGCAGCCGGTCGAAGAGCGGCGCGAACTCAGGCACCGCCTCTGCCAAGGGACGATCATGTGCCTGCCCCTCGTCGACCTGCACCAGCCGCATTGCAGCACGGTTGAGAAAGTCGATGTCCCCGTCCGCATCGAGGCCGATCACGCCCGAGGTGACCGAGGACAGCACCGAATCGAAGAGCCGGCGGCGTCGTTCGGTCGCGCTGTGGGAATCGAGCAGCGCCTGCCGCTGGGTATTCAGCTGCCGCGTCATCTGGTTGAAAACCCGGCCCAGCATCGCGATCTCGTCGTCGCCCTCTTCCTCGACCACCTGCACCTCGAGATCGCCGGCCCCTACACGCTGCGCGGCGCCCGCAAGGCGGCCGACGGGGCGCGACAGGCGTTCGGCGAACCAGAGGCCCATCCAGATCGCCGCCAGAACGAGGATCAGCGCGAAGCCGAGGTAGACCAGACCAAATTCGAACAATACGCGGCCGCGCGAGGCCTCGAGCTGCTGATAGAGACCGACCGTCGCGCGGGTCTCGTCCAGAAGACTCAGGATCTTCCCGTCGACGTTGCGGCTGACATAAAGATACCTGTCCACGAAGGACGGCAACGCCACGAGCGCGCGGAACTCGTTGCGCGACCAGTCCTCGATCAGCACCGTCTCCCCGGCCATGGCGCGGGCGATATCTGCATCCGCCGGTTTTTCAAAATCGAACAAATAGCTCCGCTCGCCTCGCGCCCGGATCTCGCCCGCGCCGTCGATCACATAGGCCTCGCGCAAGCCGCGCTGGATCTGGGTCTGGCCCTGCGTCAGTAGCTGCCTCAGCTCGCTGTCGGGCAACAGGAAGACATTCTCGCGGGTGGTGTTCAGCAGGTTGGCAAGTGCCTCGGTGTCGGCGACGAGGTCGCGGCGATGCTCGTTCTGATAGGCCTCGGCGGCCGAAAGCGAGGTGCCGACGACACCCCGCACCCGTTCCGAGAACCAGCCCTCGAGGCCGATGTTCACCGTCAGGCCCGCGAAGATCGCGACGAGGATCGCCGGCACCAGAGCGATCCCGGCGAAGACCGCCGTCAGCCGCATGTGCAGGCGCGACCCCGCCGATCGCGCCCGCCGCGCCGCGATCATGCGGGCAAGGCGTGACAGCACCAGACCGCCCAGCAGCAGAAGGTAGACGAGGTCGGCCAGAAGAATGAGCCGCAGCGCGGATGAGTTCGCACCCTGACCGAACGGCCCGAGCGCCACGAACGTCGCGAGGGTGAGCACCGGCCCGAGGATAACGAGGCCGAGCGTCAGCACGTTCTGAAGACGCCGCTGGCGGCGCAGACGGCTCAGCCGTTCCCAAGATGGACTGCGCGCAAACCCCTGCACGAGTTCGCCCCCGAAATCGGGCCGCCCGCGCAGCCCTAGCCTCAACGCCGTGGTCTTTCGCGGATTGAAGCCCCGCCGCCACGCTGTGTTGCGGTTTTACATCAACTTCCGGCGGCGTGTCACGCGGATATCTAGGTCGGTGATCTTCTTGCGCAAAGTATTGCGATTGATGCCGAGAAGATCGGCGCATTTCGCCTGATTTCCCGCCGTCGCCTCCAGCGCGATCTCGATCAGCGGCGCCTCCATCTCGCGCAGGATGCGGTCGTAAAGGCCCGGCGGCGGCAGGCTGTCGGTGTGCAGGTCGAAATAGCGCCGGAGGTGCCGCGCGATCGAGGCAGAAAGGCGATCCCCCTCTTCTTCCGCGCCCACATGCAGGCTTTCGGCAGGTGCGGCACCCAGGGCGGCTTCAACCTCGGCCTTGGAGATTTCGGCCTCCTGCGCCGTCACGACGAGACGGCGCAGCGTGTTCTCGAGCTGGCGCACGTTGCCGGGCCAGCGGTAGCCGCGCACGAGCGCGATCGCGTCGGCGGAAAGCTGCCGCGCCGGGGCGCCGTCCCGCTCGGCGCGCTTGAGGAAATGTTCGGCGAGCAGCGGAATGTCCTCGACCCGCTCGCGCAGAGCCGGCACCGCGAGCACGACGCCGCTGAGGCGGTAGTAAAGGTCGCTGCGGAAGCTGCCGGCCTCGATCAGCTTCGACAGGTCCTGCTGGCTGGTCGCGATGATCCGCGGCGCGCTGGACGGCAGGGCATCGAGCAGCCGCACGATGCGCCCCTGCGCCTCGGCATCGAAATCGCCGATCTCGTCGAAGACGATGGTGCCGCCCCGCGCCCGCGCGAGGAGCGAGGATGGCCCGTCGATCCCCTGCAGGTCGGCGCCGACGGCCGTGACATAGGGCATCGTACGCCGGTCCGAGAAATCGTGGATCGCGCGCGCGACCAGCGACTTTCCCGTCCCGGATTCCCCCGTCACGAGAACCGGCAGATCCGCATTCATCACCCTTGCGACCAGCCGGTAGAGCGCCTGCATCGCCGGGGTGCGCCCCACAAGCGGCAGATCGTCCCCGGGCACCGAGGGGGTCGCCGCTTCCTGCGTGGGCGCTACGCGGCGCTTCTGGCTGAGCGCGCGCGAGGCGCGCTTCATCAGATCCGGAAGGTCAAAGGGCTTGGGCAGATAGTCGTAGGCCTCGGCCTCGGCCGCTTGGATCGCCGTCATGATCGTGTTCTGGGCCGAAATGACGATCACCGGCAGGCCCGGCCGCTCGGCCGCGATCTTGGGCAAAGCCTCGATCCCGTTGCCGTCCGGCATGACGACGTCGGAAATGACAAGGTCGCCCTTCCCCTCCTCGACCCAGCGCATGAGCGTGACGAGCGAGGAGGTCGCATGCACCTTGCAGCCCGCCCGCGTCAGCGCCTGCGTCAGCACCGTGCGGATGGTGCGATCGTCGTCGGCGACAAGTACGGTTCCGTCCATCAGTCAGACTCCTCGGATTTCGGCGCCACGGGCAGCGAGAGGCGGAAGACGGTCCGCCCCGGCACGGATTCGGCCGAGACCCAGCCGCCGTGGTCGGAGATGATCTTCGAGACGAGCGCGAGGCCGAGCCCGGTGCCGTTCTCGCGCCCCGAGACGAAGGGATCGAAGATCGCCTCCGCGATGCCGGGCGGGATACCGGGGCCGTCGTCGATGATCTCGATCTGCAAGGGCAGCGCGGTGCCGCGCCCGTCGACGCGGCGCAGCCGCAGGGAATGGTCGTAGAACGTGTGCAGCCGGATCGTGCCGGGCGATCCGCCCGACGCCTCGGCCGCGTTCTTCAGAAGGTTGAGGACGACCTGCAGAAGCTGATCGGCGTCACCATAGGTCGATGGCAGCGAGGGATCATAGTCCTCGAGGATCGTCATGTGGCTGGCAAAGCCGAGCAGCGCGGATTTCCGTGCGCGGTCAAGAACATCGTGGATGTTCACGGCCTTGCGGTCAGGTGGGCGGACATTGCCGAACTGCTCGACCTGCTCGAGAAGCTTCACGATCCGCCGCGTCTCGGCGACGATGAGGTCGGCAAGCTCGATATCCTCGGCGCCGAGGTTCATCGACAGAAGCTGCGCCGCCCCGGCGATCCCGGCGAGCGGGTTCTTGATCTCATGCGCCAACATCTCGGCCATACCGACCGCCGACCGCGCGGCCGAGGTTCCGCCATGGCGCCGCCCGAGCCGCTCGGCAAACTCGCGCGGCGAGATGAGCAGAAGCACCTGTTCATCGCTGTCTGCGACGGGTGCGACCTGGATGTTGCAGATGACCGGCGCACGCTCTCCGGTGCCGACATCGACGTCGTTGATGAAAAGCGTCGCCTGATTCTCGCGCACCCGCTGGAACACCTCTTCCAGCGGCGCGTCGATGGCGAGACGGTCGAAGAGCGGCTGGCCCCTCAGCGACTTTTCCGAGACGTTGAGGAAGAGCTCGGCCGCCGGGTTAAGCTCGACCGCGCGGCCCGTCCCGTCGATCAAAAGCGCGGGAACAGGAAGCGAAGCCCAGAGTGTCGACGCGGAAGGAAGCGTCATGCCGCGCACCTCATGACCGCCCCCGCGAAGGCCTCGGCGATCAGCATCTGCGTCCTGGCAGGCGTCCCGGCACGCACCAGTTCGGCGCGGAGCCGGTCGGGCACCCTCGCCTCCTCGGCATACCATCCCAGATGCTTGCGCGCGATGCGCAGGCCAAGCTCGCTGCCGTAAAAGCTGAGCATGTCGTCATAATGCCCTGAAATCATATCGGAAAGCGCCGCGCCTTCCGGGATCGCCTGCGGCGTTCGACCAGCGAGGGCCCCTGCGATGGCCGCAAGGCGCCACGGCGCGCCGCGCGCGCCCCGCCCGACCATCACCGCAGCGGCGCCGGACTGCGAGAGCGCTTCCCGCGCGCTTGCGCCATCGACGATATCGCCATTGACGACGACGGGGATCGAGACCGCCTCGGCGACGGGACGGATCGCGGCCCAGTCGGCGCGCCCGGTATAGAATTGCGCCCGCGTCCGGCCGTGGACGGTGATCATCCGCACGCCGGCCGCCTCGGCGCGCCGGGCCAGCTCGACGACGTTGAGGCAGCCCTGATCCCAGCCGAGCCGGCATTTCAGCGTCACCGGCAGATGGGTCGCGCCCACCACAGCCTCGATCAGACGCAGCGCATGATCGAGATCGCGCATCAACGCCGAGCCCGAGAGGCCGCCCGTGACCTTCTTGGCCGGGCAGCCCATGTTGATGTCGATGATCCGCGCGCCCATGTCCGCGACGATCCGCGCCGCCTCGGCCATCGGCGCCGCCTCGCGCCCTGCAAGCTGGACCGAGGTTGGAACGCGCTCGTCAAGGCCGAGATCGGTCCGCGCCTTCGCCCGGACCGAGGGCCGCGCGGTCAGCAGCTCGCCCGAGGCCACCATCTCGGACACGACAAGACCCGCGCCGAAGCGCGCGACCAGCCGACGGAACGGCAGGTCGGTGATCCCGGCGAGCGGCGCGAGCAGGACCCGCGGCGAAATCTCCGTCTCGTCTAGGCGTATCGTCAAGGCCGTCGTCCCAATTGCTTAATAGTTGTGCAATTGCACCCCAGATAGTCGCGCATCCAAATAAGCGCAATGCGTCAAAGCCTAATGCGGAAGCCGCAACGCGATCCGCCTGTTTTTTGTGCACGTTTCCGCCGAAAGCGCCGCGCTTCACGGCATTGCCCGCCCGGGGATGAGCGTCTACACCGGGCGGCGGGATCGCGAGGGAGCAGCGGCGTGCCAGATCAGATCGCAATCGTCATCGTCGCGGCCGGGCGCGGAGAGCGCGCGGGCGGGCCTGAGCCCAAGCAATGGCAGGACCTCGGCGGGCAAAGCGTTCTTGCGCGCAGCGTCGGCGCCTTCGCGGGTATCGGGCCGGTCACGGTCGTCCTGCACCCGGACGAAATGCTGCGCGGCGTCGAGGCTTTCGCCGGCCGCGTCACGCTCGTCGCCGGCGGTGCGACGCGGGCTGCCTCGGTCCGCAACGCGCTCGAAACGCTGGAGGGGCGCGGCTACACCCGCGTCCTCATCCATGATGGCGCCCGTCCGCTGGTCTCTCCCGCCCTGATCGGCCGGGTTATGGCGGCGCTCGACACGGCGCCCGGCGCCGCGCCGGCGCTCTCCGTCACCGACGCGCTCTGGACCGGCACCGAGGGCCACGTGACCGGCACTGCCGATCGCACGGGCCTTTACCGCGCGCAGACGCCGCAGGGTTTTCACTTCCCCGCGATCCTTCAGGCGCATCGCGGCTTTGCCGGGGTCGCCGCCGACGATGTCGAGGTCGCCCGCGCCGCCGGGCTTGACGTCGCCATCGTCGAGGGCGAGGAGGAGAACATCAAGATCACCTGGCCAGGCGATTTCGCCCGCGCCGCACGCATCCTGGGACTGGACACGATGGAGATCCGCACCGGTCAGGGCTACGACGTCCACGCCTTTACCGAGGGCGATCACGTGATGCTCTGCGGCGTGAAGGTGCCGCACGGCCGCGGGCTTCTCGGCCATTCGGACGCCGATGTCGGGATGCACGCCCTGACCGACGCCATCTACGGCGCGCTGGCCGAGGGCGATATCGGCCGCCACTTTCCGCCGTCCGATCCGCAGTGGAAAGGCGCACCGAGCGAGATCTTCCTTGCCCATGCCGGGGCGCTCGCGCGCGAGAAGGGATACCGCCTGATGAACGCCGATGTAACCCTCGTCTGCGAACGGCCGAAGATCGGCCCCCACGCCATCGCCATGGCGGCCGAACTTGCGCGTATCCTTGGAACCGGGCCGGACCGCATCAGCGTGAAGGCGACGACGTCCGAACGCCTCGGCTTCACCGGGCGCGAGGAAGGCATCGCCGCCCTCGCCATTGCCACGCTGGTGCGGGAATGAGCGCCCCGCGCCTGATCGCGACCGTGTTCGGCCTGGGCTATCTTCGCCCCGCGCCCGGCACCTGGGGCTCGGCCGTCGCGCTGGCGGCGGGGGTCGCGCTCGACCATATCGCGGGGTTCCCGGCGCTCGTCCTTGCGACGCTCCTTGTCATCCCGCTCGGCTACTGGGCGACCGCGGGCATGGTCGCAACGAGCGCCGAGAAGGACCCCTCCGAGATCGTCATCGACGAGGTTGCCGGCCAGTGGATCGCCCTTCTCTTCCCCGCCGCAGCCTTCTGGTCGCGCGGCATGGAGGACTGGGCCCTCGCCGCCTGGCCGGGCTGGGTCGCGCCCTTCCTCTTCTTCCGCCTCTTCGACATCTGGAAACCCTGGCTCGTCGGCCGCGCCGACCGCAAGGGCACCGCCGCCGGCACGATGGAGGATGACCTCTGGGCGGGCCTTTTCGCCGGCCTGGCGACCGTCCTTGCCGCCGGCCTCTATCACGGGGTCCTGATGCGATGACCAGGGCCGAGGCGCTTCTCGCCGCCGCCCGCACCACGGGTGCCCGCATCGCGACGGCAGAAAGCTGCACGGGCGGCATGGTCGGCGCCGCGATCACCGATGTCGCGGGATCGTCCGATATCTTTGAGCGCGGCTACATCACCTATTCCAACGCCGCCAAGCGCGAGATGCTGGGCGTGAAGGCCGAGACGCTTGAGGCACAAGGCGCCGTCAGCGAGGAAGTCGCCGCCGAGATGGCCGACGGCGCGCTCGCGCGCAGCGGCGCCACGCTGGCCGTCTCCGTCACCGGCATCGCCGGCCCCGGCGGTTCCGGGTTCAAGCCCGAGGGACGCGTCTGTTTCGGCCTCGCGATGACCGGACGACCGACGCGCACCGAAACGGTGGACTTCGGCGCCCTCGGCCGTGCCCGCGTCCGCCGCGCCAGTACGGACCACGCGCTCGCGCTGTTGCTGACGGCCCTCGGCGCCTGATTCAGTTTCGCCGGTTTTTTCGCCATTTACGCCTATACTTGCTGCATCCTTGTGCGATTTGCGATCTGACTCTTTTTACGGCAGTCATGGATAGCCTTGCCGCTTTTCTTTGCGCTCGCGATCCCGTTCCTGCCCGCGAAACAGGACTATGTTCGGGGGGAATGATGAACGGGGCCGATACAGCCTGGATCCTTGTCGCGACTGCGCTCGTGCTGCTGATGACTTTGCCGGGCCTCGCGCTTTTCTACGGCGGCCTCGTGCGCGCCCGCAACGTCCTCAGCCTTTTCATGCAATGCTTTGCCGTCGCCTGCCTGATGAGCGTTCTGTGGCTCGTCGCGGGCTACTCCATCGCCTTCGGCGGCGTGGGCAGCCTGTGGGGCGGGCTAGACCGCGTCTTGCTGAACGGTGTCGATGCCGGCACCGTCCGGGGCACGCTGCCCGAAGTGCTGTTCTTCGCCTTCCAGATGACCTTCGCCATCATCACGCCCGCACTCTTCCTCGGCGCCTTCGCCGAGCGGGTGAACTTCGGCTTCGTGCTCCTCTTTTCCGGCCTCTGGATGCTCCTCGTCTACGCGCCGGTCGCACACTGGATCTGGGGCGGCGGCCTGATGGCGGACGGCGGCCTCTTTGGCGCGACCGGCACCCGCGACTTCGCGGGCGGGATCGTCGTGCACGAAACGGCAGGTCTCGCCGCGCTCCTTCTCGCGGTGATGATCGGTCCGCGCAAGACCCGCACCACGCCGCCCCACAACCCCGGATACGTCGCGATCGGCGCGGGCCTTCTCTGGGTCGGCTGGTTCGGCTTCAACGGCGGCTCCCAGTTGGCGGCGGACGGCGGCGCGGCGATGGCGATCACGGTGACACACCTCTCCGCCGCAAGCGCCTCGCTCAGCTGGGCCCTGTGGGAGAGGGTGAAGTTCGGCCGCGCCTCGCTCATCGGCCTCGTGACCGGCACCATCGCGGGCCTCGCCTCGATCACCCCCGCCTCGGGCTATGTCGGTCCCGCCGCCGCTCTCCTCATCGGCGCGATCGCGGGCGTGCTATGCCAGGAAGCGGTGTCCCTCATCCGCGACCGCTGGAAACTCGACGACACGCTCGACGTCTTCGCCGTTCACGGCGTCGGCGGCATCTTCGGCACGATCATGATCGCGGCTCTCGGCGCCGGAACCTGGACGGCCCAGCTCGGCGCGCTGGCGATCGTCGGGACCTACACGCTGGCGGCGACCTTCATCCTCGCCAGACTTGCCGGCCTTGTCATCCCGATGCGGGTCGACGCCGAAAGCGAATACAACGGCCTCGACCTCGCGGCGCATGGAGAGCGGGCCTATGACATCCTGTCGTAGGCCCGGTCGACCCAAAAGCTGAAACGCGGGCCATGGCCCGCGTTTTCCGCTGGATCACGCCGGCCGATGCAAGGGTCAGGTTCCGGCGTAAAGCGCTGCCGCCCGCGCCTCGAACGCCTTCACGACCCGGCGCATCGCCTCGTCGAAAACGACGCCGATCACCTTCTGCAGGATCGCGTTCTTGAACTCGAAATCGACGAAGAACGCGACCTCGCAGGCCCCGCCGTCGAGATCGCGAAACCCCCAGGTCGAGGTCATGTATTTGAACGGCCCGTCGATATAGCGCGTCTCGATCCGCCGCTCGGCCGGAAAGAGTTGCACGCGGCTGCCGAAGCGCTCGCGGAACACCTTGAACGAGATCACGAGATCGGCCTCGATCACCTCGCTGCCGTCGGGTTGCAGGGCGCGCGACCGGATCCGCGCGGCAGCCGTCCAGGGCAGGAACTCCGGGTACCGCTCCACATCCGCGACCAGCGCATACATCCGGTCCGCCGAATAGGGCAGCACGCGTGTTTCGGAATGCCGGGGCATCGCCTCTCCCATGGTGACAGCCTTCCCCCGTGTCGCTAAACGGAGAGATGAAATCAAGGGGTGCACATGCCGGACCGGCCCTATGTCATCGACGAAATGATCTCGGCCAAGGCGATTGCCGCCCGCGTCGAGGCCTTGGCGAAGGAGATCACCCGCGCCTTCCGCGGCACCGACAAGCTGGTGGTCGTCGGCCTTCTGCGCGGTTCCTTCGTCTTCATCGCCGACCTCGTGCGCGAGATCGACCTGCCGGTCGAGGTGGATTTCCTCGAAGCCTCCTCCTACGGCGACGCAATGCAGTCGAGTCGCGAGGTGCGCATCCTCAAGGATCTGCGCGGCGAGATTTCGGGGCGTGACGTGCTGGTGGTCGAGGATATCGTCGACACCGGCTTCACCCTCAGCCATGTCGTGAACCTCCTGCGCTCGCGCGTGCCGAAGCGGCTTGAGGTCTGCGCGCTTCTCGACAAGCCCTCGCGGCGCGAAGTGGCGATCAAGGCAACCTGGACGGGGTTCGAGATTCCGGACGAGTTCGTGGTCGGCTACGGCATCGACTTCGCACAGCGCAACCGGAACCTGCCCTATATCGGCGCGGTGCATTTTACCGGCGACGGGGCGTGAACCTGCGCCAGCTTCTGCGCGCATCACGCTGGGCGCGGCACCCGCCCTCGGCCCGCCGGGTCAGACTGGTCCTAGTCGTCCTCGCCCTCTGCCTGGCCGTCTTGGGGCTAGAGGCGCTGGGAATTCTGCCGGACTGGTTCGCCCTTTCGGACAGCAGAATGCCGAAATGACACTGGCCGCGCTCAGCCCAGCGGCGGCGCAAGGCGGGCGGCCTCGTCACCCAGCGCCCGCAGGAGCGCTGCGCGGGTCGCGGCAATGCGCGGAACGTCCGCAAGGTCCGAATGGCTTGCCACCCAGACCGGCACCTCGATATGCGGCATGAGGCCGGCGACCGGTTCGAGCCGCGCGTCTTCGGCACCAAGGAACGCCGGCAGCACCGCCAGCCCGTGCCCCGCGGCGGCAAGCTCGCGCAGCACCAGGAAACTGTCGGCCCTGAGGGCGATCGCCTTGGGATCGACCGCCTCGGCCAGCCAGCGCGCGACGCGGGACCGCTCAAGCGGCCCCGCAAGCCCGAGCCACCGCGCCTCTCCCGTGCCCGCCTTCCGGAAGACCCCGAAGGCCATGATCGCCGCGGTATCGCCAACGAGGTCCTCGGGCAGCCGGTCGGCGGGCCGCACCGTGATGTCGGCATGCGTCCGGCCGAGATCGAGATGGGCGTTCGAGCACATCAGCTCGATCGTCAGGCCCGGCGCCTGCTGGCGCATCCGCTCGAGGACGACAGGAAGGAACGTCACGCAAAGGCTGTCCGTCGAGGTGATCCGCACGTCGCCCGACAGCGGGGCCTGTGCCCCGCGCAGCCGCCGCGCAACCGCGAGGACCGCCCGCTCGACCTCCCGCGCGGCCTCGATGATCTCGCGCCTTTCGCCGGGAACGACGTAGCCCCGCGCCGTCCGGTCGAAAAGCGGCACGCCCGTCGCATCCTCATAGGCGGCGACACGGCGCAATACGGTCGCGTGATTCACCCCGAGCCGCCGTGACGCGGCATTCACCGATCCTTCCTCGGCCACGGCCAGCACAAAGCGCAGATCGTCCCAGTTCACACGGTCCATGGCACCTCCTAAGGATCACAATCGCGTCAGGCATCTTCCGTCAGTGCGCCCTCAGCCGGCGCATGTCGCGCGATTTCGGGGGATTTCGCGCGGGCTCCGCCTGCCTGTGCGAAATTTCACTACCTCCACGCAAAAATCGCAACTGGTTTCGTATTTCCTCACCTCTAAGGTAATCGCAGAAACTACAACAGGGAGACCAGTGATGAAGACCTTTCTTGCCGCTCTGACCCTATCCGCCCTCGGCCTCGCTGGCACTGCCGAGGCGCAGGACGGGCCCTTCAAGAACGAGATCAAGGCCCGCCAGGGTATCATGGCCTATCGTGCCCTCCAGCTTGGCGTGCTCGGCGGCATGGCCAAGGGCGAGGTCGCCTATGACGCGGCCGCGGCGCAGAAAGCGGCAGACAACCTCATGGCCACTGTCACGCTCGACGCCTCGATGCTCTGGCCAAAGGGATCGGACAACAGCGCGAACCCCGCCTCGACCGCCCTCGCCGCGATGTGGGAGGAAGGGTCGGGCATTGGCGACAAGGCCAAGGCGATGATGGACGCCGCCACCGCGCTTCAGGCCGCGGCGGGCAGCGACCTCGATACGATGAAGACCGCCCTCGGTCCCGTCGGCGAGGCCTGTGGCGGCTGCCACAAGGCGTTCCGCGTCTCGAACTGACGCGTCCGGACGTCGCCATGTGGCCCGGACCAGACCGGGCCACACCGTTTCCGCGATGCGGCACAAGCAACGCTCTAATGGCGCGCGGTCTGGGGCCTTCAGCAACTCCGGGGGTATGGCGGTTCAGAGCCGGATGGTACGGGATGGCAGCGCAGCGACGCCGATCCGGCGGCGCCCCCACTCACGGAGACTGACCATGCGCACCGCCCTGCTTGCGACCCTCCCCGCCGCCTTCGCCGGCGCTTCCGCGATCGCCGAGGACATCAAGTCTACCATGGCGGGTGTCGGCGAAGCCTGCGGCGGTTGCCACAAGCAATTTCGCAAATCAGAGTGACCCAAGACGGCGCGTCCCGTCCTCGGGGGGCGCCACACCACCGGAAGGATCCCGAATGCGCCTCCTGCGACTGCTCACCCTCCTGGTCCTCGTGGGACTGGCCGCCTTCTGGTTCGTGACGCGCCCGCAGCCCCTGCCCGAGGATGCGCTCGCCGGTCTCACACCCGACGCGGCACATGGCGAACAGGTCTTCTGGGCCGGAGGCTGCGCCGCCTGTCATGCCGATGCCGATGCCACCGGCGAGGCCAAACTGATCCTCAGGGGCGGACAGCGCTTCCCCTCGCCCTTCGGAACCTTCGTCGCCCCGAACATCTCGAACGATACCGAGAACGGCATCGGCGCCTGGTCGACGCTTGACCTTGCCAATGCGATGGTGCGGGGCGTGTCGCCCGAGGGCGCGCACTACTACCCCGTCTTTCCCTATGCGAGCTATGCCAAGGCCGAACTGCAGGACATCGTCGATCTGCGTGCCTTCCTCGCGACGCTTCCGGCCGATGCGGCTCCGAACCAGCCGCATGAAGTCGGCTTTCCCTTCAACATCCGACGCAGTCTCGGCGGCTGGAAATTCCTTTTCCTCGATGCGGACTGGGTCGTGGCGGGTGATCTGACGCCGGAAGAGACGCGCGGCCGCTACCTTGTCGAGGCACTTGGCCATTGCGGCGAATGCCACACCCCGCGGAACGCGCTTGGCGCGATGGACCGCAGCCGCTGGCTGGCCGGCGGGCCGGTGCCTGCCGGAAAGGGCAGCTTTCCGAATATCACGCCGGGAGGCCTCGACTGGAGCGCGGCAGACGTCGTCGAATACCTCACATCGGGCTTCACACCCGACTTCGACAGCGCCGGCGGCCACATGGCGCTGGTGGTGGAGAACACCAAACACCTCCCCCCCGAAGATCGCGCGGCGATCGCCGCCTACCTCGCGAAGGTCCCCGCCGTCAAATAGCGATCGTCCGAGGAAAAGTCCCGCTACGCCCGGCCAAGCTTGGCAAGCCGCGCTGCGCGCAACCGGGCGAAATCGTCGCCGGCGTGGTAAGAGGACCGGGTCAGCGGCGTTGCCGAGACCATGAGGAACCCCTTGCCGTAGGCCGCCTTCTCATAGGCCTTGAACTCCTCGGGCGTCACGAAACGGTCGACCCTGTGATGCTTCGGCGTCGGCTGGAGATACTGCCCGATGGTCAGGAAATCGATGTCGGCCGCGCGCATGTCGTCCATCACCTGCGTCACCGCCTGACGGTCCTCGCCGAGCCCGACCATGATGCCCGACTTCGTGAACATCGCCGGGTCCAGATCCTTCACGCGCTGGAGAAGCCGCAGCGAATGGAAGTAGCGGGCGCCGGGCCGCACCTCGGGGTAGAGCCCCGGCACGGTCTCGAGGTTGTGGTTGAAGACATCGGGACGCGCCTCGACCACCGTCTCGAGCGCGCCATCGCTGCATTTCAGGAAGTCCGGCGTCAGGATCTCGATCGTCGTCTCGGGGCTGCGATGGCGCACCGCGCGAATTGTCTGGGCGAAATGCTCCGCCCCACCGTCCTCCAGATCGTCGCGGTCGACGCTGGTGATGACGACATGTTTCAGACCAAGCGTCTCGACCGCATGGGCGACGCGCCCCGGTTCGAAAGCGTCGAGCGTGTCGGGACGTCCCGTCGCCACGTTGCAGAAGGTGCAGCCCCGTGTGCAGATCTCGCCCATGATCATCATCGTGGCGTGGCCGTGGCTCCAGCATTCGCCGACGTTCGGACAGCCCGCCTCCTCGCAGACGGTGACGAGCTTGTTCGACTTCAGGATGTCGCGAGTCGCCTTGTAGCCGGCCGAGGTCGGCGCCTTGACGCGGATCCAGTCGGGTTTCTTCGGCTGTGACTGATCGGCGCGATGCGCCTTCTCGGGATGACGCTGGTCGGGAAGCTTGAGGTCGCGCACGGATATTTCCCCCTAACGACGGGCCTTCCCCCAGATAGGCTTTTTCCACCCAAAGAACAACGCGGTCCTCGTGCCTTGACCAAGGCCGCACAGACAGGAGCCACATCATGTCCAAAAAGCTTGTCGCCGAGACCATCGGCACCTTCATACTCGTCTTCTTCGGGGTCGGGTCCGCCGTCCTGATGGGCCGCGAGATCGGGATGCACGGAATCGCCATCGCCTTCGGTCTTTCGATCGTCGCGGCCGCCTACGGGCTCGGCGCCATCTCGGGCGCCCATCTCAACCCGGCGGTCTCGCTCGGCATGATGACGGCCGGACGGATGACCGGCGGAGAATTCGTCGGTTATGCGATCGCCCAGATCGTCGGCGCGATCCTCGGGGCACTCGTCATCCTGACCATCGCGAGCGGCAAGGCGGATTATTCGCTCGCCACGAACGGTCTTGGCCAGAACGGCTACGGCGCGGGCTACCTCGGCGAGTATTCCCTGTTGGCGGCGCTGCTCTTCGAGGCGGTCGCGACCTTCCTCTTCGTCACGGTGATCCTCGGCGCGACCCAGGCCGGCGCACCGACGGCCATGGCGGGCCTCGCGATCGGCCTCACGCTGGCGGGTATCCACCTTGTCGGCATCGACGTGACCGGTGTGTCGGTGAACCCCGCCCGCTCGATCGGGCCGGCGCTTTTTGCCGGCGGCAAGGCGCTCGCCGATCTTTGGGTCTTCATCGTGGCGCCCCTCGCGGGCGGCGCCGTTGCCGGGCTCCTGCACGCGGCCGGCGTTACCCGCGCCGATACGGTCTAAGGTCACCCTCCCTCGGTGATCTGGAGGCGCCCGGCGACGGGCGCCTCCGCCTCTTTCAGCCGATCAGCGGCGCCTTGCCGCCATAGGTCTCGTCATAGTGCCGCTTCAGCCGCTGCAACGCGATGCGCAGGACGATCTTGCCGGACCGCGCCGACCAGCCCATCCGCCGCTCCGCCGCCTCGAGCCCCTCGAGATAGCAGCAGCAGCGCAGCGCCACGTCGCCCAGGCCAAGACCGAGGTCGCGCAGCGCCGCGGCGACCCGGTCGCGCGCCTTTGACGAGCCGCCCGCGTCGCCCGATACCGCAAAGCCGCCGCGCTCGGCGCCGGTCAGGAACCGGTCCCAGTTCTGCGCCACGCGCGGACCGAGCTGGGCAAGCTCGAAATCCTCGCGCAGCCGCTCGCCGGCCGCGATCAGGTCGGCGCCAAGGAATGCCGTCCCGTCCTTGTCCCGGCGCCGCGCCAGCGCCGTCAGGGGACTCTCGGCGAGGTTGTAGCGCATCCGCTTCGGCCCATCCTCGCCCGTCTCCATGACATGGCGCTCGCCCCAGAACCGGTGTTGTGCGCCGAAGGCGTCCTGGGCTTCGGCAAAGCCGCTGCCGCGCACTTCCTGATCCTCGGCCAGCATCCGCTTCAGCGCCGAGCGCCCCGCCGCCGTGATGTCGTAGAGCGTGACGCGGCCGGCCTTCTGCACCGCGATCCAGTCGTTCACGGCAAAGGCCTGCGCGATCGCCCGGTCGACCACCGCGATCCGGTTGGTGCCCTTGAGGACCGCCGCCTTGTCCATGTCCGGCGCCACGGCGAGGACAGCACCGACCTCGCTGAGACGCCTGAGAATGCGGCGCGCCTCGCGCTCGACTGTCCCGAGGTCGGCCGCGTCGGGGCGAAGGGAGCGAATGGGTGCTGACATCTGGAGAGTTCCTTCCCGTCTTGTGTCGTTGTCTTTGCAGATTTTGGACCGAGCGCTCGGATCCGCCGCCGCGCCGCCCGAAAACGCCTCCAAGGCTTCGTCAACGAGCGGATCGTCGCGTCGGTTCTCGTAGGCACGGACCCGGCGCAGGATCGTCGAGGGGTGGCAGCCCGTCTCGCGCGCCAGCGCGCGGATCGACCGACCCTCGACCACATGGGCCAGATAGAGTTGTGCCGTTTCAGGAAGCCAGTCTGACCCGGCCGCAAGCGGTCGAAGCGTGATCGTCATTTCTTACCTTGGAGAACGTGCGAATTTACGTGAGCTTAACTCATGACCATTCAACCCTTGGTCGTATTTCTTACTCGTTCGTTAATCGGGTGCGCCGAAAACAAAAGTCCCTAATAAATCGCAAATATGCGTAAAAGCGTCGAACGCGCCTGCGCGACAATGCGCAACACCCGGGCTTCCTGTTTCAATCTTAGATTGAATCAAGCCGGAGTGATCTATGACCGATATCCTGAATCCGCTCGCCAGCCTGCGCCGCCCCAAGCTTCTGATCCGGGCCGCGCAGGCCGGTCTTCGGGACTACAACCGCGGCAGGGATCTTGCCCGCGTGTTGCGCCAGAGCGGCGCTCCGGCGGCAGAAAAGGCCTTCTGCGTCCTCCTGAGCGAGGAGGAGACCTGCGAGGCGCGCCGCCGTGCGGGCGAGGCCTCGTACAGCTTCGCCCGTCACATCGAAATTCTCGTGGCAATGATGGCCGAGGCCCGGCTCCTGCCCCGCGCCGCCGGCACGTTCTAGCTGCGCCTCAGAGGAAGGCGTCCGGCATCGACGCCTTCTTCTTCGCGACGTATTCGGTCAGCGCCTCTTCCACCGCCGGGTCGATGGCGGGCTTCTGGTAGTCGTTCAACAGCTTGTCGACCCGCGCCCGGGCCAGCGCGACGGTGTCGCGGCTGCCCTCTTCCGCCCAGGTCTCGTAGGGCTTGTAGTCGAGAATCTCGGTCCGCCAGAATGCGGTGCGGAAGTTCGCCTGGGTGTGATCGGTACCCAGGAAATGGCTTGCCTGCCCCGAGCCGACATAACGCAGCGCGTCCATCGCCTGACCGTTTTCCGACATGTCGATACCCTCGGCGAGACGGTGCAGCACGCCCAGCTGATCGGCGTCCATCACGAATTTCTCGAAAGAGGACACCAGCCCGCCTTCTAGCCAGCCGCAGGCATGGAGCATGAAGTTGACGCCGGCGAGCAGACCCATGTTCAGCGAATTGGCGCTTTCGTAGGCGGCCTGCGCGTCGGGCAGCTTCGACCCGCAGAAAGCGCCGGCCGAACGGTAGGGAACGCCAATCCGGCGGACCAGCTGGCCCGCGCCATAGGTCACGAGGCTCGCTTCCGGGGTGCCGAAGGTCGGCGCCCCCGACGCCATGTCGGTCGAAGTCACGAAGGCTCCGGCGATCACCGGCGCGCCCGGCTTCACCAGCTGGCTATAGGCAACGCCCGCCAGCACCTCGACCAGCACCTGCGTCAGCGTACCCGCCACGGTCACGGGCGACATCGCGCCGCCGACGATGAAGGGCGAGATGATCGCGGCCTGATTGGCCTTGGCATAGACCTCGAGCGCACCCATCATGATGCCGTCGAAGGTCATCGGCGAGTTGATATTGATGAGCGACGTCATGACCGTACGCCCCTCAAGCCCGCCAAAGAGGATCTCCGACATCTCGACGGAATCGGCGGCGCGGCTGGCTTCGGTGACGGACCCCATGTAGGGCTTGTCGCTCAGCGTCATGTGCGCCAGCAGCATGTNNTGTCGAGATGGCGCTTGTTCACCGGAACGTCCGTCGGCTCGCAGACCGTGCCACCGGAATGGTGCAGCCATTTCGACATGTAGCCGAGCTTCACGAACTTGCGGAAATCCTCGATCGTCGCATAACGGCGCCCGCCATCGGCATCGCGTACGAACGGCGGACCATAGACCGGCGCGAGCACAAGGCCCCTGCCGCCGACGGTAACGCTCCGCTCGGGGTTGCGGGCATGCTGGACATAAGACGAAGGCGCCGTCGCGCAAAGCTTGCGCGCAAGGCCCCGCGGGATGTGCACCCGCTCGCCCTGAACATCCGCGCCCGCGTCTTTCCAACGCTTCAGCGCGTCGGGGTTCTCGACGAAATTTACGCCGATCTCCTCAAGGATCGTCTCGGCATTCGCCTCGATGATCTGAAGCGCCTCCTCACTCAGGATCTCGAAGTTCGGGATATTGCGCTCGATATACCTTGCGACCTCGATCCGCACCGCCGCACGCTCCGCGCGCCGTGCCGCGCCGCCGCCCCGCGCTCTCCGGCCTTCCGCCACATCGCTCATGTCCGACGCTCCCGCTCCTGTCGCCTTTGATCCTGTTTAGCGGCAAAGGTCCGCAGGCGGCTGCGGATTGCGTCATCTGGCGCGAGAAAACGACATTGGCGCCGGTCAGGCGGCGCGCGTCAGGACCTTTGGCGCGAAGGGCTCGATCCGCACCTCACCGCCGTCGAAGGTGCAAAAGCTGCCCGGCGGCACCGCGTCCCAGCACTCGTGGCTTTCCAGCGGCTCGGAAACGACGGCGCGGCCGAGGCGCGTGTCCGACCAGCGGTGATAGAGCGTCGGCGCCTGGTCGTCCGAGGCATAGCGCACCGCGTAAAGCCGCGCCCCGTCCGAAAAGGCCGCTGTCAGGCGCATGTGCGGCCCCTGCCCCTTGGCGCGCGACAGGCCCTCAAGCCGCGCCCCCGCGCGTTCGAGCGCGCCTTTCGGGTCACTGTCCAGCCCCTCGCCAAGCGCGATCAGGAACAAGGCCTCGCTGTCGGTCGCCCCGCGCCGGTGCGCGTAGAGGTGGTCGGGAATCAGCATCTCGGCATCGCGGCGGAATCCGTCATACCCCCCGATCTGGCCGTTGTGCATGAAGCTCCAGCGGCCGACCGCGAAGGGGTGGCAGTTGTTGCGGCTCGTCGCGGTGCCGGTCGAGGCGCGGACATGGGCGAGGAAGAGGTGCGATTTCACCTGCGCGGTCAGGGATTTCAGGTTCGGGTCCGACCAGGCCGGCAGGATGTCGCGGAAAAGGCCCGGCTCCTCCCGGTCGCCGTACCAGGCGATGCCGAACCCGTCGGCGTTGATCGCCGAATGGCACTGGGTGGCGCAGTGGCTTTGGTGGATCAGCGAATGACCCGGACGGCTCACGATCTCCTCAAGGAAGATCGGCTCTCCGGTATAGGCGGCCCAGCGGCACATGTGGTTCCCGTTCCTCGTGGGGACTTTCCGCCCCCTTATCTGCTCAAAACGGCAATATCGCGGCGGCCCTTGGGCCGTCCAGCGCTAGTTTTCCTCAAGCACCATGAGGTCGCGTTCCGAGGCACCCTTCGCATGGGCCAGCGCCGCCTGATACTCGGCGCTGTGATAGCAGGCAACGGCGGCTTCGAGCGAGGGGAAGCGGGCAACCACATTGCGCGGCCGGTCGTTGCCCTCAAGCTGCACATAGCGCCCGGCACGGGACAGGAACACGCCGCCATGTTTGGCGATGGCCGGCCCCGCCAGCGCGGCATATTTCCCGTAGGCCTCGGCGTCCGTGACCTTCACATGCGCGATCCAGAGCGCGGATTTCGTCTTGCTCATGACGCCCCCCCGATCACCGCCTCGGCCGCCTTCACGGCCTCATCGGCCTTCGAGGCATCCGCGCCGCCCGCCTGCGCCATGTCGGGCCGCCCGCCGCCGCCTTTTCCGCCAAGCGCCTCGGCCGCGGCCTTGACGAGGGCAACCGCCGAGAGCCGTCCCGTCAGGTCTGCCGTCACCCCCGCCGCCACGGCGGCCTTGCCGCCGGTATCAGCGACGACCAGCACCGCGCCCGACCCGATTCGCGCCTTCAGCTCATCGACAAGCGCCGGCAAATCCTTGCCAGAGACGCCCGAGACGGTCTGGGCAAGGAACTTCACGCCCGCGATCTCCTTCACTTCCGGCCCTGCACCCGCGCCGCCGCCCATGGCGACCTCGCGCCGAAGCTGCGCGACCTCGTTCGCCAGCGCCTTGCGGTCGTCCATCAGCGCCTTGACCCGCTCGACCACATCGGCCGGCTGCGCCTTCAGGGCCGCCGCGATCTCCGCCAGCCGTCCGGCCTGCGCCGCAATATGGTCGAGCGCCGCCTGACCCGTTAGCGCCTCGATCCGCCGCACCCCGGCCGAGGAGGCAGAATCGCCAAGGCAAACGAAGGCGCCGATATCGCCCGTGCGCGCCACATGCGTGCCGCCACAAAGCTCCAGCGAATAGGTGTCGCCGCCCGCGCCCTTGCCGGACCCCAGCTCGCGCCCCATCGAGACGACGCGCACCTCATCCCCGTATTTCTCGCCGAAGAGCGCCTGCGCGCCGATGGCGCGGGCATCGTCCGGCGTCATGATACGCGTTTCGACGGGGGAGTTCTGGCGGATGAATTCGTTCACTTCGGCCGAAACCGTAGCCACTTCCTCCGCGCTCATCGCCTTGGTGTGGCTGAAGTCGAACCTGAGCCTGTCCTCGGCGTTCAGCGACCCGCGCTGCGCGACATGGGCGCCAAGGGCGCGCCGCAGCGCCTCATGCAGCAGGTGGGTCGCCGAATGGTTCGCGCGGATCGCCGAGCGGCGCGTGTGGCTCACCTCCAGCTTCGCCGGCTGCCCGCGCGCGATCTCGCCCTCGCTCACCCTCGCGATATGGATGAAGACCCCGGCCGACTTCTTCGTGTCGGTGACCGTCGCCACCCCGGTATCGGTGCGTATCAAGCCGCTATCGCCGACCTGACCGCCGCTTTCGGCGTAGAACGGGGTCTGGTTCAGAACGATCTGAACATCTTCCCCCGTCGCCGCCGCGCCGATCTCGGCCCCGTCCCGCACCAGTGCAAGGATCTGCCCCTCGGCGGTCTCGGTGTCATAGCCGAGAAACTCGGTCACGCCCTTCGCCTCGGCCAGATCGAACCAGATCGCCGCGTCCTTCGTCTCGCCCGAGCCGGACCAGGCGGCGCGCGCCTTGGCCTTCTGCTCTTCCATCGCGTGATCGAAGCCCTTGACGTCGACCTCGCGCCCCTTCTCGCGCAGCGCATCCTGCGTGAGATCGAGGGGGAAGCCATAGGTGTCGTAAAGCTTGAAGGCCGCGGCGCCGGGCAGCGCCTGCCCCTCGCCAAGCTTGCCAAGTTCGTCGTCCAAGAGCTTCAGGCCCCGGTCGAGCGTCTGGCGGAAACGCGTCTCCTCCAGCTTCAGCGTCTCTTCGATCAGTGCCTGCGCCCGCGTCAGTTCCGGATAGGCCGCGCCCATCTGCCGGACCAGCGCCGGCACCAGCCGGTGCATCACCGGATCCTGCGCGCCGAGCATATGCGCATGCCGCATCGCCCGACGCATGATCCGGCGCAGCACATA
>JAGRDU010000150.1:0-171 GCA_020446905.1 Paracoccaceae bacterium | reverse complement strand
GCATCACCCCGTCGGCGATCAGGAAGGAGGTCGAACGCAGATGGTCCGCGATCACCCGGTGATGCACCTTGCCTGGTCCGTCGGGGTCATTCGACGTCGCATGCGCCGAGGCCTCGATGAGACTGCGCATCAGGTCGGTGTCATAGTTGTCGTGCTTGCCCTGCAGAAGCG
>JAGRDU010000015.1:6112-41379 GCA_020446905.1 Paracoccaceae bacterium | reverse complement strand
GCCCCGTCAACCGCGCCACTTTCCAAGCGTTGAGATGTTTCGCCACCCGTGCGCGCCGGGTCCGGCGTGCCAAATTGTCCTGCTGCCGGGACGGGCGGGGCGCGATAGAGCGGAGCGGTCATGACCTTTCTCGATTCGATCCCGCTCAACATCGCGATCCTGGCCGCGCTGACGCTCGGCCTCGCGCCTTTCGTTCCCGAGCCGCACATCTGGGAAAAGCTGAAGATGCTCGCCGCCGGGACGCTGACGCGGCCGATCGACATTTTCGACCTCGCGCTTCACGCGGCGCCCTGGATTCTTCTGATCGCCAAGCTCGTCCGCATGGCGCTCGCGCGCGGCTAGGGCCGTCTCAGAGGCGTATCCGGTAGCGGATGTGGCCGTCGCTGGGCGTATAGCTGTCGTAGAGGGCACGGGCGCGGGCATTGCCTTCGTCTGTGTGCCAGTAGAGGCGATGCCAGCCCCGCGCGCGTGCCAGCGCGGCAAGATCGTCGATAAGGGCGCGTCCCGTGCCCGATCCCCGCGCATCCGCGGCGACGAAGAGGTCTTCGAGGTAGCAGTCGTCGCCCGAGACCCAGCTTGACGGGTGGTGCTGATGGATCGCGAAGCCAAGAAGCCGCCCCCCGCGCTGGGCAAGGCGGGCCTTGAGCGGTGAGACGGGGTCCATGAGGCGGCGCCATGTCGCCTCGGTCACCTCGGGCGCAAGGTCGATGTCGTAGAACCGAAGGTAGTCCGCCCAGAGGACGAGCCAGGCCGCCCTGTCCCCGGGCGCCGCGTCGCGGATTGCCAGCGCGGTCATCGCAGGGCCGCGAGGATGCGCGCCCAGCTGCGGATGCCCTTGTGAAAGCTCTCGACGTCGTATTTCTCGTTCGGGCTGTGGATCTGGTCGTCGTCCTTGCCAAAGCCGATCAGCATCGCGTCCATGCCGAGGATCGACTGGAAGAACCCCGCGATCGGGATCGAGCCGCCGCAGCCGACATAGGAGGCGGGCCTGCCCCATTCGGCGCCCAGCGCGGTCCGCGCGGATTCGAAGGCGGGGTCGGCGATGTCCATCTCGCCCGCCGGGCTGCCATCGACATCATGCCAGGTGACGGAACAATCGGCCGGCAGCTGCGCCTCGACCCAGGCCTTGAACCCTGCGCCGATCGCCTCGGGGTCCTGTCCCGGCACGAGGCGGAAGCTGACCTTGGCATGCGCCTCGGCCGGCAGGACGGTCTTGAAGCCCGCGCCCGTGTAGCCGCCCCAAAGCCCGTTGACCTCGGCGGTGGGGCGCGACCAGATCGTCTCGAGCGGGGTGCGGTCGGCCTCGCCCGCGGGCAGCGACAGGCCGACGTCGCCGAGGTATTTCGCGTGATCGAAACTCAGCGACTGCCACTGCTGGCGCATGGCGTCCGGCAATTCGCGGACGCCGTCGTAGAACCCCGGGACCGTGACGCGGCCGGTTTCGTCGTGCATGGCGCCGAGGATCCGCGACAGGACATGCAGCGGGTTGCGCGCGAGGCCGCCGTACATGCCGGAATGGAGGTCGCGGCGCGCGGCGTGGACGGTGAATTCCGCCTTGGCGAGGCCGCGCAGCATCGTGGTGATGGCGGGGCGCGAGGATTCGAAAAGCCCGGTATCGCAGATCAGCGCGAGATCGGCGCGCAGTTCGGCCGCGTTCGCCTCCATGAAGGGGACGAGCGAGGGCGAGCCTGATTCCTCCTCGCCCTCCAGAAAGATCGTCAGGCGGCCGGGCAGGGTGCCGTGGACGTGTTTCCAGGCGCGGCAGGCCTCGAGGAAGGTCATCAGCTGGCCCTTGTCGTCCGAGGCGCCACGCGCGCGGATCACCGGGCCTGCCGGCGTCTCCTCGATCGCCGGGTCGAAGGGGTCGCGGTGCCAGAGCTCCAGCGGATCGACCGGCTGGACGTCGTAGTGACCGTAGAACAGAAGGTGCCGCCCCTCGCCTTCGCAGTGACCCACCACCATGGGATGGCCGGGTGTCGGCCGCGCCGAGGCGTCGAACCCGAGACCGCGCAGGTCATCGGCCAGCCAGTCAGCGGCGCGGGCACAGTCGGCCTTGTAGGCCGGATCGGTCGAGATCGAGGGAATGCGCAGAAGGTCGAAAAGGCGTTCGGTCGCCTCCGGCAGGGTTTCGTCGATCCTGGCAAGAACGGGGTCGAGGCTCATGTCGGAAAGGCTCCTGTTGGTCGTGCAATGCGAGCCTACCGCGGTGCCCGGCGATGTCCAGCCGCCGGGTGTCGCGAACGGCCCTGAGGGTGCGCGTCAAATTGTACTATCGCATTTGCGATTTTTGACCTTTATCAAGTCCCGGCACGCAGGAAGGCGCTAAGCCCTAACGAGAACGGGACGAGCCGGGGAGACGGAAATGGACTACAACGCACAGCTCGATAGGGCCATCCAGCGGCTGCATGACGAGGGTCGTTATCGCACCTTCATCGATATCGAGCGGCGCAAGGGTCAGTTCCCGAAGGCGGTCTGGACGCGTCCGGATGGGTCGGAAAAGGACATCACCGTCTGGTGCGGCAACGATTACCTCGGCATGGGCCAGCACCCGGTCGTGCTGCAGGCAATGCACGAGGCGCTGGACGCGACCGGCGCCGGGTCGGGCGGCACGCGCAACATCTCGGGCACCACGGTCTATCACAAGCGGCTTGAGGCCGAGCTTGCCGACCTGCACCGCAAGGAAGCGGCGCTGGTCTTCACCTCGGCCTATATCGCGAACGACGCGACGCTCTCGACGCTGCCGAAGCTCTTCCCCGGTCTCATCATCTATTCGGACGAGCTCAACCACGCGTCGATGATCGAGGGGATCAAGCGCAATGGCGGCGAAAAGCGGATCTGGCGCCACAACGACGTCGCGCATCTGCGGGCGTTGATGGCGGCCGACGATCCGGCGGCGCCGAAGCTGGTCGCCTTCGAGTCGGTCTATTCGATGGACGGCGACATCTGCCCGATGGAAGAGATCTGCGACGCGGCGCAGGAGTTTGGCGCGCTGACCTATCTCGACGAAGTGCACGCGGTTGGCATGTATGGGCCGCGCGGCGCCGGAGTGGCCGAGAAGCTGGGGATGATGGGCCGTATCGACATCATCAACGCAACGCTTGCCAAGGCCTACGGCGTGATGGGCGGCTATATCGCCGCCAGCGCCAAGATGTGCGATGCGATCCGCTCCTACGCGCCGGGGTTCATCTTCACCACCTCGTTGCCGCCAGCGGTGGCGGCGGGCGCGGCGGCCTCGGTCAGGCACCTGAAGACCGCCCAGCACCTGCGCGACACGCAACAGGAGCATGCGAAGATCCTCAAGACGCGGCTGCGGGCGATGGGCCTGCCGATCATCGACCGCGGCACCCATATCGTGCCCGTGCACGTCGGCGACCCGGTGCATTGCAAGATGATTTCCGACATGCTTCTCGAGCATTACGGGATCTATGTGCAGCCGATCAACTTCCCGACCGTGCCGCGCGGCACCGAACGGCTGCGCTTCACGCCTTCGCCGGTGCATTCGATGGACGATATCGATCACCTCGTTCGCGCGATGGACAAGCTCTGGGCACACTGCGCGCTGAATCGCGCGCAACTGACCGCCTGAGGTCTTCTGCGGTCGCATTGCCGCTTGTCGTGTGATAAGAATTCCTCAATAGGACGGGGCGGGTTTCTCGAATCGAGAAGCCTTGGGAATAACGGACGGGGCAGTGGGCATGATCGGGCGGAGGGTACCTCCTTCGACGCAGGAAGCGGACAAGCCGAAGGGCTTTGACGACTTCGAACTGCGGCTCGGCGACGTGATGCGCGGCGAGCGCGCGACCATGGCCAAGTCCCTTCTCGATGTGCAGCGTGAGCTCAAGATCAAGGCGAGCTACATTGCCGCGATCGAGAATTGCGATGTGTCGGCCTTCGATACGCCGGGCTTTGTCGCGGGCTATGTGCGGTCCTATGCGCGCTATCTCGGCATGGACCCCGAATGGGCTTTCAAGCGGTTCTGCCAGGAGGCGGATTTCGAGGTCGCGCATGGCATGTCCGCCGCTGCCTCGGGGCCGAAGCGCCAGGTGCGCAAGACCGAATATTCCGACCCCCTCGCCAATCCGAACGCGAGCTTCGTGCCGCGGGGTGAGGCGTTCTGGTCGAGTGTCCAGCCGGGCGCTATCGGCTCGATCCTCGTGCTCGTGCTCCTGATCGGTGGCATCGGCTACGGCGGCTGGTCGGTGCTGCAGGAAGTGCAGAAGGTGCAGCTCGCTCCGGTTGACCAGGCGCCGGGCGTGGTTGCCAGCCTCGATCCTCTCGCGAACAGCGGCTCGGGGATCAGCGCTCAGACCGAAACCTCTGAAATTGCGCTGGCGGCGCGGCCCGGGGCCGACCTTGCGCCGCTCGCGCCCGAAGCGCTCGACCGGCTTTACCGGCCGCAGGCACTGGATGTGCCGGTGCTGGTCGCGCGCGATGGCCCGATCGCGGCAATCGACCCGCGGTCCGTCGGAACGCTTCCCGCCCCTGCCGAGGCGGCGGAACCTGCCGTTGCGGCGGCGACCCCGGCCCTTGGCGCAACGCCGGTGCAGGTCGTCGCGGCCGACGCACCGGAGGTCGAGCTTCTGGCCGTCCGTCCGGCCTGGGTCCGGGTCCAGTCGGCTGATGGCACGGTGATCTTCGAGAAGATCCTCGACGCCGGGGAGCGCTACGCGCTGCCCAAGCTCGAGGAGGCGCCGGTGATGCGCGTCGGCGAATCCGGAGCGCTTTACTTCGCGGTGAACGGGCAGACCTACGGGCCGGCCGGCGATCGCGGCTCGGTCACCAAGAACCTTGTCCTGTCGCCCGCGGCCCTGACCGGGAAATACGCGGTCGCGGACCTGACGAGCGACGCCGATCTCGCGAAATACGCAACCTCTGTCGCGGATGCGGGTGCGGTTGTTCCGGTGGAACCGGCAAGCGAATAGTCCCTTCGGATTGCCGAGACGGGCGCGACGGTCTATCACTCGGCCGACTGTCTAGCGCCCGAGGCCACGATGACCCACAATCCGATCCGTCCCTGGCGCAATATCGACCGGCGCAAATCGCGCCGGATCATGGTCGGCAATGTGCCCGTCGGGGGCGATGCGCCGATCACGGTGCAGACGATGACCAACACCGACACCTCGGACGTCAGGGCGACGCTGGATCAGGTGATCCGCGCGGCCGATGTCGGGGCCGATATCGTGCGGGTATCGACGCCGGACGAGGCCTCGACGCGGGCCTTGAAAGAGATCTGCCGCGAAAGTCCGGTGCCGATCGTCGCGGACATCCATTTCCACTATCGCCGCGCCATCGAAGCCGCCGAGGCGGGCGCGGCCTGCCTGCGCATCAATCCGGGCAACATCGGATCCGCGGACCGGGTCCGCGAGGTGGTGAAGGCCGCGAAGGACCACGGTTGCTCGATCCGCATCGGGGTGAATGCCGGTTCGCTCGAGAAGCACCTTCTCGACAAGTATGGCGAGCCCTGCCCGGACGCCATGGTGGAAAGCGGGCTCGACCATATCAAGCTCTTGCAGGACAACGACTTTCACGAGTTCAAGATTTCCTGCAAGGCCTCCGACGTGTTCCTGGCCGCCGCCGCCTATCAGCAGCTTGCCGAGGCGACGGACGCGCCCATTCACCTTGGGATCACAGAGGCGGGGGGGCTTGTCTCGGGCACGGTCAAGTCGGCGATCGGGCTTGGCAACCTTCTCTGGATGGGGATCGGCGACACGATCCGGGTGTCGCTGTCTGCGGACCCGGTGGAAGAGGTGAAGGTCGGCTATGAAATCCTGAAGTCGATGGGGCTTCGGACGCGGGGGGTGCAGATCATCTCGTGCCCCTCCTGCGCGCGGCAGGGGTTCGATGTCATCAAGACGGTCGAGGCGCTGGAAAAGCGGCTGGAGCACATAAAGGTCCCGATGAGCCTGTCGATCATCGGCTGCGTGGTGAACGGTCCGGGCGAGGCGCTGATGACCGATATCGGCTTTACCGGCGGCGGGGCCGGATCGGGCATGGTGTATCTGGCGGGCAAGCAGAGCCACAAGATGACCAATGCCCAGATGATCGACCATATCGTCGAGCTGGTGGAAAAGCGCGCGACCGAGATCGAGGCGGCGCCCGAGGCGGCGGAATAGGCCAGGCAGGGGGCGCCGCCCCCTGACCCCCGGAGTATTTCAGCCACAATGAATGGGCGGGCCGTTGACGGCGCCGGGGGCCTTGGATAGCTGGGGCGCCATGGCACGCGCTCCGCTTCTGCAGCTTTCCGGCACTTCCCTGACCCACGGCGGCGACCCCGTTCTGGACGGGGTGGATCTTGTCGTGCAGGCGGGGGACCGGGTGGCACTGGTCGGGCGCAACGGGTCGGGCAAGTCGACGCTGATGAAGATCATGGCGGGGCTGGTGGAGGCCGATGCCGGGGAGCGGGTTGTCCCGCCGGGTGTAACGGTCGGCTACATGGAGCAGGAGCCGACATTCGAGGGGTTCGAGACGATCGGGGCCTTCGCCGCCTCGGGCCTGCCGGAGGGCGAGGGATACCGCGTCGAGGTGGTGGCCGAGGGGTTGAAGTTCGACCCTGAAACCAAGGTCTCGGCGGCCTCGGGCGGGGAAAAGCGGCGTGCGGCGCTGGCGAAGCTGCTGGCCGAGGCGCCGGAGCTGATGCTCCTGGACGAGCCGACCAATCACCTCGATATCGAGGCGATTGGCTGGCTCGAGGCGCGGCTCGCCGAGACGAAGGCGGGGTTTGTGGTCATCTCCCACGACCGGGCGTTCCTGCGCAGCCTGACGCGGGCGGTCCTCTGGATCGACCGTGGGACGGTGCGGCGGAGCGAGCGGGGCTTCGAGGGCTTCGAGGACTGGCGCGAGACGGTCTGGGCCGAGGAGGACCTTGCCCGCCACAAGCTGGAGCGCAAGATCAAGTCCGAGGCGCGCTGGGCCGTCGAGGGGATTTCGGCCCGCCGCAAGCGCAACCAGGGCCGGGTGCGCGCCCTGCAGGCGATGCGGGCCGAGCGGGCGGCGATGATCCGGCGGCAGGGCACGGCGGACATGGCGCTGGAGACGGGGACGGTCTCGGGGCGCCTTGTGATCGAGGCGAAGGGGATTTCAAAGGCTTACGGCGAGAAGGTGATCCTGCGGGCCTTCGATCTGACGGTGCTGCGCGGCGACCGCGTCGCCTTTGTCGGGCCGAATGGTGTGGGCAAGACGACGCTCTTGAGGATGCTGACCGGCGAGGTGGGGCCGGATACCGGGCGTATCCGGCATGGCACGAACCTCGAGATCGCGGTCTTCGATCAGGCGCGAGCGACGCTGGACCTTGAGATGACGCTCTGGGATGGCCTCGTGAACGATCCCGACATGAAGGTTTCGGGCCGGTCGGATCAGGTGATGGTGCGCGGGGTGCCGAAGCATGTCGTCGCCTATCTGAAGGACTTTCTTTTCGACGAGCAGCAGGCGCGGGCGCCAATCAGCTCGCTTTCGGGCGGGGAACGGGCGCGGCTTTTGCTTGCGCGGATCATGGCCAAGCCGTCGAACCTCCTCGTGCTGGACGAGCCGACCAACGATCTCGATGTCGAGACGCTGGACCTCTTGCAGGACCTCCTTGGCGAATATGACGGTACGGTCCTTCTGGTCAGCCACGACCGCGATTTCATCGACCGGGTTGCGACGACGACCGTCGCGCTGGAAGGCGATGGCAAGGCCACGGTCTATGCCGGGGGCTGGACGGATTATCAGGCGCAGAAACCCGTGACCGAGGCGGAACCGGTCAAGGCGGCGAGGCCCGCGCCGGTGGCGGAGCCGAAGGCGCGGAAAGTAGCGGCGGGGCTCAGCTTTACCGAGCGGCACCGGCTGGAGGCGCTGCCGAGCATCATCGAACGGCTGGAGGCGGAGATCGCAAGGCTCTCTGATTTCCTCGCCGATCCGGAGCTGTTCACCAAGGCGCCGGCGAAGTTCCAGAAGGCTTCGGAGGGCTTGGCCGAGCGGCAGGCCGCGCTGGCGGCGGCCGAGGAGGAATGGCTGGTGCTTGAGGAAAAGGCTGCAGGATAGCGTACGGGGCGTCCGGTCCGGACGCCCCGACGAAGTCGCAACCCGGATACTCTTACATCTTCGGCAGCAGGACCGTGTCGATCACGTGGATCACACCGTTCGACTGTTTGACGTCAGCAATCGTCACCGTCGCGACGTTGCCCTGACCGTCCTCGATCATCACCTTGCCATCCTTCGACATCGCGGTGAATTCGCACCCGCCGACGGTCTTCACGGGATGCTTGCCGCCATCGGCCTGAATCATTCCCATGATCGCCTCAGCCGAGGCGTCCGCCGCCACGACATGGCAGGTCAGGATCTTGGTCAGCATTTCCTTGTTCTCGGGCTTGAGGAGAGTCTCGACCGTGCCGGCCGGCAGCTTCGCGAAGGCGTCGTTCGTCGGCGCGAAGACGGTGAAGGGCCCTTCGCCGGAGAGCGTCTCGGCAAGGCCGGCGGCCTGCACGGCGGCGACGAGCGTGGTGTGATCGGCCGAGTTCACGGCATTCTCGACGATGTTCTTGTCCTCGTACATCGCGGCGCCGCCGACCATCGGGTTCTCGGCAAAGGCCGGGGCGGCGAAGGCGGCGAGGGTGAGGGCGAGGGCGGTGGATTTGAGGTTCATCGGTAGCTCCCTTGTCGTATCCGGGGGACCATTCCCCCTGTCACGCCAGAAGCTACGGACGGGTCGGTGCAGAAGTTGCAGGGCGGCGCAAAAAAAGTTCAGCCGCCGATGACGCCCGCGACGAGAAGGGGGCCGGTCGCCACGCCGGTGGGCGAGCCGCCACGGGGTTCGAGCGTGATGGCGAGTGTCGTACCGGGGGGCAGCGCCTCGACCGGGATCGCGAGGGTGGCCTCGCGTACGAGGCCGATGGAGACCGCCGACTTGCCGGCCGGGATGAGCCAGAGCTCATAGTCCTTGTCGGCCTCGGCGGCGGGGCCGGCGGTGCGCTCGACGATCAATTCCTTGCCGGCGGCGTCGTAGCGGGCGGCGACAGTCAGGGTCTGCCCTTCGCCGGTCAGGGTCGCGACAAGGGGCGCCTGCGGCGCAAGCGTCAGCGAGATGACCACAGCCGCGACAAGGGCAAGCGCGAGGCCGGTCAGTGCACCCCAGACCCAGCCAGCGCGGCGTTGAGGCTCGGGCTCGGGGAAGAGACGGGACTCGACCTTGCGGAAGAGGCCGGGGGGCGGGGTCACGTCCTCGTAATCCTCGGCCAGCGGCGCGAGGCGGGTCTGCCAGTCCTCGACCAGCGCGCGGAAGGTGGCATCGCTCTCGATCAGCGCCTCGGCCGTCAGACGTTCGGCGAGCGGCAGCGTGCCGAGCACGTATTCGGCGGCGAGCGCGTCCCGTTCGGGCATATGACCAGTGGCTTCGGTCATGCCTCCAGACACTCCTTCAGGCTTTGCAGGCCCCGGCGCAGCCAGGATCGCATGGTGTTCAAGGGCACGCCATGGCGGCGCGAGAGGTCGTCGTAGCTGAGGCCCGACAGATAGGCGCCCCGGATGGCGTCGGCGCGGCCCTCGTCGAGGGTTGCAAAGCAGTCGGCGATGCGGCGCGCCTCTCCGGCGGCCACGGCGGAAGCCTCGGGGCCGGGCTGACGGTCTGGGATCTCGGCCGCCTCTTCGGCACCGGCGGTACGCGCGGGGCGGGCGCGCAGGCGGTCGATGGCATGATTGCGGGCGATGGCGATGAGCCAGGTCATGCCGCGCCCGCGCGTCCGGTCGAACCGGCGCGCGTTCAGCCAGACCCTTGTGAAAACCTCCTGCACGGCATCCTCGGCTTCGCTGCGATCCTTGAGGATACGGACGCAGATACCGAAAAGTTTCGCGCCGGCCGCGTCATAGAGCGTGCGGAAGGCCGAGCGGTCCGCCCGTGCCGTGGCGGCGATCAGTTCGGCGATGGGGTCCTCCGGGAGCACGCCGTCAGCCACGCCGCCGCCGCCGGCCGCCGTCGGCACCGCCTGCGGTATTGAACGAGACGTCCGGCAGGGTCACGATCTTCGACAGCTCCGGGAACGGCGCCGTCGCGTGCGGGATCGCGTTCGCGGCGACGAAATGCTCCTGAAAGCGTGGTTCGATCGCGGTCTCGACCTTGTGGATGCGCGTCACCTCGTCCTCGATCGCGGCGCGGGAGGCGATGTTGCAAAGCGCGATGCGCGCACCGGTACCGGCGGCATTGCCGGCCGAGGTGACCTTGTCGAGGGGGCAGTCGGGGATCATGCCGAGGACGATAGCATGTTTCGGCGAGATGTGCGCGCCAAAGGCACCCGCGAGGACGACCCGGTCCACGGAATCGATGCCGAGTTCGTCCATCAGAAGCCGTGCGCCGGCGTAAAGCGCGGATTTCGCAAGCTGGATCGCGCGGATGTCGCCTTGGGTGACAGTGATGAGCGGACCTCCCGTCGCGGTGCCATCGTGGAGCACATAGGCGTGGGTGCGGCCCTGGGGGATCGAGCGCGCCGTGCCGGTCTGCTCGGCCGAGCCGATCAGGCCGCTGGGGTCCACGATCCCGGCCATGCGCATCTCGGCCACCACCTCGATGATGCCCGATCCGCAGATGCCGGTGATGCCGGTCTGCGCGGTGGCGGCGGCAAAGCCGGGATCATCCGACCAGAGGTCGGAGCCAATGACGCGGAAGCGGGGTTCCTTCGTCTCGGGGTCGATCTCGACCCGCTCGATGGCACCGGGGGCGGCGCGCTGACCCGAAGAGATCTGCGCGCCCTCGAAGGCGGGGCCGGTGGGCGAAGAACAGGCCAGCACCCGGTCCTTGTTGCCGAGGAGGATTTCGGCATTGGTCCCGACGTCAACAATCAGCACCATGTCTTCGGATTTGTTCGGTTCCTCGGACAATGCCACGGCGGCGCAGTCGGCGCCGACATGGCCCGCGATGCAGGGCAGGATATAGGTTCGCGCGTTCGGATGGATCGCCGACAGGTCGAGCAGGCGGGCCGGGATCGAGAGGCTCTCCGAGGTGGCAAGGGCAAAGGGCGCCTGTCCCAGTTCGACCGGGTCGATGCCGAGAAGGAGGTGGTGCATCACCGGGTTGCAGACAAAGACCGTCTCGACGATCTGGCCGGGGTCGATGGCGGCCTCCTTCGCGATGCTGGTGGCAAGTTCGTTCAGCGCGGAGCGGACTGCCGCCGTCATCTCGCGGTCGCCGCCGGGGTTCATCATCGCATAGCTGACGCGGCTCATCAGATCCTCGCCGAACCGGATCTGCGGGTTCATGAGGCCCGAAGAGGCGAGGACGTTGCCGTTCCGAAGATCGCAGAGATGCGCCGCGATGGTGGTCGACCCGAGGTCGACGGCGAGGCCATAGAGCCGCCCTTCCCAGAAGCCGGGATGGATGTCGAGGATGCGGGGGAGCCCGTGATGGTCCTTGTGGAGGATCACAGTGACCTTCCATTCGCCCTTGCGCAGGACGGGCTGAAGGCGGTGCAGAAGCAGGGGGTCGGCCTCGACGCCCTCGATCTGCCACTGGTCCTTCAGCGCCGCCGCGAGGCGCTGGAAGTCGCCCGAGGGCTCGTGCATGTCGGGTTCCGCGACCTCGACGTAGTGGGCGTGAGTGGCGGGGTCCATCACGATGGTCCGCGCGGTCGCGGACTTGCGGATCACCTGCCGGTGGACCTGGCTTTCCGGTGGCACGTCGATGACGACGTCGCCCATGATCCTGGCCTGGCAGCCAAGGCGGCGGCCCTCCTTCAGGCCGCGGATGCGGTCATAGCGCGCCTCGACCTCGTTGAAGGGCGACAGCGCGTCCTCGGTTACGGTCAGCCCGTGTTTGGAGAACTCGCCGAAGCCGGGCGTGATCTGGCACTTGGAACAGATGCCACGCCCGCCGCAGACCGAATCGAGGTCGACGCCCAGTTGCCGCGCCGCCGTCAGGACCGGCGTGCCGATGGCGAAGTGCCCCCTTTTGCCCGAAGGCGTGAAGATCACGAGGGCCTCGTCAGACATGGCATTTCCCAATTCTGTTCGCCTGACTATCTAAGCCCTTTGCGGCAAAGGGCAATGTCCCGCAAGCGGCATGGCAAGGTCAGGCCGCGGCAGCGGCGTCGCGATTCCCGCCGGAGAGGCGCCAGAGGACGTTGACGACGGACAGGACGGCAAAGGCCCAGACCGGCAGCCCGAGCGCCCCGGCGAGGACGAAAGCCACCGCCATCGCGGGCAGGGCTAGCTTCGTCATCGCTGGAAGCGGCAGTACCCGGTCGCGCGTCACCCAAAGGGCGAGCGCGCCGAGCGCGAGGCTGCCGCCGAGCCATTTCGAGACCTCGGCCTGGCTCGTGTGGGCGTGATGGGCCGCAACGTCGATCGAGGCGGCGATCGCCGCCCCAAGGGCTGCCGTCGCCATGAAGATGAAAACATGGCCATAGCCCCAGATGAGCGCGGTCGGCATCTTGCGCGTGACAAGGTGCTCTTCCTCGCAGAAATAGATCCACCAGATCGAGAAGACGATGACCAGCGCGGCGATCGAGACGAAAGCCGCGCCGAAGGCCGGATGGTCGCCGAAGAGCGCGCCGAAGCCGTGGCTGATGGACAGCACGATCTCGCCCAGCGAGATGATCATCAGAAGGCCGTAGCGTTCAGCGATGTGGTGGCGGTGGAATGGTGTCGCGCGGGCGCTTTCGGCGATGGGGGGCACGGACCATTCGATCAGGAAGCAGACGGCGCCGAGCAGGAAGAAGGCGGTGCTGCCAGGTTCGGTTGCGAAATAGAAGACGGTCCAGGCGATCTGCGCGACGGCGATGCCCGCAGCGTAGCGCAAGGCGGTCGTGCGGTATTCAGGGCAGCCAGAGGCGGCACGCAGCCAGAGCCCGATCATTCCGGCCCGCATGACGATCCACCCCAGCAGTCCCCACTGGAAATCCAGCGTCTCGAAGATGTGCGCCGCGCCGCCCGCAAAGATCAGCGCGCCGCACATGATGACCATCACCATAAGGCGGTAGGGTGTGTCGTCGCTGTCGAAGGCCGAGGCGAACCAGGTGAAGTTCATCCAGGCCCACCAGACCGCGAGGAAGAGAAAGACGAAGCGCGGCAGCGCCTCGAGCCCGTGGCCGTCCGAGATCGCATGGTGGAAGCCTGCCGTCACGGCGGCGATGGCGAGGACCGAGACGAGGTCGAAGAAAAGCTCGAGCGTCGTCGCCACCCGGTGCGATTCGTGCGGATCGCGGGGGCGAAGCGGGCGAAGGTGCATGAACATGGGTTTCCCGGGACTGTCCCTGCGCTCAGGAAAGCGCAGGACCGGGCAAGGTGCAAGCCCCGCGCGGCGGTGCCCCGCCCCGAAAATGTCCGTGCGACGGGGCGGATGGGACGGGCCGTGCCGAAAAAAATTGTTTGTAGGCACATGAATCTCATTTCCCGCTTGACGACCGGGCTTGCCCGGCGCGAGCCTTGGCCATCCGCCAGGGAGACCCGCCATGAACAAGCCGCTTTCACCCGCCGCCGAACTTCACGAAAACGTCTCGGTCCCTTTCGAGAAGGCGCGGGCGATGCCGAAGTCGGTCTACACTTCGGCCGAGTTCCTGGCTGAGGAGCAGCGCCACATCTTCGCGCAGGAGTGGCTCTGCGCTGGGCGGGCCGAGGCGCTGCCCGAGCCGGGCGACTACCTCACCATGACGATCGCGGGCGAACCTGTGATCGTGCTTCGCGACCGCGAGGGCACGATCCGGGCGATGTCGAACGTCTGCCGGCACCGGATGTCGACGCTTCTGGAGGGGCGCGGCAACGTCAGCCGCATCACCTGCCCCTATCACGCCTGGGTCTACAATCTTGACGGCAGCCTGCGCGGGGCGCCGGCGATGACGCTGAACGAAGGGTTCTGCAAGTCCGACATCGCGCTGCCGAAGGTGCGCTGCGAGGTCTGGCTGGGCTGGATCATGGTCACGCTGAACCCCGATGCGCCCGCGCCGTCCGAGCGGCTGGCCGGGGTCGAGACGCTGGTCGGCAAGTACCATATGGAGAACTACCACGAGGATTTCCGGGAAAGCTTCCGATGGGCCACCAACTGGAAGGTGCTGGCCGAGAACTTCATGGAAAGCTACCACCTGCCGATGTGCCATAACGGCACGATCGGTGGCCATGTCGACCTTCTGAAGATGACCTGCCCGGAGGGCGAGCCGGCCTTCAACTATCATTTCATTCTGAAGAACGACGCGCTCGACCTCACGCTCGCACATCCGACGAACACCACGCTTGAGGGCGACGAGCGGCGCACGACCTGGCTTCTGTCGATCTACCCCTCGCTTCTCATCACGCTCAGCCCCGGCTATTTCTGGTACCTGTCGCTGACGCCGGACGGGCCGGGCCATGTCAACGTGCTCTATGGCGGCGGGCTCGCGCCCGAATTCGTCACCGACCCGAAGTCGCGGGAAAATTTCGACCGGCTGAAGACGCTGCTCGACGAGGTGAACATGGAGGACAAGGGCTGCACCGAGCGGGTCTATGAAGGGATCCTTGCGGGCCTGTCCGAGCCCGGTCCCCTCAGCCACCTCGAACGGCCGAATTTCGAATTCGCCCGCTACATCGCCTCGCGCATTCCGGCCTAATCAGCCGCGCTCCTCGGCGACGATCGCCTTCATCGTGTCGAGCGGCGCGTAGCCGCGCAGCATCTGGTCGCCCATCACGAAGGTCGGAGTGCCGGATACCTGAAGCCGTTCGGCAAGGCGGTGGTTCTCCTCGATCACCTTCGTGACCTCGGGCGCGTCCATTCCCGCGAGGATGGTCTTTCCGTCGAGGCCAAGCTCTCCGGCGAAGGCAAGGAGGGTGTCGGGCGTCACATCGCCCCGGAAGCTTTCGTAAAATCCCGCGTTGATCTTCTCGTAGGCCTCGCGGCCGAGCGTATTCAGCGCCGAGATCGCGAAGCGCGAGGCGATCACCGAGTCCTCGCCGAGGATCGGGAATTCCTTGACGACGTAGCGGATATTGCCGTCCGAGCGGACAAGCTCGGCGACCTCGGCGTGGGCCTTGCGGCAGTAGCCGCAGCGGTAGTCGATGAACTCGACGACCGTCAGCGTTCCGTCGGGGTTGCCGCCGACATAGGAATGGCCGTCGCGGAAGATGTCGTCTGCATTCGCCTTGACGAGGTCGAGATCGCCCTTGGCCGCGGCCTCGGCCTCGCGCTGCCGGAGGATGTCGATGGCCTCCATGATGACCTCGGGGTGTTCAAGCAGATAGGCGCGGACCTGCGCGTCGAAAGCGGTGCGCTCGGCCTCGCTCATCTTGGCGGGGTCGAAGGCGGCGGCGGGGCCGGCGAGGAGAAGGGCGAAGGCAAGCGGGGCGAGTTTCATCGGTATCTCTGTCAGGGGCGCGGCTGCGCGGCTCCGGGTCGGGGCCGACCATCGCGGGAAAGCGGCCGGGGCGCAAGGGGAGGGCCTGCGGCCCATTGACCTTCGCGTCCCCGGCTGGAAAGAACGGCCCGGGTTCGCGCGTGACAATGGAGGGGCGGAATGCACACATCAAGCCGCGGGTTGGTCGATCCCTTCATTGTGATGGACGTGATGGAGGCGGCGCGCGCCGCCGAGGCGGCCGGACAGCACATCATCCACATGGAGGTCGGCCAGCCCTCGACCCCGGCGCCCGCCGGCGCGCGGGCCGCGCTGTCCCGCGCCATGGAGGCAGGCCCCCTCGGCTATACGGTCGCACTCGGCCTGCCGGAGCTGCGCGCGGGGATCGCGGCGCTTTACGCGCGCTGGTATGGTGTCGCGCTCGACCCGCGCCGGGTCATCGTCACCTCGGGGTCTTCCGGGGCGTTCCTTCTGGCCTTCTCGGCGCTTTTCGACGCCGGCGACCGCGTCGCCCTGGGCGAGCCCGGCTATCCCTCCTACAGGCAGATCCTGCGTGCGATGTCGGTCGAGCCTGTCGGGTTCGCGACGCGGGCCGAGAACCGCTATCAGCCGCGTCCCGAGGAAGTGCCGGGCGATGTGCAGGGCCTCATCGTCGCCTCCCCGGGCAACCCCTCGGGCACGATGCTGGGACGCGAGGATCTGGCCGCGCTCGCAGAGTTTTGCGCGGCGCGGGGGATCGCGTTCATTTCGGACGAGATCTATCACGGGCTGCACTACGACCGGCGCGCGGTCACCGCGCTTGAGGTCACGGACGAGGTCTATGTCGTCAACTCCTTCTCGAAATACTTCTCGATGACCGGATGGCGCGTCGGCTGGATGGTCGTGCCCGAGGATCACATCCGTATCGTCGAGCGGCTGGCGCAGAACATGTTTATCTGCCCGCCCCACGCCAGCCAGATCGCCGCGCTCGCGGCGCTGGACTGCGTGGAGGACCTTGAAGCGAACCGCGCGGTCTATGCCGAGAACCGCCGTCTGATGCTCGCGGCGCTGCCGGACATGGGGTTCGGGCGGATCGCGCCGCCGGACGGGGCCTTCTACATCTATGCCGACGTCTCGGACCTGACCGACGACAGCCGCGCCTTCGCGGCCGAAATCCTTGAGAAGGCCGGCGTCGCGGTGACCCCGGGGCTGGATTTCGACCCCCGCCGGGGCGGCAGCACGCTGCGGTTTTCCTATGCCCGCTCGACCGAAGACATCCGCGAGGGGCTGGCGCGGCTTCACGCCTTCATGAGCGCGCGCGGTTAGCGCTTGGGCTGACAGGGCGGGACCCCTATGATCGCGGCAAAACGGGCAGTAACGATGATCCGAAGGGCCTTGGTGATCCTGGTTACGGTGGCGCTCTGCGCGCCGCTTGCGCCCGTCCGCGCGGCCGACCTTGCCGCGCTTGCCGCGTTCGATCCCGCGCGGTCACGCCTTGTCGACGACGGCACGGCGGTGGCACTGGATTTGGCGCTGACGCGGGCGGTGCCGTTCCGGGCGTTCCTGTTGAACGACCCGCCGCGCCTCGTGCTCGATTTCTCGGTCGTCGATTTCTCGGCGGCGCGGCCCGAGGTCTTCGATACCTCCGCGCGGGTGCGGACGCTTGGCTGGGGGCCGGTGCGCGATGGCTGGTCGCGGATGGTGGCCGAGATCGACGGGCCCTACCGGATCGAGACGGCGGCCGAAACGGTCGCGAAGGACGGAAGCGCGCGGATCGCGGTGCGGCTTGTGCCCGAGCCACCGGAAGACTTCGTCGCGCGCACGGCCGGCGGGCCGCCTCCGACCGCCGTCTGGGCCCAGCCGGAACCGGCCAGGGTCGAGGAGGCGAAACGCCGCCAGACCGGCGAGGCGCCGCTGGTTGTGGTGCTCGACCCCGGGCATGGCGGCATCGATCCGGGCGCCGAGGCGGGCAACCAGAACGAAGCGGCGATCATGCTGACCTTCGGCCGGGAACTCGCCGAGGTACTGCGGCGGGCGGGCATGCAGGTGATCCTGACCCGCGAGGAGGATGTGTTCGTGCCGCTGGAGACGCGGATCAGCGTCGCGCGGGCCACCGGGGCGGATGTCTTCCTGTCGCTTCATGCCGATGCGCTGGCCGAGGGCGAGGCGACGGGCGCAACTGTCTATCTCCTTGCGAACGAGGCCAGCGATGCTGCCGCCGCGCGTCTGGCCGAGCGGCACGACCGCGCCGACCTGCTGGCGGGCGTCGATCTTGAAGGGCAGGACGATCTTGTGGCCGGGGTGATGATGGATCTTGCCCGCACCGAGACGCAGCCCCGGTCGGACCGGCTTGCCGATGATCTGGCCGCGGCCATCACGGCGGCCGGGATCCGGATGCACCGCCACCCGATCCAGGAGGCGGCGTTCTCGGTGCTGAAATCGCCCGACATCCCTTCGATCCTGCTGGAGGTCGGGTTCCTCTCCTCGGAGGCGGACCGCAAGCGGCTGGATGACCCGGCCTGGCGCGCCAGGATGCAGTCGGCGATCGTGCAGGCGCTGCAATCCTGGGCGGTCGAGGATGCCGCCGAGGCGCGGCTGATCCGTCAGTGATCAGCCCTCGGCGCGGGCGTCGGCGCGGCTTTTCCCCGCGACGTCCATCGCCAGCGTGGCGGCCATGAAATCATCGAGATCGCCGTCAAGGACGCCTTGCGTATCCGAGGTCTCGTGGCTGGTCCTCAGGTCCTTGACCATCTGATAGGGCTGCAGGACGTAGGAGCGGATCTGGTTGCCCCAGCCGGCCGAGCCCTTGGCCTCGTGCTGGGCGTTGATCGCGGCGTTCCGCTTGTCGAGTTCAAGCTGGTAGAGCCGCGATTTCAGCGCCTTCATCGCGATGTCGCGGTTCTGGTGCTGCGACTTTTCGGAGCTGGTCACGACAATCCCTGTCGGCTTGTGGGTGATCCTGACCGCCGAGTCGGTCGTGTTGACGTGCTGACCGCCCGCGCCGGACGACCGGTAGGTGTCGATGCGGATGTCGTTGGCGGCGACCTCGATCTCGATATTGTCGTCCACCACGGGATAGACCCAGACCGAGGCGAAGGAGGTCTCGCGCGTGCCCTTGCCGAAGGGCGAGATGCGGACGAGGCGATGGACGCCGCTTTCGGATTTCAGCCAGCCATAGGCGTTCGGGCCGGAAATCTTGTACGCGCAGGACTTGATTCCGGCCTCGGTGCCGGGTTCCTCGGACTGAAGCTCGACGTCGAAACCGCGCTTTTCGGCCCAGCGGACATACATCCGTTGCAGCATCTGCGCCCAGTCGTTCGCCTCGGTCCCGCCCGCGCCGGCGTTGATCTCAAGGAAGGTGTCGTTGCCGTCGGCCTCGCCGTCGAGAAGCGCCTCAAGCTCCTTGGCCGCCGCGACCTCCTTCAGCGCCTTCAGCGCGCCCTCGGCTTCGGCGACGACCTCCTTGTCATCCTCCATCTCGCCAAGCTCGATCAGTTCGACATTGTCCTTCAGGTCGCGGCTGATGCGGGTGTAGGTTTCGACCGCGTCCATCAGCATCTGCCGCTCGCGCATCAGCTTCTGCGCGCGGGCCGGGTCGGACCAGAGATCGCCGTCCTCGATCATCGCGTTCATTTCTTCAAGGCGATGCGGCGCGGTTTCCCAGTCCATGCGCTGGGCGAGAAGCTTCAGCGAGTTTTCGATCGCCGCGACAATGTTTTCCATCTCGGCGCGCATGGGGCCCGGTCCTTCCGTCGACGTGTTGCGCGTAGATAGTCCAGCCGCCCGCGCCGGGCAAGGGCGCGGCGGTCAGTAAAGGCCGCCCGCGCTGAGGGTGCCGAAATCGGCCTTCTTCGGGATGATCTTGGTCTTGCCGGTCGAGGTCGTGACCGTGGTGCCGGCGCCGCCGCCCTCGTCGCCGCCGATCTCGCCATAGGCGTAAAGCGGCAGGTTCTGACCCATCGAGAAGCCGCCGTCGACCATGGCGCCGATGCCGAAGATCGGATCCTCGCCGTCGCGGAAATACTCGGCCTGCACGAAGTCGCCCGAGGCGTTGTCGGGCAGACGCTCGCCGGTGAAGCGATTGATCTTGATGAAATGGCCGCCCGGCGGAACCCGGAATTCGGAGCCGCCGTATTTCTTGACGGCCTCCTTCATGAAGGCATTGAAGACCGGAACGCAGAGCGTGCCGCCATAGGCACCGGCGCCCAGCGTGCGGGGCTGGTCGTAGCCCATGTAGCAGCCCGCCACGATGTTCGAGGTGAAGCCGATGAACCAGACGTCCTTGGCGTCGTTCGTCGTGCCGGTCTTGCCTGCGACCGGCACGGGAAGTTTCACGCCAGAACCCGACCCGCGCAGCACAACGCCCTGCAGCATCGAGGTCAGCTGATAGGCGGTGACCGGGTCCATCACGCGCTCGCGGTCCGACTGGATCCTTGGCGCCGCGCCGGGATCGAGGCTTGCCAGCTTGCAGTCGACGCAGTCGCGCTGGTCGTGGCGGTAGATCGTCTTGCCCCAGCGGTCCTGTACGCGGTCCACAAGGGTCGGTTCCACCCGTTCGCCGCCGTTGGCGAACATCGCGTAGGCGGCGACCATCTTGAAGAGCGTCGTTTCCTGCGCGCCAAGGGCGTTGGCAAGGAACGGGTCGAGGCGATCGTAGACGCCGAAGCGTTCGGCATAGCCGGCGACAGTTTCCATGCCGACCTCTTCGGCGACCCGCACCGTCATGAGGTTCCGCGACTGCTCGATCCCGGTGCGCAGCGGCGTCGGGCCGTAGAACTTGTTCGAGGCATTCTTGGGACGCCAGAGGCCCTGCGGCGTGTTGATCTCGATCGGCGCGTCGACAACGATCGTCGCGGGCGAGAACCCGCTGTCGAGCGCGGCGGCATAGACGAAGGGCTTGAAGGATGAGCCCGGCTGGCGCTGGGCCTGTGTTGCCCGGTTGAAGACCGAGGACTGGTAAGAAAAGCCGCCCTGCATCGCGATGACGCGGCCGGTGTTCACGTCCATCGCCATGAAGGCGCCCTCGACCTGCGGCACCTGGCGCAGCGACCAGCGCTTGAACGAACCGTCGTCATTGGCGAGCGCCGCGACCAGCACCACGTCGCCGACCGAAACGAGATCGCCGGGCGTCTTGGCCTTGGGGCCAAGCTTGCCGCCCTCGAGGCGCTTTCTGGCCCAGGTCACATCCTCGGCGGGGATGAAATGGCCATCCTCGTCGTCCGAGACGCCCTCGATCCCGATGCGTGCACTCTTCTCGCCGACCTCGAGGACCACCGCCGGGATCCAGCCCGGAACGTCGCGGGGGGCCTCGGTCTCGGACAGTGCCTTGCGCCATGTCTCGTCCGAGGCCAGCGCCTCGGCTGGCACTGTCAGGCCGGTGCCGCGCCAGACGCCCTGGCCGCGGTCGTAGTCCTCGAGCGCCTCCTGCAGGGCGGCGGCGGCGGACATCTGCATCTCGGGATCCTCGGTCGCGCGGATCGTCAGGCCGCCGCCGAAGAACTCGCCCTCGCCGAAGCTTTTCGACAGCTGGCGGCGAATCTCGTCGGTGAAATAGTCGCGCGGGGGCAGGGCGCTCTTGAACGAGGGGATCTCGCCGCTCTGGACGGTCTTGAGGGGGGCGGCCACGGCGGTGTCATAGGCGGCCTGATCGAGGTAGCCGTTCTGGAGCATCTCGCGCAGGACGTAATTGCGGCGGCTGACGGCGGCCTCGCGGTTCTTCACCGGGTGATAGCTGTAGGGTGCCTTCGGCAGCGCCGCGAGATAGGCCGCCTCTTCCGGCGAAAGCTCGGCCAGCGTCTTGTTGAAATAGGTCTGTGCCGCCGAGGCGACGCCGAATGACAGAAACCCGAGGTCGATCTCGTTCAGGTAGAGCTCAAGGATCTTGTCGCGAGGCAGAGTGTTGACCAGCCGGTTGGCAAGGATCAGTTCCTTGATCTTCCGTTCGGCGGTGCGGTCGCCCCCGAGAAGGAAGTTCTTCGCGACCTGCTGCGGGATCGTCGAGGCGCCGCGGAGCGTCTTTCCTCGGGTGCGGATCGCATCCCAGAGCGCGCCGGCCATGCCGCGGGTGTCGAACCCCCGGTGCGAGTAGAAGTTCTTGTCCTCGGCCGAGATGAAGGCGTTCTTCACAAGCGGGGGAATTTCCTCGATCGGGGCGAAGATGCGCCGTTCGGTCGCGAACTCGTCCATCAGGCGGCCCTCGCCGGAATAGATCCGGCTGATCGTCTTCGGCGTGTAGCGCGAGAGATATTCGTGGTCCGGCAGGTCGCGGCTGTACATCCAGAAGATGCCGCCGATGGTGATGGCCGCGAAGAAGAGGCCGGTCACGATCCAGCTGAAGATGCCGCCGAGGAAGGACAGAAGAAACCGGATCACGCGAAACTCCGAAACGCGGGGACGGCGCCGCTATAACTTGGGGAGGCGGCGGGGTCAAAACAACTCGTCGGCACGCGCCCGGTCCGGCGGGCCTCCGCTGCCCGGGAGGCACAGCGCGGGCTTGCCAGAATTGGCGCACCTGTCCTAGCCTAGCGGCAGCGCGCGGGGGAAAACAACAGCGCGAGGGAGGTTCGTGGATGACTGAGATGGACATGGGGCCTGACCCCTTGCCCGATATCGGCACTGTCGTGGTGTCGGATATCGCAGACGTGCTGAGACTGGGGCTGCGAGATTTTCTGCGGGCGCCGCTCTTCGGGCTGTTCTTCAGCGCGGTCTATGTGGCGGGCGGGCTTTTGCTCTGGCAGGTCTACGGGGTTGCCGGGCAGCAATGGTGGCTCGCGCCCGTCGCGGTGGGCTTTCCGCTGTTCGCCCCCTTCGCGGCCGTGGGGCTTTACGAGGTCAGCCGACGGATCGAGGCGGGCGAGCCGCTGCGCTGGGGATCGGTCCTCGGGGTCGTCTTCGCGCAGAAGGACCGGCAGATTCCGGCGATGGCGGCCGTCATCATCGTGATCTTCCTCTTCTGGGTCTTCGTCGCCCACGCGCTTTTCGCGCTCTTCATGGGCCTCAGGGCCTTCACCACTGGCACCGACATGGTCAGCCTCTTTTTCGAGGGGAACGGCCCCCTGATGCTGCTCGTCGGCGGCGCGGTCGGGGCGGGGTTTGCCGGCGCGCTCTTCGCGATCACTGTCGCGGGATTGCCGCTTCTCCTCGACAAGGAGATCGACTTCGTGACCGCGATGATCCACTCCACCCATGCGGTCCTTGCCAACAAGACGGCAATGATCGTCTGGGGCGCGGTCATCACCGGGCTGATGGTCCTGGGCATGGCGCCGCTCTTCCTCGGGCTCTTCCTTGTGCTGCCGATCCTTGGCCATGCGACCTGGCACATGTACCGCCGGATCATGACCGACTGACCAGCGCCGCGCGGCACGAAAAAGGGCGCCGCAGCGGGCGCCCTTGTTCGTTTCGGTCAGGCCGGACGGGCCGGATCAGTTGCCGCCGCTGGCGGCCGCCGGCGGAATCGGCGCGACCTTCGGGGCGCCGGTCGACAGCGGGTCTTCCTGGCGCTGGACGGAGCCTTCGAAATGCGCGCCGCTCTCGATCGCGATGGTCTTGTGGATGATGTCGCCCTCGACCCGCGCGGTCGAGGTCAGGCGGACCTTGAGGCCGCGCACCCGGCCGACGACGCGGCCATGCACGACGATATCGTCCGCGACGATCTCGCCCTTGATGGTGGCGCTTTCGCCGACCGTCAGCAGATGGGCGCGGATGTCGCCCTCGACGACGCCCTCGATCTGGATGTCGCCCGAGGTCTTGACGTTGCCGAGGATCGTGAGGTCCGAGGAGAGCACCGAGACGCCCGGCTTCGGTTTCGATGCGCCCGGGGTATAGTCGAAGCTCGGTTTCGGCATCGCCGCGTCCGGCGCCTTCGGCTGTTCAGGCTCGTGCCCCGTCTTCGGTCCGGGTTCGTTGATCCTGCTCTTAGAAAACATTGCTGGCCGCCTTGATAAACGTCATCGGGTTCACGGCCCCCCCGTTCACGCGCACCTCATAGTGCAGGTGCGTGCCCGTCGAGCGGCCGGTATTCCCCATATCACCGATCCTGTCGCCGCGCGAGACCTTTTGCCCGACCTCGACGCGGACCTTCGAGAGGTGTCCGTAGCGCGTCTCGAGGCCGAAGTCGTGCTTGATGCGGATGAGATTTCCATAGCCCGATTCCCAGCCGGCATGGACGACGACACCGTCAGCGGTGGCGTAGACGGGCGACCCCAGCGAGCCGGCCATGTCGATCCCCTCGTGCATCCGGCCCCAGCGGCGGCCGAAGCCCGAGGTGTAGCGGAACGAGGTCTTGAGCGGCATCGCGAAGGGGGCCTTCTCGACCGCGAGCCGGTAGAGATTCATCCGGTCGAGCCCTTCGAGAATCGCGGCAGCGCGCTGGCTGTCGGGATCGTTCGAGTTGCCGAGCTGCGGCACGAGCGGGCCGAGCGGGCCGCCCTGGCCGGAATAGCCGCGCCGCACCTGGCTGATAAGGTCGTCCGGATCGAGGCCGGCCGAGGAGAACATCTGGTCGAGCGGGGCCATCGAGATCGTCACCGCCTCCTCGAGGCTGGCGAAGATCTCGTCGTGACGCTCTTCCAGCAGACGCATCTCGTAGGCCATCTCGTCGGCCTCGCTCTTGGCGCCTTCGGCGGCCGCCGCCATCGCGTCGCGCTCGGAGGCGGTGCGGCTGAGGGCGGCGGTGACGAAATCGAGCGTGCCGGCGACATCCTCGGGCGCGAGGCCAGGCCCTGCTGCGGCGGCGCCGTCCTCGGCTGCGGCGGCGGTCATCTCGGACACGGTGCCGCGCGCCTCGTCCCGCTCGGTCATGGTGCGGCGCAGCGTCGTCTGGATCACGCCGATGCCGGTCTCAAGCTCCTTGCGGCGCTCTTCGGAGGCGAGGAGCTTGGACTGCATCTGCGACACCTGGTCGAGGGCGACGGCAAAGCGCTGCTGCGCCGCGATCGCCTCCTGCGCGCGCTGGTCGCGCTCGACGGAAAGGGAATCGAGCCGCGCCTCGTAGTTCGCCTGTTCGCGGCGCGCCTGTTCCCTGGCGCTGCCGGAGCCGACCGAATCCATGAGGATGATGGCGGTGGCGGCGATGGTCCAGGACAGGATCACGGCGGAGCCGGCGAAGGCGATGGCCTGCGTCAGAGGACGAAGGCGGACAAAGCGCGTTCCGGTATCCGAACGCAGGAACAGGCGCTGTTCCGGCAGGCGGCGTTCGAGTGCGGCGTTAAGACGACCGATGAGGCGTGCAGGCAAGCCGGTCCCCCTTCCGTTTTACTGTGCAAGCGCGGACCACATCCCCCGATCTGTCCGCTCAGGTCGGATTAGCGGGCGAGTCCGGTCGCTGCAAGGCGTTTGGGCGCCGCATTCGGCCGGAGGGCCTCAGCGTCCCGATTTCGGCAAGATGTCGCCGAGAAGTCTTGCTAATTCGTTGCGAATTTTCAGGGTATTCCGCGGTGCCGCCGCGTCAGCGGAACCCGGCCGTGCCCGGCGCCTCGGCCATCTCTTCGGCGAGCGGCCAGTAGAAATCGGGCGGCATCCCGGCCTCGGCGCGCTTTTCCTCGTTGAAGGGCGGCTTCAGCGCGCCGTGAAAGTAGCGGCGCACGAGCCCGTGGAAGACCTCCTTGGGGTCAAGACCGTCGCGCCCGCAGAGCCAGTTGAACCATTTCACGCCATAGGCGACGTGGCCGACTTCTTCGGCATAGATCGTGCTCAGGGCGGCGATGGCGGCGCTTGCGCCCGCCTTCTCGAAGATGTCGATCATGCCGGGCGTGACGTCGAGGCCGCGCGCCTCGAGGACCATGGGGACCACGGCGAGACGGCCGTGCAGGTCCGTCGCGGTATCCTCGGCGGCGCGCCACATGAAGGCATGGGCGGGCAGGGCGCCGTAGTGGCTGCCCATCTCCTCAAGGCAGTCGCACAGGAGGTTGAAGTGCTTCGATTCCTCGTCCGCCGCCTTCACCCAGTCGTCGTAGAACCCGAGCGGCATCTCGGTATCGGTAAAGCGCGCGACGATATCCCAGTGAAGATCGACCGCATTCAGTTCGATATGTGCAAGTGCATGGAGAAGCGCGATGCGTCCCTGCGGGCTGCCCGGACGCCGGCGGGGCACCTCGCGCGGCGGCAGGAGATCAGGCCTGGCAGGCCGCGCCGGGCGGAGCGGCGGGGTCGCATGGCCGATCGGCAGCGGCGTTCCGGCCGCGCGGGCCTGCCGCCAGCGCGCGGCATGCGCGTGCGAGAGCGCCGTCTTGGCGCGGCCGTCGGCGGTGCTCAGCACCTCGACCGCCATCTCGGCGAGCGTCAGGGTCAAAGCGCGCGCGCCGCGTCCAGCACCTCGGCCGCGTGGCCCTCGACCTTGACCTTCGGCCAGGTGCGGGCGATGCGGCCGGTCCCGTCCAGAAGGAAGGTCGCGCGGGTGATGCCGAGGAAGGTCTTGCCGTACATCTTCTTTTCGCCCCAGACGCCGTAGCGCTCGCAGGTATCTCCTGCCTCGTCCGAGGCGAGGATCACGCCGAGGCCGTGCTTGGCGCAGAACCTGTCATGCGCCGCCACGCTGTCCTTGGAGATCCCGACGATGACCGTGCCCGCCGCCGCGAATTCGTCGGCCAGCCGCGTGAAGTCCAGCGCCTCGGTCGTGCAGCCCGGGGTGTCGTCCTTGGGGTAGAAGTAGAGCACCACCTTCTTCGGTGCGAGGGCGGCGAGCGTAACCTCGCCTCCGCCGTCGCGGGGCAGCGTGAACCCCGGTGCCGGATCGCCTGCGTTCAGCATCTCTTTGCCTCCTCGTCTTAAATGACGTCAGTTTGTGTTTTACTCGCGGGGCCGCAAAGATAAAGGGAGGCCCGGGCGGCGGCGAGGCAGGAATGAGCGAAACCGAAGGGAAAGCCGGAGAGGAGGACGAGGAGCGGCCGCATCTGCGCCATCCCGGCATCTGGTTCGGCGTGTTCCTCATCGGCATCCTCATTGCCCTCAACGTCGGGCTGGGCCTGACCGGCCACGTGATCCCGGCGCCGCGCTGGGCCGTCGACCGGATCGAGGCGCGGGCCAACGCCGCGCTGGGCGGAACCCTCACCGCGAAGGTCGGGGGGGCCGAGCTGATCGTGGACGAGCGCTTCGTGCCGCATGTGCGGATCAAGGCGGTCGAGCTTTTCGGCAGGGGCGGGGCAAGGCTCGCGCTCCTGCCCGACCTCAGGACGACGCTGAAGGCGGGCCCGATCCTGCGCGGCAAGCTCGAACCGCGCACGCTCTCGATCTACGGCGCTCAGATCGCGATCCGGCGGCGCGTGGACGGACAGTTCGACGTCGATCTGGCACGGGATGGCGGAGCGCCGGTCGCCGGCACGGCGATGACGCCGGCCGATCTTGCAAGGGCCGTCGATGAGGCGTTCGAGCTGCCGGTCCTGAGCGGGATCGAGAAGATCACCGTCGAGGGGCTTGGCCTCGACTACCGTGACGACCGCGCGGGACGCAGCTGGATCGCCTCGGGCGGATGGCTCGCGCTGGACCAGGACGCCGCGCGGCTGGGCATCGACCTCGGGGTCGCGCTGGAGGAGAACGGCGCGACGCAGGCGCGGCTTCAGCTCGGGTTCGTGTCTGTCAAGCGCTCGCCCGAGGCGAGCCTGACCGCCGAGATCAGGGGGCTCTCGGCCCGCGACCTGGCCGGTCAGTCCGCGGCCCTCGCGTTCCTTTCGGCGCTCGACGCGCCGATCACGGGCACGCTGCGGACCGGAATCGCACCGGACGGCCGCTACCTTCCGCTCGACGGGGCGCTCGAGATCGGGGCGGGCGCGCTGCGGCCTACCGACGGCACGCAGCCGGTGCGGTTCGACCGGGCACGGCTCGACCTCAGCTTCGATCCCGAAACCGTGACCCTGACGCTGCCCGACATTTCGGTCGACGGGCCGGCGCTGCGCGTGCGCGCCGGGGCAAAGGCCTGGCTCAAGGACATCGAGGGCGGGCTGCCGAAATCCATGGTGGCGCAGGCCGCGATCACGGACCTGCGCGCCGATCCTGAAGGACTTTTCGCGGATCCTGTGGTCTTTTCGAAGGGCCAGCTCGACTTCCGCCTCGCGTTCGCACCGTTCCGCCTCGACATCGGCCAGCTCGCGCTCAGCGACGGGGCGCGGCGGATCACGCTGAAGGGCAGCGCGCGCGCCGAGGCCAAGGGCTGGGCGGCCGGGTTCGACATCGGCATAGACCGGATCAGCAGCGCGCGGCTTTTGGACCTCTGGCCGCTGTCGGCGGTGCCGAAAACGCGCGAGTGGCTGGCCGCGAACGTCGCGACGAGCGAACTTTACGACGTGAAGTCGGCCTTCCGCCTGAACCCGGGGCAGGAGCCGCGCTTCGCGCTTGGCTATGCGTTCCGCGACACGGAGGTGCGGGTCATCCGGACCCTGCCGCCGATCCAGGACGGGGCAGGCTATGCCACGATCGACGATTATGCCTATACGCTGGTGGTCGAGCGCGGGCATGTGACGCCGCCGGAAGGGGGCGAGGTCGACATGGCGGGGTCGGTGATGTCGATCCCCGACCTGCGGGTAAAGCCGGCGCCCGCGCGGTTCACGCTGCGGACCGACAGCAGCATCACGGCGACGCTGTCGCTGCTTGACCAGCCGCCGTTCGGGTTCCTGAAGAAGGCCGGCCGCCCGGTCGATCTGGCCGAGGGACGGGCGCGGACGGTCGCGAAGCTCGACTTCGCGCTTGCCCAGAAGATCATGACCGAGGACGTGACCTACGACGTGACCTCGGAGCTGACGGATGTCACCTCGGACAAGATCGTGCCGAACCGCAGTTTCGCCTCGGCGCGCCTTTCGCTGACCGCCGATCGCTCAGGCCTTGCGATCTTCGGGCCGGTCACGGTGTCCGGGGTGCCGATGGATGTCCGCTGGCATCAGGGTTTCGCGGCCGCAAACAAGGGTCGGAGCCGCGTCGAGGGCAGGATGGAGCTTTCGCCGCGCGCCCTCGACGCCTTCGGGGTCGCAATTCCGGACGGGGCGGTGGCGGGCAAGGGGACGGCGGAGTTCACGCTGGAGCTTCCGAAGGATGCGCCGGGCGAGCTGAACCTTCGCTCGGACCTTGTGGGGCTGACGCTGAAGATCCCCGAGATCGGCTGGTCGAAACCCGCCGGAACCTCGGGGGCCCTGGCGGTCGAGGGCAGCCTCGGCGCGCCGCCCCGGATCGACAGACTGGCGCTCGATGCGGCCGGACTTGCGGTCTCGGGATCGGTCGCGCTGAAAGGCGATGGCGCGCTCGAGGCGGTGCGGCTGCCGAAGGCGAAGGCGGGCAACTGGTTCGAGGGCGGGCTGGAGCTGATCGGACGCGGCAAGGGGGCGCCGCTTGGCATTTCGGTCTCGTCCGGGCGGCTCGATCTGGCCGGCGCCCAGTTCGGCAAGGGCGGCGCATCGTCCGGCGGGCCGCTCACCGTCGCGCTCGACCGGCTCCAGGTCTCGAAGGGGATCGCGCTGACCGGGTTTCGCGGCACCTTTTCGACGGGAGGCGGCCTTGCCGGCGACTTCGCGGGTCGTGTAAACGGCGAGGTTCCGGTCGAGGGGACGGTCATACCCGAAGGTGCGCGCGCGGCGATACGGGTGCGGGCGGCGGATGCAGGCGCGGTGTTCCGCGCGGCGGGGATCTTCGGGCGCGGCCTCGGCGGGGCGATGGACCTCACGCTGCGTCCACGAGGCGCGCGGGACTACGATGGCAGCATCGCGATCAAGCAGATCCGCGTGACCGGGGTGCCGGCGCTGGCCGAGCTTCTGGACGCGATCTCGGTCGTCGGCCTTCTGTCGCAACTGAACGGCCCTGGCATCCTTTTCGGCGACGTGGTTGGCGATTTTCGCCTGACGCCCGAAGCTGTGGAATTGCGCAACGGATCGGCCGTCGGCGCCTCGCTCGGCATCTCGGCGGCGGGTACCTATATCCATGCGACCCAGGTGCTGGACATGGCCGGAACCATCTCGCCGGTCTACCTGCTCAACGGGATCGGCCAGATATTCTCGAAGCGGCGCGAGGGGCTTTTCGGGTTCAATTATCGCCTCAGGGGGCCGTCCACCGATCCGTCGGTCTCGGTCAATCCGCTGTCCATCCTCACGCCGGGAATGTTCCGTGACATTTTCCGCGCCGAACCGCCGAGGCTTGGCCAATGAAGCTGTCCGACTTCAATTTCGACCTGCCCGGGGGGCTGATCGCGACCCGTCCCGTGCGTCCGCGCCCGGCCGCGCGGATGCTGGTCGTCGAGGCCATTGGCGAGGGCGAGCGGCTGCGCGACCTTCATGTGCGCGACATCGTGGATCTTCTTGGGCCGGGGGACCGGCTTGTCCTCAACGACACCCGGGTGATCCCGGCACGGCTGGCAGGTACACGGGCGCGCGCGACGGGGCAGGGCACCGTCACCGCAAGGCTTGAGGCGACGCTCCTGGAGCCACGGCCCGAAGGGCGCTGGGCGGCCTTGGTCAAGCCCCTCAGAAAGCTGCGCGAGGGAGAGGAGATCCGCTTTTCGGGCCGCCTTTCTGCGACCGTGGAGCGGATCGCGGACGGGCAGGCGGAGCTGTCGTTCAACCACTCGGGCACCGATTTCGAAGCCGCTCTGGCCGAGGCGGGGCAGATGCCGCTGCCGCCCTACATCGCCGCGCTGAGGGCGCCCGACGCGCGGGACGCCGAGGATTACCAGACGGTCTTTGCGCGCAATCCCGGCGCCGTCGCCGCCCCCACCGCGTCCCTGCATTTCGACGACGCGCTCTTGGACCGGCTTGCGGCGAAGGGTGTCGCTTTCACCCGTGTGACGCTGCATGTCGGGGCGGGAACCTTCCTGCCGGTGAAGGTCGAGGATGTGACGACGCACCGGATGCATGCCGAATGGGGCGAGGTGACCGAGACGGCGGCGGACGAGATCAACGCGACGAAGGCGGCGGGCGGGCGCGTCATCCCGGTCGGCACCACGGCGCTCAGGCTGATCGAGAGCGCGGCCGCAGCGGGGCGGGTCGCGCCCTGGCGCGGGCCGACCGACATCTTCATCTACCCCGGCTACCGGTTCCGCGTGACGGACGGGCTGATGACCAACTTCCACCTGCCGGAATCGACGCTGCTGATGCTCGTGTCCGCGCTGATGGGGCTGGACCGGATGCGGCGCGTCTACGATCATGCGATCGCGGCGGGCTACCGGTTCTTTTCCTACGGCGATGCCTCGCTCCTGCTGCCCGAGGGGGCGAAACGGAGGACCGGGTCTTGACCTATTTCCTTGTGAAGGCAGCCATATCCGGCCTCCTGATCGCGCTGATCTCGGAGATTGCGCGACGCGCGCCGGTCTTCGGCGCCCTTGTCGCGTCGCTGCCGCTCGTCTCGATCCTTGCCATGATCTGGCTCTGGCGCGATACCGGCGACACGGCCCGCATCGCCGATCTGGCCTATTCGACCTTCTGGCTGGTGCTGCCGTCGCTGCCGCTCTTTCTGATCCTGCCGGCACTGCTTCGCTCGGGCATGGCGTTCTGGCCCGCGCTTGGCATCGGCTGTGCGGTGACGGTCGTGCTCTATCTTGTCATGTTGCGCCTCGTCGCGCGGCTTGGGCTGTCGCTGTGACGCAAGCAGGGGCTTGCCTGTCGCTGCCGAAACGGTCAGAGGCTCCGCGGCCCGGTATGGCTTGGGCCTGAAGAAGGAAACGCGATGCTGAAGGTCCTCAGACATTCCTGGGCGCTTCTCCTGGGGATCATGCTTCTCATGGTCGGCAACGGCATGCAGGGGACGCTCCTCGGCATCCGGGGCGGGATCGAGGGCTTTTCCACGACGGAAATGTCCTATGTCATGGCCGCCTACTTCGCCGGTTTCCTGCTTGGCAGCCGTCTGACGCCCGAAATGATCCGCCGCGTCGGCCATGTACGGGTCTTCGCGGCGCTCGGCTCGATGATCTCGGCGGTGCTCATTCTCTATGCCGCTGCGCCCGACTGGATGGCCTGGGCGGCGATGCGGGTCGTCATCGGCTTTTCCTTCTCGGGCGTCTACATCACCGCCGAAAGCTGGCTAAACAACGCCTCGACGAACGAGACGCGGGGCCAGGCGCTTTCGCTTTACATGATCATGCAGATGATCGGGATCATCGGCGCGCAGGCGCTTTTGAACTTCGGCGATCCGTCGGGCTACATCCTCTTCGTCATCCCCTCGGTCCTTGTCTCGCTCGCCTTCACGCCGATCCTTCTTGCCGCATCGCCAGCGCCGGCCTTCGAGGCGACCAAGCCCCTCAACTTCGCCGCGCTCTACCGCGCCTCGCCCCTGGGCTGCGTCGGCATGTTCCTGCTGGGCGGGGTATTCTCCGCGCAGTTCGGCATGTCGTCGGTCTGGGGCACGGCCGAGGGGCTCACGATCCGGCAGATCTCGATCTTCGTCGCGGCGATCTACGTGGGCGGCATGGTCTTCCAGTACCCGATCGGCTGGGCCTCGGACCGTTTCGGGCGCAGGCAACTCGTGCTCTGGCTTTCTGCGCTCGGCGGCGTGGCGATGCTCGCGCCGGCGACGTTCGACATGGGGTTCACCGGGCTCCTGATCGTCGCGGTCATCATGGGCGGCGTGTCGAACCCGCTTTATTCGCTGCTTGTGGCTTATACGAACGACTTCCTCGACGCCTCGTCCATGGCCTCCGCATCGGCGGGGCTCATCTTCATCAACGGGCTCGGCGCCATCGGCGGGCCGATCGTCACCGGCTGGATGATGTCGACCATCGGCCCCTCGGGGTATTTCGTCTTCATGGGCGCACTTTTCGTCCTTCTCGCCGCCTATACCGGCTGGCGGATGACGCGTCGCCGGGTGCGCGCGTCGGATCAGAGCGGCGGGTTCGCGCCCCTTTCGCCCTCGGCCAGCGCCATCGCGGTCGAGGCGGTGATGGAGGCGGCGCAGGAGGGCGCGCACGACGCGCCGGCGCGGCCCGGCGCATAGCACTGGATTTTGCGCGGGCTTCCTGCGACCCTTGGTGCGGTGCAAGGGAGGAGGAAGCCATGTCCGAACCCGAATCCGTCCTCGCGTTCTGGCTGGATGAGCTTGGGCCGCCCGGCTGGTATGCCGCCGTAGACGAGGTCGATACCGAGATCCGCAGCCGGTTTCTGCCTGCCTGGGAGGCCGCGCGCGAGGGCCAGCGCGAGTTCTGGTGCAACGGGCCGCGCGGGACGCTCGCCTATCTCATCCTGACCGACCAGTTTCCGCGCAACATGTTCCGTGGCGACGCGCGGTCCTTCGCGACCGATGCGCAGGCGCGCGCCGCCGCCGCGGCGGCCATCGTGCGCGGCTGGGACCTGAAGATCGCGGAACCCGCGCGGCAGTTCTTCTATCTGCCCTACATGCATTCCGAGGACCTTGCCGATCAGGACCGGGCGCTGACGCTGTTCCAGACCTCGATGCCGGCAACGGGGGCGGCGAATCTCCCCCATGCCCGGGCGCATAGGGAGATCATCCGCCGCTTCGGACGGTTCCCCTATCGGAACGCGGCGCTGGGGCGCAAGTCGAGCGGCGAGGAGCAGGCTTTTCTCGACGCGGGGGGCTACGGGGTGATCCTCAACGATCTGAAAACCTGAGTAAAGTCCAGCCGCACCGCGCTATCTTGGTGCTTCCGGCAGCGTGTCTTGCAAGCGATGTTGCGCTGCGGCGAAAAATAGTTTAATACTAAACTACATGATTTTCGGAGGAGGAAGACATGGCTGCGAACAGCTTCGACATGATCGTGATCGGTGCGGGGCCCGGCGGCTATGTGGCCGCGATCCGGGGCGCGCAACTTGGTTTGAACGTCGCGATCGTCGAGCGCGAGCATCTCGGCGGCATCTGTCTTAACTGGGGCTGCATCCCGACGAAGGCGCTGCTGCGCTCGGCCGAGGTTTTCCACCTGATGCACCGCGCCAAGGAGTTCGGGCTGAAGGCAGACGGGATCGGCTATGATCTGGGCGCCGTTGTCCAGCGTTCGCGCGGGGTCGCCAAGCAGCTTTCGGGTGGCATCGGGCACCTGATGAAGAAGAACAAGATCACCGTCTTCATGGGGGCTGCGACGATCCCGGCGAAGGGCAAGGTTTCGGTCAAGACCGAGAAGGGGACCGAGGAGCTGACCGCGAAGTCCATCGTTCTGGCCACCGGCGCGCGGGCGCGGGAGCTGCCGGGGCTCGAGGCGGACGGCGATCTCGTCTGGACCTACAGGCATGCGCTGCAACCGAAGCGCATGCCGAAGAAGCTGCTGGTGATTGGTTCCGGCGCCATCGGGATCGAATTCGCGTCGTTCTTCAACACGCTCGGCGCCGACACGACGGTGGTCGAGGTGATGGACCGTGTGCTGCCGGTCGAGGACGCCGAAATCTCGGCCTTCGCGAAGAAGCAGTTCGTGAAGCAGGGCATGAAGATCATGGAGAAGTCCACGGTCAAGAAGCTCGACCGCGCGCCCGGCAGGGTGACCGCCCATATCGAGGCGGGCGGCAAGACCGAGACGATGGAGTTCGACACCGTCATCTCGGCCGTCGGTATCGTCGGCAACGTGGAAAACCTCGGGCTGGAGGCGCTTGGCGTCAAGATCGACCGCACCCATGTCGTGACGGACGAGCTTTGCCGCACCGGGGTCGAGGGGCTTTATGCCATCGGCGACATCGCCGGGGCGCCCTGGCTGGCGCACAAGGCCTCCCACGAGGGCGTGATGGTGGCCGAGCTGATCGCGGGCGGCCATCCGCACCCGATCAAGCCGAACTCCATCGCAGGGTGCACCTATTGCCATCCGCAGGTCGCATCGGTCGGCCTGACCGAGGCGAAGGCGAAAGAGGCCGGATACACCGTCAAGGTCGGCCGCTTCCCGTTCATCGGCAACGGCAAGGCGATTGCGCTGGGTGAGAGCGAGGGTCTTATCAAAACCGTGTTCGACGCCAAGACCGGAGAGCTGCTGGGCGCGCACATGGTCGGCGCGGAAGTCACCGAGCTGATCCAGGGCTATGTCGTCGGCCGCAGCCTCGAGACGACCGAGGGCGAGCTGATGGAGACGGTCTTCCCGCATCCGACGCTCTCCGAGATGATGCACGAGGCTGTCCTCGACGCCTACGGACGCGCGCTCCACATCTGAGTCAAAAGGGGCCGGCATCTCTGCCGGCCCAGTCCATGCGGCAAGGCGCTCCGGCGTCAGTCTTCGGTCGCGCCGATTTCATCCTCGCGCATGTGCGGTTTCGTCTTCTTGGACAGGAACAGCGGCAGGATGAACCCGACGATGGCGATCAGCCACATCGCGATGGCAAGCGGGCTTTCGACCAGCGTCAGCCAGTCGCCGTTCGAGATGGTGATGGCGCGGCGCAGGTTGTTCTCCATCGCGTTGCCGAGAAGCGTGCCGAGGATGATCGGCACCAGAGGCACGTCGAGCTTGCGCAGCACCCACCCCATCATTCCGAAGCCGATCATCACCAGAAGGTCGAAGGACGATCCCGAGATCCCGTAGATGCCGACGAAGCTGACCATCGCGACGATGGGCATGAGGACGCGCGGCGGGATCAGGAGGAGCTTGGTGAAGAGACCGACCATCGGGATGTTCAGCGCCAGCAGCATGAAGTTGGCGATGAAGAGTGCCGCGATCAGGCCCCAGACGACGTCCGGGTTGTTCTGGAAGAGAAGTGGGCCCGGCGTGATGTTCAGCGAGAGGAGCACCGCAAGAAGGACCGCCGTGGTGCCCGATCCCGGAACGCCGAGCGCCAGCATCGGCACCAGCGCGCCGCCGGCGGCCGCGTTGTTGCCCGCCTCGGGGGCTGCGACGCCCCTCGGATCGCCGGTGCCGAAGGTGCCGTCCTTGTCGACGAGGCGCTTTTCCGTGACGTAGGAGATGAACGAGCCGAGCGATGCGCCCGCGCCGGGAAGAACGCCGGCAAGGAAGCCGAGGGCCGATCCGCGCAGCATCGTCGGCGTGCAGTCGCGTACCATCGAGGCGGGCGGCGTGACGCGGCCGATGGTCAGCTTGCGTCCCTCGGCGTCCGAGGCTCCATGCCCTTCCTCGAGGAAGATGAAGACCTCGGAGAGCGCGAAGAGGCCGACGATGGCGACGAGGAA
>JAGRDU010000015.1:4146-6071 GCA_020446905.1 Paracoccaceae bacterium | reverse complement strand
TCTGGGTGTCGACGCCGATCATGGCAAGGCCGAGGCCGAGCGCGGCGGCGAAGGCCGATTTCGCCTGGTTGGTCGAGGAGACGCCGCCAAGCGTCATGAAGGCGAGCGCGAAGAGGGCGAAATATTCGGCCGGGCCAAAGAGGAGCGCGATCTTCACGAGTTGCGGCGCCAGCAGCGCCAGGCCGATGGTGGCGAGGAACGAGCCGACGAAAGACGCGATGCCCGAAATCGCCAGCGCCTCGCCCGCCATGCCCTTTTTCGCCATCGGGTGGCCGTCGAGGCAGGTCATCATCGCCGGCTCGTCACCGGGGATGTTGAGAAGGATCGAGGAGATCCGCCCCCCGTACATCGCGCCGTAGTAGACCGAGGTAAGCAGGATCAGCGAGGGCGTCGCGCCAAGGCCGAGGGTGAAGGCGAGCGGGATCAGGATCGCGACGCCGTTCGACGGGCCAAGGCCGGGCAGGGCGCCGATGATCGTCCCGAGGAAGCAGCCGAAGAGCGCGAGCCCGAGGTTCTGCCAAGTCAGCGCGACGGCGAAACCGTCGGCAAGGCTGGAAAGCATGTCCATGGTGTGCCCTCAGAAGCCGAAGGGACCGCGGGCCAGCGACAGCCCGAGCCCGAGGTGGAAGACGACATAGATCCCGAGCGAGGTTCCGACCCCGGTCATGATCGCGCCGGCCGGCGAAGAGCCGAGCCGCCAGGACAGGTAGCCGGCGGCAAAGGCGGTGGCGATGACAAAACCCGCGACCGGCAGAAGCTCGGCATAAAGGATCATGACGAGGACGGCGGCCCCGATCTCGACCAGGCGCGGCAGGGCGGGCCAGTGCGGCTCGGGGTCGGGGCGCAGGGCGATCGCGGCACTCGCAAGTCCGAGGATCACCGCGATGATGAGGGGAAAGGTCTTGGGGCCGACGGCGTCCGACAGGAAGCTTTCCTCGATCGCGACGGCCGATAGGGCGAAGCCGATTGCGAGAAGAAGGCCGAACGCGCCGAAGATACGATCGCTCATGGGGATCTCCTTGGGCGGCGGGCGAATGGAAAAGGGGCGCCGCGGCGGCGGCACCCCGGGGCGTGGAAACCCCTTACTTGATGATGCCGATCTCGCGCGAGATGTCCTGGATCTGCTGCACCGACTGGGCGACGAAGGCCTCGAATTCGGCGCCCTGCAGATCGAGCGGCGCGATGCCGTTCGTGGCCATCACCTCTTTCCACTCCGGCGAGGCATAGAGCGTGCCGATCTTCTCGACCCAGCCGTTGTAGGCCTCGTCCGACATGTGGCCGGGGGCGTAGAAGCCGCGCCAGTTCGCACCGAGCGCATCGACGCCCTGTTCCTTCGCCGTCGGGAATTCGGCGAACTCGCCTTCCAGACGCTCGGGCGCGAGGACCGCGATCACGCGGATGTCGCCGCTGTCGACAAAGCCCTTGGCTTCGGAAAGGTCGCCGGTGAAGGCCTGGACCGATCCCGCCAGAAGCTGCGTCACAGCCTCGCCGCCGCCGTCGAAGGCCACATACTTGACCGAGCGCACGTCGTCGATGCCAAAGGCGTTGGCCGCGATGAGGACCTTGAGGTGGTCCCAGCCGCCGACCGCAGAACCGCCCGCGACCGAGACCGAGGTCGGGTCGGCTTTGATCTGCCCCAGAAGCTCGGGGAGGGTCTGGATCGGGCTGTCCTTGGCCACCGCGATCACGCCATAGTCGGCGCCGATCGAGCCGACCCAGCGTACCTGGTCAATCGTATTGCCGGGGAACGCACCCTGCGCGAGTCGCGTCGCGGTCGCGGACGAGGCGGCGATCAGAAGGTCGCTGTCGCTGTCGCGCTTGTTTACCACTTCGGCGAAGGCCACGCCGCCGCCGCCGCCAGCGAGGTTGGCGACCTGCATCGTCTTGTCGATCAGGCCGAGGTCCTGCAGCGTCTTGCCGACCTG
>JAGRDU010000015.1:0-4136 GCA_020446905.1 Paracoccaceae bacterium | reverse complement strand
CCCAGCCGCCGCCGGGGTTCGCCGGGGCGATGCATTCGGGATTGGCGGGCATGTAGGCCGAGGCGGTGCCGGTCAGCGCGGTCATGCCAAGGGCGGCCGCCGCCAGCGTCAGGCGGGTTGCCTTGAAGATCATCTGTCTCTCCTCCACTCATGTTGGCCGGGGCAAGCGTCCCGGCATCGCCGCCATCTGCGGTTTGCAGTCTCCTCGCGGCGGGCTAGAAGGGATTAGCCCGGAAAGCTGTCGTGAACCTGTCATCGGGGCGGCCGGGCCAAAGGGAGGATGGACCGCCAGCGATGCGGATCCTGATCGTGGACGACGCGGCCGACATGGCCGGGGCGGTGGCGACCCGTCTCGGGCGGTCCGGCATGGCCTGCGATCTGGCGGAAGACGTCGCCGCCGCCGAGGATTTTGTCGCCGTCCAGCGCTATGACGCGATCGTGCTCGACATCAACCTGCCGGACCGCAGCGGCACGGAGTTCCTGCAGGCCTTGCGCGCGCGCGGCGACCGCACTCCTGTGCTGATGCTGACCGCGCTCTTTTCGGTCGACGACCGGGTCTCGGCGCTCGACCTCGGGGCGGACGACTATCTCGTCAAACCCTTCGACCAGCGCGAGCTTGAGGCGCGGCTGCGGGCGCTGACGCGGCGCGAGGCCGACCAGAAGACCGACCTTCTGGTGCTGGGCCCACTGCGATTCAGCCCCTCGGCGATGACCGCAACGCTGGGAGAGGAGCGGATGGAGCTGACGCGGCGCGAAGCGGCCCTTTTGGCGCTTCTCCTGCGCCACCCCGGTCAGGTGATGAGCAAGGAGCGGCTATATGACGGGCTTTTCGCCTTCAACGACGCCGATGTCGGGCTGAACGCGATTGAGCTTTACGTCGGCCGCTTGCGCAAGAAGCTGGCCGGGTCGGTGGTCGCCATCGAAACCCAGCGCGGGCTTGGCTACCGGATCTTCGCGAATGGCTGACCTCGCGCATCCGCTCCGGCGCCGTTCGCTTCTGGCGCGCGTTCTTGCCGGGGTGCTCGCGCTCTTGCTGGTCGGCGGGATCGTCGTCGCGCTTGCCGCCTTCGCCTACGGGCATCAGGCGGCGCGGCAGACCTATGACCGGCTGCTGCTCGGCGCCGCGAACGACATGGCCGAGGCGATCAGCGTCGTCGGCGGCGTTCCGGTCGCGACGATCCCGGTGGCCGCCTTCGAGCTCTTGTCGTTCTCGCCCGACGACCGCGTGACCTATGCCGTGAGGGGGCCGGGCGGCGATCTTCTGACCGGACACGAGGCGACCCGTGCGGCGTCCGGCATGGCCGGCGCCGATCCTTACTACTTCGATGGCGAAATGCAGGGCGAAAAGGCGCGGTTCGTCACGGTCGTGCGCCGGTTCGCCGAACGGGACTATTCCGGCGCGGTCAGCGTCACCGTGGGCCAGACCGTCGCTGCCCGCACGGCGATGGCCCAGGGCCTGACCCGGGACGCGCTGATCGCCGCCGCGATTGCCGGGCTCGCGCTTGTCGCGGTGGCCTTCGTCGTCATCCGTTCGGCGATGCGGCCGCTTGACCGGATCGCAGCGGGGCTTCTGGCGCGCGATCCTTATGACCTGACGCCGATGGAGACGAATGTTCCCGGCGAGGTCGCGGTGATGATCGACGCGATGAACCGCTTCATGCGCCGCCTCGACCGCCAGATCGCAGCGATGCGCAACCTCATATCGGACACCGCGCATCAGCTTCGCACCCCGGTCGCCGCGATCCGCGCGCAGGCCGAACTTGCCGCCGAGGAGGAGGACGCGGATCTGCGCGCGCAGGGGATCGAGCGGCTGGTCCGGCGTACGCGCTCGCTCGGCAGCCTGCTCGACCAGATGCTGTCGCGCGCGCTGGTCATCCACCGCACCGACAGCGCGCCGCGCCTGCCCGTCGATCTGCGGGATATCGCGCTCGAGGTGGTCGAAAGCCGGGATCACGAACTGCTCGCGCCCGGGGTCGAGGTCGGGCTGGAGATCGGGCCGGAGCCGGTCACCGTTCTCGCCGATGCCATGTCGCTGACCGAGGCGGTGAAGAACATGCTGACCAATGCGCTGCGACACGGCAAGGCGCCAGTCCGGATCGGTGTCTCAGAGGGCGCCGGCAGCGCGGAGATCTGGGTCGAGGATTCGGGTTCCGGGCCGGCGCCGGACGTTCTCGACCATATCGGCGAACGCTTCGAAAGGTCGGCCGCCTCGCGCGGACAAAGCGCCGGCCTTGGCCTGTCGATCGTGCGCGCGGTGGCCGAGGCTTTCGGCGGCACACTCGAGATGCAGCGCGCCAGCGCCGGATTCCGCGTCACGTTGCGTCTGCCTCAGGGGGGCGCGCAATGATCCGCTGCTTCTTCCTTTGCCTCGCGCTTCTTGCAGGGCCGGCGGCCGCACAGGAAGCGACACTCAGCATCGGGACCGGGCCGACGCCGTTCCTCGTGCGCTCGACGACCGATATCGTGATCCTGAAGCCCGCGCTCGACGCCTTCGTCGCGGAGAACCCGGAGCTGACGGTAAACTACGAGCAATGGGGCTCGAACGCGCTTTACGAGGACAGCCGGCGCGCCTGCGAAACCGGCGCGGGCGAGGCGGATGCGGTGTTCTCCTCGGCGGTCGACCAGATCGTCGAACTGGTGAACGAGGCTTGTGCCAGCCGCTACCGCTCGCCGCTGACGGCGGCGCTTCCCAAGGCGCGGATCTGGCGGGACGAGATCTGGGGCGTCACCCGCGAGGCGGCGGTCACGATATACAACACCGACCTCATTGCACCGCAGGACGTGCCGCGCACGCGGTTCGAACTCCTCGACCTGATGCGGCGCGGCGACGAGGGCCTGCGCGGCCGGATCGCGACCTATGATATAGAGGCCTCGGGGCTCGGCTACCTCTTCGCGTTCGCCGACAGTCTCGAGGCGACGAGCTTCGGCGCCCTGATCGAAGGGTTTTCGCGCGTCGATGCGGTGGCGACCTGCTGCTCGGCCGAAATCATCCGCGGCGTTGCCGAGGGACGGTACAAGATCGCCTACAACGTTCTCGGCTCCTATGTGGCGACGGCACCGGCGAGCCATGTCGGGGTGATCCTGCCCGAGGACTACACGCTCTATCTGTCGCGCGCCTACATGATCCCGCGCGGCGCGGCCCGGAAGGCGGCGGCGGCGCGGCTGCTCGATTTCCTGCTCTCGCCCGAGGGCCAGGACATCCTCGCGGCCAGCGGCCTTGTCGCGCGCGTCTCGCCCGAGCATACCGCGTCGAGCAACGAACGCGCCATCGCCATCGAGCCGACATTGCTGGTGGCGCGGGACAGGCAGCGCCGGGCGCAGTTCGTGGCGCAGTGGCGCAATGCCTTCGGGTTTGCGGTCGGAGACTGATGGGTCAGCGCGCGACCGCGCCACCCGCCGCCTGCCAGTCGAAGAACCCGCCGATGTTGTGGACCTCGGCATAGCCCAACTGCGCCATCATCTGCGCGGCCATCTGGCTGCGCCCGCCCGAGGCGCAATACAGCGCGATCGGTTTGCCCGACTTCAGTTCCGCAAGGCATTCGGGGCTGGAGGGATCGCATTTCATCTGCAGCGTCATCAGAGGGATGTGCAGCGACCCGGCGGCGCGGCCGGTCGCCTTGATCTCTGCGATGTCGCGCACGTCGATGACGATCAGTTCGCCGGCCTTGGCGCGGGCGACGGCATCGGCTGCCGTGAGACGCGGGGCGGATTTCAGGAAATTGAACATGGGATGCTCTCGTTGCGGAACCTGCGCATGATCTGACGGCGCCGGAGGCAGCTTTCAAGGGGAGAGTCGTCTATATATTCAAAAAAAGGAATTTGTGATCGTTTCGCCACCCGACCGCCTCCGGAAGCGCCGCCAGTGGTCATCCGGCGGCCAAATCGGGAACGTGGCGGGCGCTCTGTCAGCAACTGGCAAGGGTTCGCGCAATGTTCTCTTTTCCGGGTTGGAGACTCGCTGTGTCTGCACTATCTGTTAACCGCTGATCCCGGGGGCACCATGGCCGAGCAGAAGTTCATCGAGGTGCGCGGCGCGCGCGAGCACAACCTCAAGTCCATCGACGTGGATATTCCGCGCGACAAGCTGACGGTGATCACCGGGCTTTCGGGGTCCGGCAAGTCGTCGCTCGCCTTCG
>JAGRDU010000149.1 GCA_020446905.1 Paracoccaceae bacterium | reverse complement strand
CGCACTGAAGTTCAGGAAAAGGGCGGCTCATACGCACCTGGCCTGGTTGGTTGAAACGCGTAAGCGTCTCCCGACCCGTGAAGCCGGGGCAAGAGGTGGCTGCGCTCTGTTGGCAAGGATGACGCCGATGGGGCTTTCCAAAACGATCTGGACGAATCCGTCCGAATACCTCCGCACCCACACCCCGGATCACCCGGTGATGTTCTTCGCGCCCGCCGTCCTGCAGGACATGGCGCACCGGTTCCTCGACGGCTTTCCGGGCCTCGTCACCTATGCGGTGAAGTCGAACCCCGACGAGATGGTCATCCAGAACCTGGTGGCGGCGGGCATCGAGGGCTTTGACGTCGCTTCGCCGGCAGAGATCGAGATGATCGCCCGCCTCGCCCCGACGGCGGCGATGCACTACCACAACCCCGTGCGCGCGCGCCACGAGATCGCCTATGCGGTGTCGATGGGCGTGAAGACCTACTCGGTTGACAGCTTCTCGGAGCTGGAGAAGCTGTTCGAGATCGTGCCCGCAGGCGCGGAAATCTCGGTGCGCTTCAAGCTGCCGGTGCAGGGCGCGGCCTACAACTTCGGTGCCAAGTTCGGCGCGACCGTGGAGAAGGCGGCGGAACTGCTCGCGCGCGTCGCGGCGAAGGGCTACATCCCCTCGCTGACCTTCCATCCGGGCACGCAGTGCACCGATCCGATGGCCTGGGATGCCTACATCCGCGCCGCCGCAGAGATCTGCCGGATCTCGGGTGTGAAAGCGCAGCGCCTGAACACCGGGGGCGGCTTCCCGTCCTACCGCCTGGCGGGCGAGCTGCCGCAGCTTGACGCGATCTTCGCACTGATCGGCCGCGTCGCGAACGAGGCCTTCGACGGCAACCCGCCGGCGCTGGTCTGCGAGCCGGGCCGTGCGCTCGTCGCCGAAAGCTTCACGCTGGCGGCGCGGGTGAAGGGCGTGCGCGATGACGAACACGTCTTCCTGAACGACGGCACCTATGGCTCGCTCGACGAAATGCCGCTGGCCGGCATGATCGACCGCATCGCGATCCTCTCGCCCGAGGGCACCCGCCGCACCGGCGAATCGCGCGCGCGGATCGTCTTCGGCCCGACCTGCGACAGCGTCGACCGCCTGCCGGGCGAGCTTGCCCTGCCGGGCGACATCGCCGAGGGCGACTTCGTCGTCGTCTCGGGCATGGGCGCCTATTCGACCGCGACCAATACCCGTTTCAACGGCTTCGGCGCGCTGGCGATCGAAACTGTGATGCGGAACGACATCTGATCCGGCACGGACCGGCGCGGGCAATGCCCCGCCGGCCCGCGATGCCGCGCCGCGGCTGAGTCTGCCGCGGCGGCAGCGTCCCGCCGGCGGCGGCAAGTCTTCGTCAACGATATCGGAGTAGGCTTGCGATACTGTCGCGGCCCCCGAAACGCTCACGACACTTCACGCGCTTTTGGCCAGGTGACGGTTGGCGGCCCGCTGCCGGGCAGCTAGCATCGGCTGGAAGGAGGTGGGTTTGGTGAAACGGCTGGCCAACAGAATCCTCGGGCTCTTGCGGATCGGCCGCCAGGTCGAAACCCAGGTGCTTCCGCGCGGCCGCGGCCCCTGCGATCATGTCATCCTGCTGGACGGAACCCTCTCGACGCTGGAGCCGGGGCAGGAGACCAGCATCGGCCTGATCTACCGTCTCCTGAGGTCGCAGCCCCCCTCTGCGCGCCTCTCGCTCTATTACGAGGCGGGCGTGCAGTGGCACATGTGGCGCGACACCGCCGATGTCGCGATGGGGCGCGGCATCAACCGACAGATCCGCCGCGCCTACGGCTGGCTGGCGACGCGCTACCGGCCGGGCGACCGCATCTTCCTTCTTGGCTATTCGCGCGGCGCCTATGCGGTGCGCTCGCTCGCGGGGCTGCTGAACCAGGTCGGCCTTCTGCGGCCCGAACACGCGACCGAGCGCAACGTCCAGCTGGCTTACCGCTATTACCGGCGCGAGCCCGGCAGCCCGGGCGAGGGGGTCTTTCACAGCCGCTTCTGCCATCCCGAGGTCGGGGTCGAGATGATCGGCGTCTTCGACACGGTGAAGGCGCTCGGCGTGCGGCTCCCGTTCCTCTGGATGTGGACAGAGCCGCAGCACGACTTCCACGATCATCACCTCGGCCCGGTGGTGCGGCATGGCTTTCAGGCGCTCGCGCATGACGAGAACCGCGCGGCCTTCGATCCGATCCTCTGGGACACGACCGGCGGCGACTGGGCCGGCCGGGTGGAGCAGGTGTGGTTCCGCGGGGCGCATGGCGATGTCGGCGGCCAGTTGGGCGGCTTTGGCGCGGCGCGGCCCCTGTCGAACATTCCGCTGGTCTGGATGCTGGAAAAGGCCGAAACATGCGGCCTCGCGCTGCCCGCGGACTGGCGCGCGCGATTTCCGACCGATCCCGAGGCGCCCTCGGTCGGCACCGCGCGGGGCTGGGGCAAGGCGTTCCTGCTGAAAGCGCGGCGCCGTGTCGGTCGCGATTCGTCCGAAAGCCTGCATCCCTCGGTCCGGTCACGGCCCGCCGAGCGCTGGCACCTTCCCGCGTTGCCGCTCAGCCGCCGGACATGATGAGGCAGGTGGTCGAGCCGGTCGCATAGACCTTGCCGTCCTCCGCGCCGAGGATCTCTCCCCGCGAAACGCCGGTCGAACGCCCGACATGCTGCAGGACACCGATGGCGCGCACCGTCATGCCAAGCGGCACCGCCCGCGTGATGTTCACCCGGTATTCCAGCGTCGTGTAGTAGCTGCCCTTCGGCACCTCGCTCATCACGGCACAAGCCATGCACGTGTCCAGAAGTGTGCCGTACCAGCCGCCATGCGGCGCGCCGAAGGCATTGGTATGGGGAAATTCGGGGGTTCCCTCGACGATGACGCGCCCCCGCTCCACCTCTGCGATGCGGAAATTGAGTGTGCCCGAAATGGCTGGGCTCGAAAGCGTGCCGTCCCGCATTCCGATCAGGTAGTCGTACCCCGACATCGACAGAAGCCGCTCGCGCGTCGGGATGTCGGCGGAACTCCGGGCGGGGACGGCTGGCATGTCGGCTCTCCTGAAAGGCGTTCCGCGACCTAGCCGGTTTTCACGCCGGACAAAAGACGGCCCTGAACGCGAGGCGTCCAGGGCCGAAAGTGGAGAACGCCTCCGGTCAGGCGACGTTCTGCAGGGAAACCTCCGGCGCGATGCCGAGCGCGAAGCAGACATCGCGCGTCAGGTGCGGCCGGTTCAGCGTGTAGAAATGCAGGTCCTCGACCCCGCCGCGCAGTAGATCGTCGCAAAGCTCGGTCGCGACGGCGGTGGCCAGAAGCTCCTCTCGCCCGTCACGGACGGCGGCGGTGAAGGCGTCGTCGAGCCACTGCGGGACCGTGGTGCCGCAGCGCTGCGCAAAGCGCTTCGCGCCCGACCAGGAGGTGATCGGCAGGATGCCGGGGATGATCGGCGCGTCGATGCCGGCCTTCTCGCAGGCATCGCGGAAGCGGAAGAAGCTTTCCGCCTCGAAGAAGAACTGGGTGATGGCCGAGGAGGCGCCGGCATCGATCTTGCGCTTCAGCCAGGCGACGTTGGCGGCCATGTCGGCGCTTTCGGGATGCGCCTCAGGATAGGCGCCGACGCGGAGGTTGAATTTGCCGGTGCCCGCCAGTGCCTCGATCAGCTCGATCGAATTGGCGAACCCGTCCTCGCGCGCCGTGAAGGTGTCGGCCCCTTTCGGCGCATCGCCGCGCAAGGCGACGATCTCGGTCACGCCGGCAGCGGCGTAGGTCTCGGCGATGGCGAGCGTTTCTTCGCGGCTCGCGTCGACGCAGGTCAGGTGAGCAGCGACATTCAGGCCGAAGTTCTGGCCGATCGTCGTCACCGCCTCATGAGTCAGTTTCCGCGTGGTGCCGCCGGCACCGTAGGTCACAGAAACGAACGAGGGCTTCAGGGGCGACAGCGTCTGCACCGTGTCCCAGAGCCGGAAGGACGCATCGAGCGTCTGGGGCGGGAAGAATTCGAACGAGATGCGCGGTGCAGACATGGGAAGATTCCTTTGATTTCCACAGTTGTCTCACCTATGTGCATGTGAAGCAAATTCATAAAACTCAAGATCAACATGAGCTTCATTGCAAGTATGGCGGCGCGATGCATCTGGAATTGAGGCACCTTCGAACGATCAAGGCGATCCATGACGCGGGCGGGCTGGCGCGCGCGGCAGAGGTGATGAACATCACCCAGTCGGCACTCAGCCATCAGATGAAGGGGCTGGAGGACCAGGCGGGGGTCGAGCTCTTCGTGCGGCGGTCAAAGCCCCTGAAACTCTCCGCCGCCGGCCAACGTCTCCTCCGCGCCGCAGAGAAGGTGCTGCCGGAAATCGCCTCGCTCTCCGAGGAGTTCCGCGCGCTCCGGTCCGGCAAGACCGGGCGGCTGCATATCGCCATCGAGTGCCATGCCTGTTTCGACTGGCTCTTCCCGGTGCTCGACCAGTTCCGCCGTGCCTGGCCCGAGGTGGATGTGGACATCCGCCCGGGCCTTGCCTTCGAGGCGATGGCGGCGCTCGACCGCGAGGAAGTGGACCTTGTCATCTCGTCTGATCCCGAGGACCTGCCGGGCATCGTCTTCAACCCGCTTTTCGACTATGCCCCGACGCTGGTCGCCGCCGCGGATAGCCCGCTGGCGGCAAAGAAGTGGATCGAGGCGGAGGACCTGCGCGACCAGATCCTCATCACCTATCCGGTGGATCGCACGCGGCTCGACGTCTTCACGACTCTGCTGACGCCCGCGCGGGTGGAGCCGGAGGGCGTGCGGCAGGCGGAACTGACGGCGGTGATCCTGATGCTGGTCGCGTCGGGGCGCGGCGTGTCGGTCCTGCCCGACTGGGTGCTGCGCGAGGTGAAGTACCGCGCTGACTACATCACCCGGCCGCTGACCGAGAAGGGTGTGACGAAACGGATGTATGCTGCCACCCGCGAGGACGATGCGACGCGGCCCTTCATGGCGCATTTCCTGCGGCTCGCGCGCTCCGAGCCGGTGAAGCTGCAACGCGCCTGACGGCTTGACCTTTCCCGTCCGTGCGGGCCTCCTGCCGGTCTGAGGCAGGGGGACGGGATGGACAGCACGGGGCGCGCGGCGGGTTGGGGCGAGATTCTCGCACCGCAGCACCTTGCCGCGCTGGTGCTGGTCTGCCTCGGCCCCTGGCTGCATGCGGCGGATGCGCTGCTCGTCACGACGATGATGCCCGCGATTGTCGCCGGGATCGGCGGCGAGAGGCTCGTCGCCTGGAACTTCGCGCTCTATGAGGTCGGCTCCATCGTCGCGGGCGCCTCGGCCGGCCTCGTCGCGCTGCGCTACGGGTTGCGGCTGCCGATGGTGGCGGCGGCGGCGGCCTTCGCGCTGGGCTGCGCGGTGAGCGCGGCGGCGCCGGTGATGGAGGTGCTACTGGCAGGGCGGATCGCGCAGGGCCTCGGCGGCGGGGGCCTCGTGTCCTTGTCCTTTGTCGCGGTGGCGCGGCTCTTTCCCGGCCCGCTGATGCCGCGCGCGATGGCGGCGCTGGCGCTGGTCTGGGGCGCCTCTGCCTTTCTCGGCCCGCTGGCCGGCGGCCTCTTCGTGACCCATGCGAACTGGCGCTGGGGCTTCGTCTTCTTCGGCGCGCAGGCGGCGGGGCTGGCGGTCTGGATCGGCTATGGGCTGCGCAGGCTGCCCTCTGCCGGCGCCGCTTGGGAGGAGACGCGGCTGCCGTGGCGGCGTCTCGCGCTGCTCAGCCTCGCCGTCCTGGGGGTTGCGACGGCGGGGATCGTCGTCTCGGTTCCGGCGATGGTCTCGTCGCTCATTGCGGGGCTTGCCGCGCTGGCCGCCTTTGCCGTTCTCGACGGCCGCGCCGGGGTCGACCGGCTCTGGCCCGCCGGGGCGCTCGACCCGAGGGGCGCGGCGGGGGCGGGGATCGTCATGGTGATGATGACCAGCGCGGCGACGATGGGGCTTTCGGCCTACGGGCCGCTGCTGATGGACCGCATCCACGGCACGTCCCCGCTCGTCGCGGGCTACATCGTCGCCGTCATCTCGATCGCCTGGACGGTGGCGGCAGTGCTGGTCGCGGGCCTGCCCGAACGGCACGACCCGCTCGTCATCGGTGCCGGCATTGCCATGGTCGCGGCCTCGGTCGCGGTTGCCGTTTACGCGATGCCGGAGGGGCCGCTCTGGCTGATCGCGCTGGGCGCCGGGATGGAGGGGTTCGGCTTCGGCATGGCCTGGACCTTCATCCTGCGCCGGGGCGAGACGCTGGTGGACCCGGCAGACCACGACCGTTTCGCCGCGACAGTGCCGACCGCCTCGCGGCTTGGCTATGCGCTTGGCGCATCCTTCGTCGGCATCCTTGCCAACCGGGCAGGCTTCGGCGCGGGCAGCGCGCCGGAAGAGGCCGCCCATGTCGCCCGCGCGATCTTCGGTGGTAGCCTGCCCATCGCGGCGCTGGCCGTTCTTGCGATGGCGCGCTTCGTCACTTTCCGGCGCTGAGGCTTGCGGCGGCGCGCCGGCGGGCGTTTCATGCGCGGCGGAGGAGCCCGCCATGACCCATCCCTTTCTCGACCACCCGACCCCCATCGCCTTCGCCCACCGGGGCGGATCGCTTGAGGTCGAGGAAAACACGATAGAGGCCTTCGCCCATGCGGCAGGGCTGGGCTATAGCCATGTCGAGACCGACGTGCAGGTGACACGCGACGGGGTGGCCGTCATCTTCCACGACGACACTTTGGAGCGGATGACGGGCGAGGACGTTCGCGTGGACGCGCTGAGCTGGGACGAGCTGAAGGGGCGCCGGACGAAAGGCGGACACGCGATCCCCCGGCTCGACTCGGTGCTGGAGGAATGGCCGGACCTCTTCCTCAACCTCGAGGCCAAGGCGGACGGCGCGGTGGCGCCGATGGCCGAGGCGATCCGGGCAGCGGGCGCGCTGGGCCGTGTCTGCGTCGGCAGCTTCGTGGCGGAACGGACGGCGGAGGCGGTGCGCCGCCTCGGTCCTGGTCTTCTCTGGTCGCCAGGGCAGGGGGGCGTTCTCAGGCTCTGGCTGCGGGGCTGGGGGCTGCCTTTGGCGCTGCCCCCCTTCGGGGCCGTTCAGGTGCCGCCCTCGCACAAGGGCATTCCGGTCGTCACGCAGCGCTTCGTGAGGGCCGCCCATGCCCTTGGCGTGCAGGTCCATGTCTGGACGGTGGACGCGGCGGAGGAGATGGAGCGGCTGCTCGATCTCGGCGTCGACGGGCTGATGAGCGACCGGCCGACGCTGCTGAAGGAGGTCATCGCGCGGCGGGCGGGAAGGGAGGCCGCGTGAGGGGCGAAACCCCCTTCACATCGCGGCCCCCGGCAAGTATAGCCGCCCCCTGATCCCCGGAGTGACGACGATGCAGAGCGCCAACCTCAACCTCATGATCAAGGCCGCGCGCAAGGCGGGGCGGTCCCTCGTGAAGGACTTCCGCGAGGTCGAGAACCTGCAAGTCTCCGTCAAGGGGGCGGGCGATTTCGTCAGCCGGGCCGATATCGCGGCCGAGAAGATCATCCGCGACGAGCTGATGGCGGCGCGCCCGACCTATGGCTGGCTCGGCGAGGAAAGTGGCGCGGCGGACGGGGCGGACCCGACGCGGCGCTGGATCGTCGATCCCCTCGACGGGACGACGAACTTCCTTCACGGGTTGCCGCACTGGTCGGTCTCGATTGCGCTGGAGCACAAGGGCGAGGTCGTGGCGGGCGTGATCTTCGACCCGGCGAAGGACGAGCTGTTCTGGGCCGAGAAGGGCGCCGGCGCTTGGCGTAACGAAAGCCGCATCCGTGTCTCGGGCCGGCGCAACATGGCCGAGGCGGTGTTTGCGACTGGCGTGCCCTTCGGCACGAAGAAGACCTTGCCGGCGACGATGCGCGACCTTGCGCGGCTGATGCCCGCGACGGCAGGCGTGCGGCGCTGGGGCTCGGCCGCGCTTGACCTCGCCTATGTCGCGGCGGGGCGCTA
>JAGRDU010000148.1 GCA_020446905.1 Paracoccaceae bacterium | reverse complement strand
ACTGGGAGGCGCCGACCGGCGGTTACCTTCTGACGGCCTGCTTGGCCACCGGCCGCCGGGCCGGTCTTGCGGCCGCCAAAGCCTAACGCGCCATCGCGCGCTTGTAGGCCGGCCGCTCCCTCATCGCCGCGAGGTACTCGGTCAGACGGTGCTCGACGATCGGGAACTTGGCGCCAAGCGCCCAGGTGCCGCAATGCGTCAGGATGATGTCGGGCACGGTCATCACCTCGCCCATCAGGAACGGCCCCTCTCCCATCCGGTGAACAAGGGTCTTCTGGCTACGCTCGAACTCCCACCGAAGGGTGTTCTTGATGGCGGCATGGCGAAGCTCTTCGGGCAGGACGAAACTGTGCCGTGCCGCCATCCAGAGGTTCGCGTCGAACTCGTCGAGGAGGAACTGCGTGAGGCTGTCCTGTCGCGCCCGTTCAAGCGTGCCGGCCTGGTGCGTCAGTGTGCCGTGCTTGTCGGCCAGATACTGGATAATCGCGGTAGAATCGGTGATCGGCGTACCATCATCGACCAGAACCGGGACCTTGCCGGCCGGGTTGAAGGCCGTCACACCCTCGGACCGCGGCGGCGCGGCGATGTGTTCGTAGGGCTGGCCGAGTTCCTCGAGCATCCAGAGCACCCGCGCCGCGCGGCTCTTCACGGTTCCGATGACGGTATACATGGATTCTCCCCCGGGGCGTCCGGCCGGATGTGGACACGGGACGCGCCGTTTCGCAAGGGCCCGGTGCTAGCGGCGCGCCAGCATCGCGATCCGGATCAACGCCCGCTCCATCACCGCCATGGCCGGCGCCTTTGATGCGGAGCGAAGCGTCAGATCGGTGTCGGTCAGAAGCCCGATGGCCTTTTCGAGGTTGAACATTCCCCAGGCCTGCGCCTGCCGCAGCATCCGGTCGCGGCGGGGCCCGAAGATCGGCGGGCGCATGCGGGCGATGCCTTCGGCGGCGCCGCCGGGGGCAGACGCGGCGGTATGAAGGGCCCGGAAATGGCGCATCGCGGCGATGGACAGACCAACCGGCGTCGCGCCCTGACCCTCGAGCCGCCGCATCAGCGGGCCGATCTCGCCCGCCCGCGCCTCGGCGGTGGCATGCAGGACATCGTCCACCTCGGCCTCGATCGTACCCGGCGCACAGGCGGCCACATCGGCGGGGGCAAGCGGGCTCTCGTCTCCGAACTTGTAAAGCGCGACCTTCTCGACCGTTTGTCGGAAATCGCCGGGATCAAGCTCGCGCGCGAGCGTCAGAAGGTCGGTCATCGCCTCGCGCCCGATCTCCGTCAGGCCGGCCTTCCTCAGCACGTCCTCGATTTCCTCGCGGCTGGGCGGATCGTCGTAGATGCCGATGGCATAGGCGTTGGGATGTGCCTCGAAGGCCTTGCGCAGGGTCGAACTCTTGCCGAGGCTGCCCGCCGTCACGACCAGCGTTGCGTCCCCCTCGCGCCAGCCCGAAAGCGCGTCTGCGATCACCGGCGCCAGCCCGTCGCCGGCATCCTCGACGAAGGCGACGCGCGCGCCGGGGAAGAAGCCCTGCGCCTTCAGGGCGTCGTCAAGAAGCGCGGGGTCCTTGCGCAGATCGGCCGCCGAGATCCGCGAGAGGCGCATCTCGGCCTCGCCCTCAGGGCCGATCAGTGCTGCGATCGCCTCCTGCCGCTTCAACGCGACCCGCATCGCATCGGCGCCGTAGATCAGAAATCCGGTTCGGCCCGCTTCGGGCCGCGCGAGGAACTTCGCCGCCGCCGTCCCGGCGAGCTTCATCGGCCGTTCCAGGTGGCGGAGCCGGCGACAAGTTGCGTCACGATCTGGTCCGCAAGGATCGTCATCAGCCGCGCATGCGCATCCGCCTCGGACGCGGCGGTCGCGACGGCGGTACCGAAGGCGGAATAGGCTGTAAAAGACGACACCTTGCCCTTGGTCAGAACCGTGTCGCTGGCAGCGTCGTGCAGGGCGAAACTGACGTCCCCGAGAATCTGGTAGCGGTTGATCGTGTTGTCGGGCTGGATCGCCTGACCCTGGGTCCGCGTCTCGATCCGGTACGAGAGGCGATAGGCCGGGCTTCGAGATCGCCCGAGCCGCTCTTCCAGCCGCGCCACAAGGTCGAAGCTGTCCTTGTCCTCGGGCGCGTCGACGAGGATTTGCCCGAGCAGACCCTCTGCCGGCCCGCCCGGCGCATAGGCCGGAGTGAACCCGCAGGCCGCCAGCGGCAGGAGCGCGAATGCCCCGAGGACGAAACGGCGGTCAGATGACGACATTGACGATACGTCCCGGCACGACGATGAGCTTCTTTGGCGTGGCGCCCGCAAGCGCCTTCACCACAGCTTCATCCGCCAGCACGATCTTTTCAACCTCGGCAGCCGCCATGTCTTTCGGCACGCTGATTTCCGCGCGGCGCTTGCCGTTGATCTGGATCGGCAGCGTCACCGAATCCTCGATCAGCATCGCCGGGTCGGCCTTGGGCCAGGGCGCCGTGGTGGCAAGGCCCGCGCCGCCCAGCATCGCCCAGACCTCTTCGGCCAGATGCGGCACCATCGGCGACATGAGCTTGGCAAGGGTCAGCATCGCCTCTTTCTTGGCGGCCGCCGAGGCGTCGGACTTTGCGAAGGTGTTGGTGAATTCGTAAAGTTTCGCCACCGCCTTGTTGAAGGCAAAGCCCTCGATCCCGGCGGTCACATCGGAAATCGTCCGGTGCATCGCCTTCAGAAGCGCCTCGTCCTCAGTCGTATCCGTGCCGCCCCGCACCTCAATCTCGGAGGCAAGCCGCCAGACGCGGGCCAGGTGCTTTTGCGTGGCGTCCGCGCCCGAGGCCGTCCATTCGACATCCCGCTCCGGAGGGCTGTCGGACATGACGAACCAGCGCGCGGTATCGGCGCCGTAGCGGGCGATGATGTNNTCGACGACGTTCTTCTTCGACTTCGACATCTTGATGACCGGCCCGATCTCGACCGCCGTGCCATCGGCCAGCGTCGCTCCTTCGGCGGTGCGCGTAACCTCGTCGGGCGTGTGCCAGATCGGGCGGCCGTCCTTGCCGCGGGTCGCGTAGGTCTCGTGCGTCACCATCCCCTGCGTGAAGAGCGCGTTGAAGGGCTCGATCGACTTCGCCGGCAGGTGGCCGCATATGTGCATCGCGCGGGCAAAGAACCGCGAATAAAGAAGGTGCAGGATCGCGTGTTCGATCCCGCCGATATACTGGTCGACGTTCATCCAGTAGTCGGCGTCCTGCATGACCGTGGGCGTCGCGGCATGGGGCGCGGTGAAGCGGGCGAAGTACCAGGACGAATCGACGAAGGTATCCATCGTGTCCGTCTCACGCTTGGCGGGCTTGCCACAGGCGGGGCAGGGCACGTCGCGCCAGGTCGGGTGTCGGTCCAAGGGGTTGCCCGGCTTGTCGAAGGAAACATCGTCCGGCAGGCGAACCGGCAGGTTCTCCTTCTTCTCCGGCACCACGCCGCAAGAATCGCAATGCACGACCGGAATCGGGCAGCCCCAGTAGCGCTGGCGCGACAGGCCCCAGTCGCGAAGGCGATACTTCGTGACGCCCGTGCCGTAGCCATTGGCCTCCGCATGGGCGATGGCGGCGTCGACGGCCTCTTCGCCGGTCTGCACCTCCGCCCCGGCAAAGCCGCGCGTGTAGCGCACCTTCTCGGACTTCAGCGGGACATAGGGCTCCGCGCCGATGTCCCATCCGCCGTCCAGCGGCAGGAAGGTATCGACGATTGGCAGGCCGTACTTGCGGCAGAAATCGTGGTCGCGCTGGTCATGGCCGGGGCAGCCGA
>JAGRDU010000147.1:7396-7886 GCA_020446905.1 Paracoccaceae bacterium | reverse complement strand
TTGCCGTCCATGTACCAGTCGACGACTTTCGGAACGTCCGTCCGCCCCCGCGCCCCGCCAAACGCGGTGCCCTTCCAGACCCGGCCCGTGACCAGCTGGAAAGGCCGCGTCTCGATCACCGCGCCGGCGGGCGCGACGCCGATGATGATTGACTGGCCCCAGCCCCGATGGGTGCACTCCAAGGCGTCGCGCATCACCTTCACGTTGCCCGTGCAGTCGAAGGAATAATCCGCACCGCCGATCTGGTCGAAGGGCGTCTTCGTGAGGTTCACGATCTCCTGCACGACGTTCTCGCAGTTCTTCGGGTTGATGAAATGCGTCATCCCGAAATGCTCGGCCATCGGCTTCTTGGCGTCGTTGAGATCGACCCCGATAATCATGTCCGCGCCCGCAAGGCGCAGCCCCTGCAGCACGTTCAGGCCGATCCCGCCCAGACCGAAGACCACCGCCTTCGCCCCGATCTCGACCTTGGCGGTGTTGATGACGGCGC
>JAGRDU010000147.1:287-7352 GCA_020446905.1 Paracoccaceae bacterium | reverse complement strand
AGGGCGCGTCCTCGCGCACCTTCGCGACCGCGATCTCGGGCAGCACCGTGTAGTTCGAGAAGGTCGAGCAGCCCATGTAGTGGAGGATCGGATCGCCATCGAGGGTGGAAAAGCGCGAGGTTCCGTCCGGCATCACACCCTTTCCCTGGGTCGCCCGGATCGAGGTGCAAAGGTTTGTCTTCTGGGAAAGGCAGGACGGGCAGGCCCGGCACTCGGGCGTGTAAAGCGGGATCACGTGGTCGCCCTTCTTCACGCTCGTCACGCCCGGCCCCACATCGACGACGACGCCGGCGCCCTCATGCCCGAGGATCGCGGGGAAAAGACCCTCGGGGTCCGCGCCCGACAGGGTGAATTCATCGGTGTGGCAGATACCGGTCGCCTTGATCTCGACCAGAACCTCGCCGGCCTGCGGACCGGCCAGGTTGACCTCCATCACCTCAAGCGGTTTCCCGGCGGCGACGGCCACCGCGGCGCGGGTTCTCATGGCAGCATCCTCCCTGTTATTGTTGGCGTGACCTTGGTCCAATCCCGCGCCCAAGGCAAGCAAAGGTAGGCCGTTCGATGCTTCGCCCCCTCACCCTGATTCTTCCCCTTCTTGCAGCCGCCTGTATCGAGACATCCCCGCCGACCGAGGCGCCTGCTCCGGGGATTCCGGCCGCGTCCTGCAGCGACCCGGAAATTGACCTGGCGTCCTTTGTCGGTCGTCGGCCCGAGGACATCGGCGCGGACCGTCTTGGCTTTCCCGTCCGCGTGATCGCGCCCGGGATGGCCGTGACGATGGACTACAGCCCGGCCCGCCTGAACCTGGAGACGGACGCGGCCGGCGTGATCTCCCGCGCCTACTGCGGCTGAGAAAAAAGAAGCCCCGCCGGGGCGGGGCCAGATGGGGACACAGTTTCGGCGGCGCGGGATGGGTGGGGGCTGTTGACCGCGCCGCCGAAACCTAGCGTTGCCGCTGGGGCCAGATGTCGCGTCAGAACGCGGCGGCGATGGGGAACGGGCGTGGTGCGGCGGCGGTCTTTTCGGGGCCGAAGTGCGGCGGGCTTGATTTGCCCCCAAAGGGCGCTAACATTTTGCCATGACGGTCCAGCGCCCGACCCCGTTCCAGCCCGCGACACCCGCGCCCGACCAGGTCGCCTTCGACCGGCACGAGCTTGGCCAGATCCTCGGGCTCTACGGTCGCATGGTCGCCGCGGGAGAGTGGCGCGACTACGCGATGTCCTTCCTGCGCGACATGGCGGTTTTCGCCGTCTTCCGCCGCACCGCCGAACATCCGCTCTACCGGATCGAGAAACACCCCCGCCTGCGCCAGCAGCAGGGGATGTACGCCGTTGTCGGCATGGACGGACAGATTCTGAAACGCGGCCATGACCTGCCCACGGTCCTGCGCGTTCTCGAACGCAAGCTGATCCGCCCGGTGGACTAGGACGGGAGCCGCCGGATCGCGGTCACCGGGCCCTCGCCCTGTGCCGCGATCCGTTCGGCCGCAGCCTCTATGCCTTCGTATCCGACCGCCATATGAAAGCCGTTGGCATGGATCAGCCGGTCGGCCGAAACCGCCATCGCGACGTGCCCCTTCCAGAAGTAAAGATCCCCCCGCCGCGGCGCCTCGCCCGGCGCGACCGGCAGGCCGACGCTGCGCTCCTGCATGTCGCTGTCGCCGGGACAGAAGTGGCCGGCGGCCGTCAGCGCCGCCTGCACGAGGCCCGAGCAGTCGATCCCCGCGCGCGAATTCCCGCCCCAGAGGTAGGGCGTGCCGAGAAAGCGCTCGGCCACCGACGCGGCATCCGCCGCCCAGCGTCCAAGCGGGCACAGGTGCGGCGCGGGCACGAAAAGCCCGTCCACGGTTTCCATGAACCGGCCATGCTCGGCCGCGATCGTCAGCCGCGCGCCCATCGTCAGATGGGCCTGCTCGGGTGTCTTGAGGCTCGGCTCGGCGTAAAGGTGCGTCGCGGGTTCGCAGACCCAATGCGTCGCGGCGCGGTCATCGCCCAGAGCCGTCTCGATCAGGTAACCGCAATAGCCGTCCTTCTCGGCCCGCACGAAGGCGAAACCGTCGTCGCGGTCGAGAACCAGCACCCGCTCGCCCATCAGGACCTGCCGGTCGCGCGCGCCGCCGGGCACCGCAAGCAGATCCGCCAGCGGCGCGGCAATCCGCGCCCAGTCGCCCTCGACATAGCGCTCGGCCTTCACGATCTCCTGCAGCGAGACATGCGCGACGCGGCCGTTCGCGGGGGTGAGGCGCCGGTCGCTCATAGCCCCAGCACCCGCGGCAGCGCATTCAGGATCGCCCGCCCGCCCTGCCCGACCCCACCCTTGGGCCGCCCCGGCGCCGCCGTCGGTTGCCAGGCGTAGATGTCGAAATGCGCGTAGCGCGGGCTGGCGGTGACGAATCGGCGCAGGAACAGCGCGGCGGTGATCGACCCCGCGAAGCCGAAACCCGGCGCATTGTCGAGATCGGCGATCTCCGGCTCGATGACGGCCTCGTAGGGCGCCCAGAACGGCATCCGCCAGACCGGATCGGCGCTTTCCGACCCACCCGCAAGGATCGCCGCCGCCAGCGCCTCGTCATCGGCATAGAAGGGCGCGAGGTCCGGCCCGACGGCAACCCGCGCCGCCCCGGTCAGCGTCGCCATCGAGATGAGAAGATCGGGCTTTTCCTCGTCGGCCAGCGCCAGCGCGTCGGCCAGCACAAGCCGCCCCTCGGCATCGGTGTCGTTCACCTCGACCGTCAGACCCTTGCGGCTCGTCAGGATGTCCTTGGGTTTCAGCGCATTGCCCGAGATCACGTTCTCGACCGCCGGCACAAGCACCCTGAGGCGCAACGGCAGGTCCAGCGCCATGATCATCCGGGCCAGCCCCATGACGTTCGCGGCGCCGCCCATGTCCTTCTTCATCAGGCTCATCGACCCGCCGGTCTTGATGTTCAGCCCGCCGGTGTCAAAACACACGCCCTTGCCGACCAGCGTCAGCGCCGGCCCCTTCGTGCCCCAGCGCAGATCCAGCAGCCGCGGCGCGCGCGTCGAGGCGCGGCCGACCGCGTGGATCATCGGGAAGCCCTGCGCCAGAAGATCCTCGCCCCGGATCACCGCTGTTTCCGCCCCGAACTGCCGTGCAAGATCGACAAGGGCGCGTTCCAGTTCCTCTGGCCCCATGTCCGAGGCCGGCGTGTTGACCAGATCGCGGGTCAGCGCCTCGGCCTCGGCCAGCGCGAGAATGCGCGCGGCGTCGACGCCGGCGGGCGGGACAAGCAACGCCTTCGGCGCGCTTGCGGATTTGTATCTGTCGAAGCGGTAGCCGGCGAGCAGCCAGCCAAGCGCGGCTTCCTCGGCCTCGGCCGGTGTCAGATCGCCCTCGATCCGCCATGCGCCGGACGGCAGGTCGGACGCGGCACGCGCGAGGTGAAACCGCCCGCGCGCCCGGGACGCCGCGTCGCCCGTGCCGAAAATCGCACCTGACGGCCGGCCATCCCCGCCCGGCAACACGCAAAGCTGGCCGAGCTTGCCGGTAAACCCTGCGGCTTGCACCCAGGTGCGCGCGGTCAGATCAAGCCGGCCAATAAGCGCCTGGGCGCCGCCGGGATCAGTCAGGATCAGCGGCAGGCTGGGTGCGGCGGGATCGGCGAAGGAAAACGGCATCTGGACCCTCGGGACAGCAACCCTGCCAGACTAGCCCTGCCCGCGCCGCCCGCAAGGCCTTCAGATCATCACGTCGCGCAGTTTCCAGACCGCCGTCAGCGACCGGTCGCCGATGCGGGACAGCCGGCCCAGCGTCGCCGCCTGCCCGATCGCGTCTCGCGCCCCCGCGCAAAACGCGACATCGCCCGCCACGCGCGCGAAACTCTCCATGCCGATCTGCTCCGCGACCTTCACCAGAAGCCGCGCGCTGCGTTCCAGCGCGGCACCGCTGCCCGCCTCGGCATGCCCCCTCATCTCGGCCAGCCGCTGCTCCATCTCGTCGAGCGCCCGCGCCAGCACCGCCTCGGCGCCGCGCTCGCCAAGTTCGGCATAAAGCGCGACCAGCCGCTCGGGGTTCAGCCGGATGCCCTCATCCGGCCTGAGCACTATCACCTCACCCACGTCACCCTCCTTTCCTTCACCATTCCCGCGCGGGACCCTGCGGCCGATCTCTCAACATTTCCTTGCTGCGACCGCGAAAAACCTCTCGAATTTGAAGGGCCGAAGCTCTATCTGCTGGAAAACCGCGCCGGGAAAGAGACGCCACGATGCATTACGCAAAGCCGCTGCCTGCCTACCTCGTGCAACGCTTCCAGGGCTGGAAGGCCACCACCTGGGAGGAGAACCGCGCATGGTACCGGCGCCTCGCCGAGGACGGCCAGCGCCCGCGCGCCATGGTGATCTCCTGCTGCGACAGCCGAGTCCACGTCACCTCGATCTTCGGCGCCGACCAGGGCGAGTTCTTCATCCACCGCAACATCGCCAATCTCGTGCCGTCCTATGCGCCCGACGGCGAACAGCACGGCACCTCGGCGGCGGTCGAATACGCGGTGACGACGCTGAAGGTCGCGCATCTGATCGTCCTTGGCCATTCGCGCTGCGGCGGCGTGCAGGGCTGCCATGACATGTGCTCGGGCCGCGCCCCCGCGCTCGAGGAAAAGACCAGCTTCGTCGGCCGCTGGATGGACATGCTGCGCCCCGGGTACGACCGGGTGAAGGACCTGCCCGCCGAAGAACAGCTCGAGGCGCTGGAAAAGGAAGCGGTCAAGGTCAGCCTCGCCAATCTCATGACGTTCCCCTATGTCGCCTCGGCGGTCGAGGCCGGCGAGATGACGCTGCACGGCCTCTGGAACGATATCGGTGTGGGCGGCATGGAATACCTCGATCCCGTCAGCGGGCGGTTTCAGCTCCTCTGAGCGGAACGCCGCGTTAACCTGATTCGGTCATCGTGGCGGCATGGAACCCTGCCGCACCGTCACCGTCGACCTTCCCGAATCCATGATTGCCGCGCTTGGCCGCGCCGCCGCCCTGGCGGGCGTTGGCCCCTCGGACTACCTGCGCGCCGTGCTGCGCGGCGCGCTCGACCGCACACCCGCCCGCCTCCGGAGCCGGGAGGAGGAGATCTCCCGTGCGCGGCACCTCTCTTCGGGCTGGGTCGGTCTTCAGATCCGCCTCCGCGCGCTTGGCTGCGTCCTGCGCAGGGGAAGCGATGGCGATCTGGTGCTGATGTCCTGGCCCATCGAACGGCCCCTGATGCATGCGGCGCAGGTCGGTCTCGGGCTGGCGGCGCTGACGCTGCAATTCGGCACCGGCTTTCCGGCCGAGGCCGATCGCAAGCCTGCCCGGCTGCCCGCCACCGCCGCGCCAGGTCGGGCCGAAAGGGGGCGCGCGGCCTGACCAAGGTCCGACGTCTCAGGATTTTGAGGCATCCCCCCGCCGCATCGTGCTAGGCTTGCTGCGAAACGAAGAACTTGCAGGGGGTTCCGATGACCGACCTTTTCCGCACGGCACTGGGCGCCGCGACCGTGGCCGCGCTTGCGCTCGCCGCACCCGCCGCCTTCGCGGCCGGCACCGAAACGACGACCAGCACCGCGCCCGCCGCGCAGTCCGGCTATGCCGAGGCCAAGGCCGCCGTCGATGGCGGACAGTATGCGCAGGCGCTGAAGCTCCTCGCCGCGGTCCTGAAGGCAGAGCCGCGCAATGCCGACGCCCTGAACCTGATGGGCTATTCCAACCGCAAGATGAACCGTTTCCCCGAGGCCGAGCGCTGGTATCAGGCCGCCCTCAAGGCCAATCCCAAACACCTCGGTGCGCTCGAATATCAGGGCGAACTATATGTCGAGATGGGCGAATACGCGAAAGCGCGCGCCAACCTCGACCGGCTGGCCGCGCTTTGCGGCACCTGCGAGGAATATACCGACCTGCAGACTGCGCTTCTGTCGGCGGGTCAGGGCTAGACGCACGGCCTAGCCGATCCCTTCGGACATGAAACGCCCGTCGCAGATCGCGGCCTGCCCTTCCGCGATGCCCCGGGTGAGCGCCCCATCCCGAGCGGGCTCGCCCCAGCGCCCCTCGTGGACATGCCGCACGAGCGGCAGCCTTTGCCGCCAGCCTGAGGCCTCAAGCTCGGGGGTCCGGCGAAAGCCATCCACATGCCCGACGCAGAGATAGGCGACCGGCACGACCGCCTCGGGCAAACCAAGCACCTCGCCCAAGGCCGCGTTGTCGAGGATCGAGACCCAACCGACACCCAGCTCCTCGGTCCGCGCGGCCAGCCAGAAGTTCTGCACCGCGCAGACGGTCGAGAAAAGGTCGGTCTCGCGTATGTGGGTCCGGCCAAGAACGACCGGCCCGGCCCGGCGTCGGTCACAGGTAACGCAGATATTCAGCGGCGCTTCGAGGATACCCTCCAACTTTAGGCCCCTGTAGGCTTCCTGCCGCGCGCCGGAGAACATCTCGGCCGCCTCTGCATTCGCCTTGGTGAACAGGTCGTGCACCCGCCGACGCATCCCAATATCCTGCAGAAGGATGAAATCCCAGGGCTGCATGAACCCGACCGAGGGCGCGTGATGGGCCGCGAGCAGCACCCGCGCGAGCGTTTCGGGCGCCACCGGATCGGGCAGGAAATCGCGGCGCACATCCCGCCGCTCAAGGATCGTGCGGTAGACCGCACGGCGGTCCTCGGTCGAATAGGCATCGCCCGCGCGAGGCGCGTTCCGGGTAACAATGTCGGCCATCTCAGTCCCCTTAGGATGGTTCCGCACGCGGCCGCCGTCCACGCGTCCCGCGCCATCCCTTCCGGCCGGTCTTCTGACTTGGGTTCTGCCCGTGCGGACCCCTTCCCGGCATCTGCCAGTGGGCTTTGTCCGACGGTCCCCCTCACAGCGTTGGGCACGTCGCAGCGTTTCACCGCGTTCCCGATTCTCCCGCGACAGCGGGCACCGGAAGGTGGGCCGACCGTAGCGCCCGCATCGCGGCTGTCCAGAACAAAAGGGCGCCCTCTCGGACGCCCTTCCCGTCAGTACTGCTCGAGGCCTTACCCCTTCTTGAGGCAACGGTTCCCCAGCGTCTCGGCGATCTGCACCGCGTTCAGCGCGGCGCCCTTGCG
>JAGRDU010000147.1:0-150 GCA_020446905.1 Paracoccaceae bacterium | reverse complement strand
CGCGCAGGATGTCGCGGGCCTCGTCCTCGTCCAGGAAGTCCTCGAACTCGATGTTGATCGATTCCGAATGGCCGACGAAGACCGGGACCCGCACGCAGGTCGCCGTGACCTTGATCTTGGGATCGAGGATCTTCTTGGTCTCGGCGACCA
>JAGRDU010000146.1 GCA_020446905.1 Paracoccaceae bacterium | reverse complement strand
CGCGCTAGCGAGGCAGAAGGGGACGACGGAGGCCGCCATGGGCATCAACACGGAAAGCGACATCGCTGCCAACCTGCAGATCGGGCCTTTTGATGCAGAGATGGTGCGGATCTATGTCGAGGGCGAGGGGATCGAACTGCCGCTCGATTTCGATCCGGACGAGGCCGAGGAGATTGCCGAGGAGCTGATGGCGGCGGCCGAGGCGGCGCGCGCAGCCGGCAGGGGCGCTAGGGGGAAACCCCGGAAGGGGTGACGCCGGGATCGCGGAAGCCCTGCAGCCTGAGGGCGGCATGACGGGCGAATTTCTGCACCATCACCTTGCGGCGCGCGCCCGCAAGCGGCGTTTCCGGTCCCATCCGCACGATCTCGGCATCATAGGAATCGGCAAGGATGAGGCCCGTCTCCGGTGGCAAAAGCTCCACCGGGAAATCGGCGTCCACCGCCCAGAAGAACCGGTCTGACCATTCGAGATAGTTCTGCCACTTGCGGTCGGTGACGAAATCGGTCCGGCTCGACTTGCATTCGACGATCCAGACCTCGCCCTTCGGACCGAGGGCCATCACATCGACCCGCAATCCCGGCGCGGGTACCAGTTCCTCCACCGTGACGAAGCCATGATGGAGGAGATGGCGGCAGACGCCGCGCGCAAGAAGCTGTCCGGGCATGAGGTCGTCGGGCATGGGCGGACTATGAACATAAAGGGAACATAAGTCCAGCCCAGCCCGACGCCGGTCCTCACGCGGCGGAATGGGCCACGACATCCCGGCGCCGGGACGGGCGAAGGGATAGACCCAGGTTCACGACGAAGAGCGCCATCGACGCCACCGTCACCAGCGAGCCGACGATGGCCATCGCCTCGCCTCGTCCGGTCACGGCAAGGCCGATACCGGGGATCATCAGCCAAAGGCCGAGCGTGGCCATGCCGAAATGAACCTTTGCCAGGCGGCCGGCGGCCGCAGGGGTCAGGTGATAGAAGAAACCGACAAGCGCCATCGTCACGAAACCCAGAAGGTTGAGATGGGCATGGACCGGGGCAAGCGTGAAATCCTGCTGCCCGCCCATCCACAGACCGAGACACATCCCCGCAAGCCCGTAGAAAGCTGCCGAGGCAAAGAAAACAAGGCCGATGCCTTTCATGATATGATCTTTCCGAAAGAAACCGGGTCGCGCACCCGGCGGGGCGGCATCTATCATATCGTTTGCGTGCAAACAGGTAGGGAGAACCTGACCTCCACGTCAGCCTGATATTGCGCGCCGGGCTTGCGGCGCGACGGGCGGCGACATAGATTTCCCGGTGGCGGGTTCTGCCCCTCTCGTGCGAGGCCCTTTTCCAGTGGCCGATAATCTCTTCCGAGGGAGCTGGCTCTGCCGGGACCGTGGTCCCGGTATCTGGCGCCCACCTGGTTCAGCCAGGCTCTCGGGAAAAACACGTCTCCACGGTTGCCGCGGTTCCCGCCACCTTCCCCCAAAAAGAAGGGGCGGATCGCTCCGCCCCAGTAGTCCTACCTTGAGATTTGCGGCTCAGAAGCCGTAGACGAGCGCGACGCCCAGTTTGTTGTCGGTCTTGATCGCGCGCGAGTCGTTGTAGTCGCTGATGTAGCTCACCCGCGTCGAGAAGGCGTCGGTCATCTTGAAGCTGACGCCGAGGTCGTTGTTCACGCGGAACGCGGTATCCGACGACAGAATGTCGGTGTCGTTCGACATGAAGACGTTGTCGTTGAAGCGGTGGTAGAAGCGCGACGAGGCAACATAGCCGGTCTCGGTCGTGCTGGCGCCGAGGCCGTCCTCAAGATAACTCACGCCGATACCGGCCTGAACGCGCCACGCGGTCGCCGGCGTGTTGATGACGCGGTAACCCGGACCGACGCCGATGAACGCGTCCTTGTTGTACTCGGTCGCCGTAGCGGCAAGACCGTCGGTGATCACACGGCCCAGAACGAAGCCGTAGAACTTGTCATTGAAGTAGTAATTGGCATCGTAGACGCCATAGACGTTCTGTTCCGACTTGGCCCCGGCGACTTCCGAGAACTCCAGCGCAAGGCCAACTGTCTGCACGAAGGTTCCGGTGCTGTGACGGATGCGCGCGCCAACCGTCAGGTCCTGCGTATCGGTGTTGCCGGTCTGACCCGAGTAGGACAGCGAGGCGCTGCCCGAGAGGCCGAGACGGCCCTCGGGGTTGGCGAAGCGGGCGTCGTCCTCGGACCGCGCGAAGTCGTCCTGGACCTCACGCTCGATGTCGCGGATTTGGTCGTTGATGGCGGTCGTGCCGATCAGGTTGCCCTGCGCGAAAGCGGGGACCGAAGCCACGCCCATCATGAGCGCGAGCGACGAACCGGCTGCCAGCTTGAGTGCGTTTTTCATGTCGTTTCCTTTCTGTTTCCGCGCCGCTTTGCGGGGGAGTGAAGGCGTTTCGTTGCCTTGGCGACGATCTACGGCAGGATCCGACCCAACTAAAATTTATAATACTTGTGGTTGAGATGAGCATTACTCGGCATTGCGCCCCTTGAATTGGACGGGGAGCCGCCATCGCGCCCAGACGGTAACTACGAGAGATCCCTGAACCATGATTTCCTCATGATTCCTGAATGTTACGGTCATAATGGAGATATGGATGCGTCCCGCTGCGGGACGCGCCGGCACATCAGACGAGGTCGGTGATGTCCTGCATGTCGGCCTCTGCGCCCTGAACCACGCTCTTCAGTGTCCGATGCGCAACATCTGCCAGATCTTCTTCCAGATCGTCCCGCCAGACCGACCAGACCGACTGTGTATAGACGGGCGCGCCGGGCACCACGGCCATCATTCCTCGGTCGGTGTATCGCTTCACGTAGCGCGCCGGAAGGTAGGCGGCGAATTCCCGGTCGGCCAGATAGCGCGCGGCCAGGGCCCCCATCGCGAGGGTTAGCCCAGGATTCGCCAGATCGGGAAGTGCCTGATTGTGGAACTGGAAGAAATCGGGCCCCCAGTCGACATAGACATAGCGGCCGCGTAGATCTGACAGGCCGGGATTCTTCCAGCTTGCCGCAAGCACCAGATCCTCATCAAGGACCCGTTCGACCGCCATTCCGGGGCGCAGGGTCGGATTATAGGTCAGTGCGATCTGCATGACCCCTTCGGTCATGTCATGGGTCAACTGGTCCGGAGTCCCGACCTCGCACCGTAGACCCAGCCTTGGCTGCTCGGCGCGCAGGGCGTCGACCCACTTGAACCCCAGGCGCGGCCAGAGCGAGATTTGCGCCCCGATATTGAGCGAACGGTCGAACCCGTCCGGCAACGCGACCTGCTGGCGCGCCTTTTCCCAGTTCTGGATAAGCGAAATGGCGTAGGCCTCGAATTCGCGTCCCGATGGCGTCAGCTCTGCCCCGGCGCGCGAGCGGACGAACAACGTCCGATTCAGCAACTCCTCCAAGCGCTGCACCCTGAGGCTGACGGCCGATTGCGTTACGAACAAGCGGTCGGACGCTGCCGCGAATGATCCGGTCTCGGAAACCGCGAGAAAGGTCTTCAGCAGAGCGATATCCATGGGATCAGGCGGCCCGAAAATACGACATTACTGATAATGGGGAGCGACGGGCCCGATCAGTGTCGGCGGGGCAGCCCGCCCACAGCAACGCGCACTCGCAGGGGTTCGGCTTGGGCCGGTTTGATCGCCTCACGGCGGCCACCGCCGCTGCCCTGCCCCCGGTCCTCCATGCGCATGATGACGATGGCGAACTGCACGCCGGCAAAAACGATGCCGTTGAAGACGAACAGCATCAGGACCGCGAGCCAGCCCTGCGGCGAGGTGGAGATCAGATGCCAGAGGTTCGCCACGTTCAGCCCCAGAAGCGCACCGACGAAAAGGGCCGACAGGCCGAAACCGACGAAGACATTGCGGATGTAGAGGCGGACGAGGGTTGGCATTCGGATTCTCCCTTCCTGCGGGTCAATCATAGCCATGGCGCCGCATCCGTCCCAGAGGCGGATGGTCGCAGCGTCACGATAGGCCAATAACCGCCAGCGCGAGGAGCGCCGGGGCCCCCTGGATCCAGAAGATCCGCCGCGCGGCCGTCAGGGCGCCATAGATCCCGGCGATGGCGACGCAGCCAAGGAAGAAGATCGCGAGCGGCCTGGCGAGCTCGGGCCCCGCGACGAGTGCCCAGATCAGCCCGGCGGCGAGGAACCCGTTATAGAGACCCTGGTTGGCCATCATCGCCTTTGTCGAGGCGAAGAGGTCCTTCGGCACAGCGCGGAACACCTTCGGCCCCCGGCTTTCCCAGGCGAACATTTCCATCCAGAGGATATAGAGATGCAGCGCCGCGATGAGCCCGATGAGGATCTCTGCGGCGAGCGGCATCAGAACGCCTCTGGCCGGGCTTCGTGCGCCATGTGGTCAAGGACGGCGTTGACGAATTTCGGCTCCTTACCGTCCGGGAAGAAGGCCCGCGCGATATCGACGAATTCAGTGATGACGACCTTCGGGGGCGTCTTTTCATTCACCAGTTCCGCCCCGGCGGCGCGGAAGAGCGCGCGCAGCACCGGGTCGATCCGGTCGATCGGCCATTTGGCCACAAGCGCGCGGTCGGTCATCTGGTCGATCTTGGCCTGCCAGTTGACCGCCTCGCTTACCAGCGTGCGGAAAAGGTCGGGATCGCCCTCGGCCATCTCGTCGTCTTCATAGATCGCGCCGAAGCGGTGCGTCTCGAACTCGCGCGAGACCTTCTCGGCGGTCTGGCCCGAGACCTCCATCTGGAAAAGCGCCTGCACGGCATAGAGGCGCGCGGCCGATTTCATCTGGCGCTTTTCGGCGGCACTGGGTTTGGCGGCGTCGCTCATGCGATGTCGGATCCTTCGGGCGTTCCGGCGATGCGGAATTCCTCGCCGAGCGGCTTGAACCCGATCCCCTTCGTCTGGCGCGCCCATTTGCGGGAAAGCGCGATCAGATGCAAGGCTGCGGCAGCGGCGCCGCCGCCCTTGTTCTGGCCTGCGGGATCTGCGCGAACCACGGCCTGATCGCGGTTTTCCACGGTCAGGATGCCGTTGCCGATACAGGCGCCGTTGAGGCCCAGCAGCGTGAGGCCGCGCGAGCTGTCATTGCAGACCGTGTCGTAATGCGTCGTCTCGCCCCGGATCACGCAGCCAAGCGCGACGAAGCCGTCGTAGTTCGACATGCGGAAGGCAAGGCCGATGGCCGAGGGCACCTCGAGCGCGCCCGGCACCTCGATCAGATCCACCGCAGCGCCCGCCTCGGCCGCGACGGCCTTCGCGCCTGCCACGAGGTCATCGGCGATGTCCTTGTAATAGGGCGCGACCACGATCAGCAGTTTGACCGGCTTGTCGAAGCTGGGAAGCGGCAGGGTGTAATGGGTTTCCGTTCCGGCCATGGCTCAGCCCTTCGTGATCGGGCGGGTGCCCGCAATATGAAGATCGTAGGCGTCAAGGCCCAGATAGCGTGTCAGCGGCGAATCCGTCAGGAGGATCAGCTGCTTGAGCCCCATTGTTGAGAGGATCTGCGCGCCGAGCCCGGTCTGTTTGATCGTCCTTGGCCCGTCCTCCTCTTCGGTCAGAAGCTTCGCCTTGGGGTCGCGGAAGAGGCACACCGCCCCCCGCCCCTCTTCGGCGATGATCCGCATGGCGCGGGCCAACTCGCCCTCCGGCGACGGCCCGAGCGCGAGCACGTCCTCCAGCACATTCAGCGCATGGGTGCGAACCAGCACCGGCTCGGGCGTGGTGATGTCACCCTTGGTGAGGACGACATGCTCGGTCCCCTCGGTCACGTCGGTGAAGACGCGCATGATCCATTCGCCGCCATAGGCCGAGGTCACCGGTTTCGTCAGAGTCTCGCGCACGAGGTTGTCGTGGCGGCGGCGGTAGGCGATGAGGTCGGTGATCGTGCCGATCTTCAGCCCGTGTTTCCGCGCGAAGGTCACGAGGTCCGGCAGCCGCGCCATGGTGCCGTCGTCCTTNNTCCTTCATGATCTCGCAGATGACGCCCGAGGGGTTGAGGCCCGCCAGACGCGAGATATCCGTCGCGGCCTCGGTATGACCGGCGCGCACCAGCACACCGCCGTCGCGGGCGCGGAGCGGGAAGATATGCCCCGGCGTCGCGATATCCTGCGGCCCCTTGGTCGGGTCGATGGCGACGGCGACGGTATGGGCGCGGTCGGCGGCGGAAATGCCGGTCGAGACGCCCTCGCGCGCTTCAATAGAGACCGTGAAGGCGGTCTCGTGCCGCGAGGAGTTCTTGGGCGTCATCAGCTGCAGGCCCAGCGCGTCGATCCGCGCGGTGGAGAGCGTGAGGCAGATCAGGCCGCGCCCGTGCGTCGCCATGAAGTTCACCGCATCAGGCGTGCACATTTGCGCAGGGATGACGAGGTCGCCCTCGTTCTCGCGGTCCTCGTGATCGACAAGGATGAACATGCGCCCGTTGCGCGCCTCATTGATGATCTCGTCGGTCGAGGAGATCGCGGCGGTCAGATCGTCGGCCATGGCACCCGTCATGTCAGTCCCGTTTCCGCCGCGATAGACCAAGCGGCGGCGCTTGGCCAGTGCAGAGGCCCTGTTCAGGGATGAACAGCAGCCCCGAAATACTGCACCGCCGGGACAAACCCTGCCAGTCGCGCGGCGCCGACCCAATCGCGCTCGAGCGCGGTCTCTCCGATGAGCAGTACCCGGTCGGCGGGCGCGCGCACCTCGCCCAGAAGCGACAGGATCTGTCCACGGGTTTCGCTCCAGCTCTCGGCCAGCCCCGGGGCACGGGCGGCGGCATCCACGGCGATGCCCTGCCCCGCGAGGATTTGCACCACCCCGGCGGGCCGGAGCGGCGGCTGCGCGGCGACAAGGCGCCCGATCTGGCGGACGCCCGCCAGTTTCGTCACATCGGCCGCGGCCATGCGGTCGGTCTCGCGTAGAAGGCGCAAAGCATTGGTGGAAAAGAGAAAAGCGACAAGGTCGTGGCCCGTGGTGGCGCGCACCCCGGCATAGGTCTTGTAATCAAGCCCGATCTCGGCGGCACGGCGGACGTGGAGGCGCACGACCTCCAAGGGCAGCTTGGGCAAAAGCGCTGCACGGGCGGCGCGCCAGCAATGCGTCCGCCAGGTGCTGCCCGGCTCCAGCGTCGGGCCGCCGTTATGGCCGATCCCGTTCATGCCTTCGCCCAGTCCTGAAGGCGGGCGACATAGCGGGCGAGCGTGTCGATCTCGAGGTTCACCGCATCGCCGACCTTCGCCGCCCCCCAGGTCGTCACCGCCTTCGTGTGCGGGATGATGTTCACGCCGAAGTCGCGACCAGACACCTCATTCACCGTCAGCGAGGTGCCGTTCAAAGCGACAGACCCCTTCGGCGCGATGTATTTCGCCAGGGCGTCAGGCGCGCGGAAGGTGAACCGGGTCGAATCCCCTTCGTCGCGCATGTCCACAATCTCGGCCACGCCATCGACATGGCCCGAGACGATGTGCCCCCCAAGCTCGTCCCCGACCTTCAGCGCGCGTTCGAGGTTCAGCCTCTTGCCGACGTGCCAGCCATTGCCGCCGAGATTGGTCTTCGACACCGTCTCGGCCGATATCTCCACATCGAACCAGCCACGCGGCTCGGAACCCGTCGCGATCACCGTCAGGCAGACCCCGTCGCAGGCGATCGAGGCGCCGATGTCGATGCCGTCCACCGGATAAGAGGTGCCGATGCGGGCGCGCAGGTCGCCCCTCTGCTCGAGGGCGAGCACCTCGCCGAGGTCCGTGACGATCCCTGTGAACATGCGAAGGCCTCCGTTCCCCCCTGCGTAGCCCGTGCCCGCGCGCGCATCAAGGGCAAGAGGGTTGTGCCGCAATGCTGCCTCAGGCAGAGAGTAGGAAGGCCGCGCGCCAACGCTGCGGCGCCGGCAAGGACCAGACGTGAAAGACAGTGCCGAGTATCTCCGGACGCGCCGCCGGGTCCTGATGCTTCAGGGACCGCACGGGCCGTTCTTCCGCCAGCTTGGCGCCAAGCTGCGTGCCGCCGGCGCCGAGGTCTGGCGTGTCGGCTTCAACCGGGGCGACGAGGTTTTCTGGGGGGGCGAAGGGTTCATCCCCTACACCGGCGCGCCCGAGGGCTGGCCTGCCGAATGCGCCGCGCTCCTGCACCGGCTGGCGATCACCGACATCGTTCTTTACGGCGACGCGCGCCCTGTCCATGTCGCGGCCATCGCGCTGGCGCGCAAGGCGGGCGTGACGATCCACGTCTTCGAGGAAGGTTACATCCGGCCCTACTGGGCGACCTACGAACGCGGCGGATCGAACGGCAACTCGCGCCTCATGCGGCTGACCATCGACGAGATGGCAGCGGCGCTTCGCCAGACGGACATCGAGGTCCCGAAGCCGCCCGCCCATTGGGGCGACATGCGAGAGCATATCTTCTACGGCGCGCTCTACCATTTCTTCGTGCTGGCCCTGAACCGCCGGTATCGCGGCTTCCTGCCGCACCGGGGTGTCACCGTCGCCGAGGAATTCCGGTTGCACCTCATGCGCCTTCTCCTGATGCCGGTGCACCGGGTGGAGCGCTGGGTCGCGACCTTCCGCATCCGGTCCAGCGGTTTTCCCTATCATCTCGCGCTCTTGCAGCTCGAACATGATGCGAGCTTCCGTGCCTATTCCGATTTCGCCTCGATGACCGAGTTCATCGCACTATGCCTCGAAGGCTTCGCGATCGGCGCGCCGCGACACCATCACCTGGTCTTCAAGGCGCACCCGCTCGAGGACGGGCGCAGCCGGATCGCCGAGGCGATCCGCGACGGCGCGCGGACGCTCGGGATCTCGGGGCGGGTGCACCTCGTACGGGGCGGCAAGCTCGCGCATCTGCTCGACGGGGCTCGAAGCGCGGTGACGGTAAATTCGACCGCAGGGCAGCAGGTGCTCTGGCGCGGGATGCCGCTGCGGGCGTTCGGCCGCGCAGTCTATTCAAAGCCCGAGCTCGTGTCGGGCCAGACGGCGGCAGACTTCTTCGCCGCACCGGACCGGCCCGACCCCCGCGCTTACCGCAACTTCCGCCACTATCTTCTTGAAACGTCTCAACTCTCCGGCGGATTCTACTCGGCGCGTGGGCGCCGCGCGCTGCTCCGTCAGGTGACGGACATGATCCTTGCGCCCGAGGATCCCTATGACGCGCTCATGGCCGGCAACGCGGCGCCGCGGCAACAGTTCCCGTCTACCGTGTAGAGGGGCTGGAAAAGCGGGCCTCGTTTCTTTACCCTCCCGGGAAAACCACGGGCAGGTTTTCGGGGTAAGGAGCGAATATCGTGAGAGTTCTGTCGACTCGCTGGGCGAATGCCGCGGCGATCCTGACGCTGGCATTCGCTCTTGTGGCCTGTGGGCTGCCGCGGTCTGGCCCGAACAAGCGTGAGATCTTTGAAAGCTCCGTCCTCAACATGGGCGATGCCTATGTGGTGACCGTCAATGCCGATGTCGCCCGCAAGGCCTCGGTGGTGCCGCCGCTCGGCTTTCGCAACGGCTTTCTCAGCTCCGGTGTCGTGGGCTCGGACGATATCCGCCCCGGCGACGTGCTGAACCTCGCCATCTGGGAGAACGTCGACAATGGCCTTCTGGCTGACCAGGGCATGAACTCCACAGCCCTCCAGGAGGTGCAGGTGGACGGCGACGGCTTCATCTTCGTCCCCTATGCCGGGCGCATCAAGGCCGCGGGCAACACGCCCGAGGGTCTGCGCCGCATCATCACGCAAAAACTCGACCCGCAAACGCCGGACCCGCAGGTGACCGTTAACCGGGTGGCGGGCGATGGCGCGACAGTTTCGGTGATGGGCGGTGTCGGCAAGCAGGGCGTCTATCCGATCGAGCGGCCGACCCGGACGCTGGCCGCGATGCTGGCGAAGGCGGGCGGCGTCGTCGTCCAGCCCGAGATCGCGCAGATCACGATCACGCGCGACACCCATACCGACAAGGTCTGGCTGACCGACCTCTATTCCAACCCGAAGTTCGACATCGCGCTGCGCCCGGGCGACATCATCCTGGTCGAGGAGGACCAGCGCGCCTTCACAGTGATGGGCGCCGCCGGCAAGCAGGAGCGCGTGCAGTTCGAGACGCAGGAAATGTCGGCCATCGAAGCCGTGGCGCAGGCCGGCGGCCTCAACACCAACTTTGCCGATCCGACGGGCGTCTTCGTCTTCCGAGAGGAAACTCCGGAGGTGGCCAATTCCGTCCTGGGCCGCTCGGACATCACCCAGCCGGTGCGCATGGCCTATGTGCTGAACCTGACCGAGCCGAGCGGCATCTTCAACGCGCGAGACTTCATGATCCGCGACGCCGACACCATCTACGTGACCGAAGCGCCCTATGTGCAGTGGAACAAGATCCTCGGCGCGATCAGCGGCACCGCGTCCTCGGCCAACAACCTGTCGGCCGCCGCTACGCGATGACGGCAGACGGCCCCGCGACGGCCGCCGGGGCGGGGCCCCGGCGGCTTTTCGTTTATTCTGGCGGGTTTCTGACGCAGCCGCGCATCCGCCGCATCCTCTCGCTCGCAGGGTACGAGGTGATGCTCGGGAAACCCTCCGGGCCGGATGACCTCGTCGGCGTCTGGGGCCACAGCCCGACCGCGCCGCGCGGCGAGGCGGTGGCGGAATGGACCGAGGCGCAGGTCCTGCGCATCGAGGACGCCTTCCTGCGCTCGGTCCGCCCGGGCCGCGCGGGGGGCGAGCCGCCGCTTGGCCTTCTGATCGACGATCTCGGCGTGCACTTCGCCTCCGCCCGCCCCTCGCGGCTGGAGCGGATCCTTGCCGCGGACCGGCTCGACGACGGCGCAATCCTGCGCCGTGCGCGCGACGGAATCGAGCGTCTGAAGGCGGCGCATCTGTCGAAATACAACGACTTCGATCCCTCGCTGCCGCCGCCCGATCCCGGCTATGTCCTCGTTCTCGACCAGACAAAGGGCGACGCCTCGATTGCCCACGGCGGCGCCACCGCATCGACCTTCCGCGAGATGCTCGTCTTCGCGCAGGAAGAACATCCTGGCGCCCGTGTCCTCATCAAGCGCCACCCCGAGACCCTCGCCCGGGCGCGTGAGGGGCACTACGACGAAAGCCACGCCAGGGGTCGGGTCTCGTTTCTCGAAGAACCTGTGTCGCCCTGGACGCTTTTTGAAGGCGCGATCGGGGTCTATACGGTCTCCTCGCAGCTCGGGTTCGAGGCGATCCTTGCCGGGCACCGCCCCCGCGTCTTCGGCCAACCCTTCTACGCAGGCTGGGGCCTGACCGCGGACGAAAATCCCGTCGCGCGGCGCGAGCGCAAGCTGACGCGCGCGCAGCTCTTCGCCGCCGCGATGATCCTCGCGCCCACCTGGTACGATCCTTGCCGCGACCGGCTTTGCAGCTTCGAGGAGGCGGTCGATCAGCTCGAGGCGCAGGTCCGCGCCTTCCGCGCCGACCGGCAGGGCTATGTCGCGACCGGGATGCGCCTCTGGAAACGGCCGCATCTGCAGGCCGCCTTCGGGCGCGAACGCCCGGTGATCTTTGAGGAGAACCCCAGCCGCGCCATCGCCAAGGCCCGCGCGCAGGGCCGCGCGCTGATGGTCTGGGCCGGGAAGGAGCGTGCGGCGCTTGGCGAGGTGAAGCTGAACCTGCCCGTGGTCCGGGTCGAGGACGGCTATCTGCGCTCGCGCGGGCTGGGCGCCGACCTCGTGCCGCCGATCTCGCTGATCGCCGATCCAATTGGCATCGCCTCCGACCCGGCGCGCGAAAGCCTGCTCGAGCGGCTGGTGAATGCCGGCCCTCCGCCCGGCGGCGAGTGGCGGGCCGAGCGGCTGATCGGGCGGCTGACCCGCAGCGGGGTGACCAAGTACAACCTATCCGACGGTGCCTTGCCCGACCTGCCCCCCGGACACCGGATCCTCGTGCCCGGACAGGTGGAGGACGACGCCTCGGTGCTTCAGGGCGCTCTGGGCGTAAGAACCAACCTTGCCCTTCTCGAACATGTGCGGGTCGAAAATCCCGGTGCCGTAATCATTTTCAAGCCACATCCCGACATTCTGGCCGGGCTGCGGCCCGGCGCCATGGCGGAGGCGGATCTGCGGCGGCTTGCTGATGCCGTGGTCGCCGCCGCCCCCCTGCCGGCGCTTATCGACGCCGTCGACGAGATCTGGACGATGACCTCGACCCTGGGGTTCGAGGCGCTCTTGCGGGGCAAGCCGGTCACCTGCCTCGGGCAGCCCTTCTATGCAGGCTGGGGCCTCACCCGCGACCTCGGTGGGGCACCCGCGCGACGCCGCGCAAGGCCGAGCCTTGCCGCCTTCGCCCACGCCGCCCTGATCGCCTATCCGCGCTATGTCGATCCGGTATCTGGCCTGCCCTGTCCGGTCGAGGTTGCCGTCGCGCGGCTGGCCGCGGGCGATCTGCCGAAACGCTCGTGGCGGACCCGGACACTTGCGAAGCTTCAGGGACTTCTGGCCAGCCAGTCCTGGCTCTGGCGCTAGGTCCCGCTCAGGACCGTTCCCAAAGGCTGAGCGTATCGGCGCCGACGCGCTCGGTTGACCGCAACAGGAAGCGCGGCGCGGCATCGAGCCGGGCGAGGCCAAGCGGCCCCAGTCCGGCCCGCGCGTCTTCACCAAGGGCGATGCCCGCCGTGAAGAGCGCGATCTCGTCGACGAGCCCGGCGCCGCAGAGCGCAGCGGCAAAGCGCCCGCCCCCCTCGCAGAAGACCCGCGTCAGCCCGGCGCCGCCCAGCGCCCTCATCAGCGCGGCGAGATCGAGGCCATCCGATGCCTCGGGCACCTCGACAAGCCGCGCCCCGGCGGCCTCCCAAATGGCACGCGCCCCGGCCGGCGCAGAGGCGCCATGGATGAGCCAAAGCGGCACTTCGCGCGCGCTCTGCCCCAGCGCGCCGGCGGGATCGAGGCCGAGGGCGCGGGCTGCGACGATACGGACCGGCTGGTGCGCGATGCCGAGGCCGCGCACCGTCAGCGACGGATCGTCCGCACGCGCCGTTCCGCCGCCGATCAGCACGGCGTCATGGGCGGCGCGCATCGCATGGACCCTTGCCCGCGCCTCGGGCCCGGTGATCCAGCGGCTTTCTCCGGCGGCTGTTGCGATACGTCCGTCAAGGCTGGTGGCGAGCTTCAGCGTCAGCATGGGCCGGCCGGCGGCTATCCGCGTCAGGAACCCGCGTTGCAGCGCCCGCGCCTCGGCCTCCCTCACCCCCTCGGTGACCGAGATGCCGGCGGCCCGCAACATCGCATGGCCGCGCCCGGCAACGCGCGGATCAGGATCCTGAAACGCGCTGACGACCCGCGCCACCCTGGCGCGCACCAGCGCCTCGGCACAGGGCGGGGTCTGGCCGTGATGCGCGCAGGGTTCCAGCGTCACATAGGCTGTCGCCCCCTGTGCGGCAGGGCCCGCCTGAGCCAGCGCCATAGTCTCGGCATGGGGCCGCCCGCCGGCTTGCGTCCAGCCGCGACCGACAACCCTGCCGCCCCGAACGAGCACGGCGCCAACCGCGGGATTGGGCCAGACCGTGCCAAGACCGCGCCGCGCCAGCGCCAGCGCGTGGGCCATGTGCGCGCGGTCGTCCTCCGCGCTCACTCTTCGGCGGCACCCGAGGGGCGCAGCTCCGAGACGAACTTGTCGAAATCGTCGGCGGCCTGGAAGTTCTTGTAGACGCTCGCGAACCGCACATAGGCGACGGTGTCGATCCGGGCCAGCGTCTCCATCACGATCTCGCCGATGGACTTCGACGGGATGTCGGTCTCACCGAGGCTTTCCAGCCGCCGCACGATGCCGCTGATCATCTGGTCGATCCGCTCGGGCTCGATCGGGCGCTTCTGCATGGCGATGCGGATCGAGCGCTCCAGCTTGTCGCGATCGAAATCCTCGCGCTTGCCCGAGGTCTTGATGACGACGAGGTCGCGCAGCTGCACCCGCTCGTAGGTTGTGAATCGTCCGCCACAGGCCGGGCAGAAGCGGCGGCGACGGATCGCCACGTGGTCCTCGGCCGGACGGCTGTCCTTCACCTGCGTATCGACATTACCGCAAAACGGGCAGCGCATTCCCTTCCCCTCGGTCTTATTGCCTTCTTGTCCACAGGCACTATAGGACCCCCTCTAGAGTTTGGGTAGAGGTCATTTGGCGCCACCAGATAGCGAGCGGCCGTGCCAGCATGGGAAAACCCGCGCCGATTTCCCCCTTTTTATGCAGCCTCAGGTTGCGCAAATAGGAGGCCACGGCGCCGGCTCTTTGCGACCGCGTGTCCGGGTCGCCCTCACGGAATCTTCTGCTGCAAGCTCCATCGGGGTGGAGTGGGTGCGCGGGAGGTGAGCCACCACTGGCGACGGGGCGTCCTTCGGTGAGATGCGCGGCGGCTGACGCAAGACCGCGCTCCCGGAGGGCGCCCCACCTGCCTGTACGGCAGGGCATCTACCTGCGCTTGAAGTCTTCCTCGCAGAACGACTGCGCGAAGCCCGCGGTGATCCCGGCGCCCTTCGGCCAGAACACGGCAAGCCCCGTCGATGACGCCGCCCCCGCCGGATCGAGTGTGAAGCGCACCCCCTCCCCCGACCGCCGCGGCGGTTCGGAGGTGCGGTATATGCGCGTATCCGGCGTCAGGTGCAGCGCGCGGATGCCGTAGTCGCCCGCCGCGCACCAGAAGGCCGAGGGGCCGGCCTTGCCTTGCCAGGGCACGTTGAAGGTACCCGCCGTCTCCGGCCTGACAGCCAGACCGTTCTGGGCGGTGAACGCAAAAGAGGGAGCTGTCGCAAGAAGCAGGCTCGAAATGACGGCGGCCATGCTTGGAAGTTTCATCATTCTCACCGTGAAAAGCGCCGCAAGCAGCGGTCTGGGATCAGGCAACGGATTTGGCATTCAAGCCGGATGCAGCGACCACCTTGCGTGTTCCGGTGCTGACGCCGCCAAGCGCGGCGCGCATCTTGGCTATGTCAAAGCGCCGGCAGAATGGTTTCAACAGCTTGATGATCTCGTCCGCATACCGGGACGGATCCGCCTCGAAGAGTTCATCGGCGATTTCCATTGCCGTTGAATTGCTATCGAGTACACGCCCGTCCGCAGTCACAAAGTCTCCGTTTGCGTCAGTTCGGAAGTAGGGTCGGAAAAGGCTTTCGAGTTTATTGTTCATCTTTGCCTTCCAGCGCTTCAAGGTCCGCGACAACGACGTCGCATGAATGGCCCATGAAGTTCACGTTCCCCTTTGCGATTCGAAACACCTGCGAGACATAGGGTGGACGCAGGACCTCGTATTCCCAGTCGTCAATGTAGAATGCGGCGTCGGTCTGGGAAAGTCGATAGCGCAAAATCGTGACCAAACCTTGGCCCTGAGCGAGCGCAAGACGCAATGCGATGCTGGGAAAGATTGTCCAACTGCTAAGGGAACGCTCGCGAAAAGCGGTTGAGACTTCAGGCGGCGATTTGAGAAGCAGCCCGCGATAGACCACAAAGTTCGGCAAATCGCGAGTGCTTCTGACGGCCGCAATCAGATCGGCAAGGGCGGAACTACACTTGTTGGTTGCTCGATGATCCTGAACGTCGCGCGCCAGCGCCCCCATCTGAAAGGCCTCGACCAAAGCGCTGGTTCGCTCGTCCCAAGGTCCGCTCGCGGGGCCGCTGACGGCATCCTGCGCGGCCGACTTGCTGATGAACCATTTCTCGAGGTTGCCGATGCGTTCCATCGGCCGCTACTGATCCAGGAAACTCCTCAGCTTCCGTGACCGGCTCGGGTGCTTCAGCTTGCGCAAGGCCTTCGCCTCGATCTGGCGGATGCGTTCGCGGGTCACGCTGAATTGCTGGCCGACCTCTTCCAGCGTGT
>JAGRDU010000014.1 GCA_020446905.1 Paracoccaceae bacterium | reverse complement strand
GCGAGAAGGAAACGGGCGGCGGCCGTGAAAGCGGCTCGGACGCCTGGAAGGGCTACATGCGGCGGCAGACCAACACGATCAACTATTCGGCCCAGCTGCCTCTGGCGCAGGGTGTGAAGTTCGACTTCTGAGGAGGCCCCAACTGCCCGTTTGGCCCGGCCCGTCATAATGACCGGCCGGGCCGACATTTTTTTGGGACTACGGCGCCAGATCGCCGGAATGACGCGCGCTTTCGACTGCATGCCCGGCGATTCTGTCACCAGAGAGTGGACAGGAGGGAAAGATGTCGTTCAGCAAGGTCGCCGTTCTCGGCCTCGGAAAAGTCGGTCATCTGGCGGCGGAGTTGCTCTCCGAAGCCGGGTTCAGCGTCACCGGCATCGACGCGCGTGAGGTCAAGGGGTGCCCCTTCCCGACCCGCAAGGCCGACCTGACCGACAAAGACGCTCTGAATGCGATCCTGAGTGATCAGGAGGCGGTTCTGTCCTGCCTGCCCTATCACCTGAATATCGGCGTATCGACCGTGGCCCACGGGCTGGGCGTTCATTACTTCGACCTGACCGAGGACGTGCCGACGACGAAGCACATCCGAGAGCTTGCAAAGACCTCGAAGGGCATCATGGCCCCGCAATGCGGCCTCGCGCCCGGTTTCGTCGGCATCATCGGCGCGCACCTGGCCGAGATGTTCGACAAGGTCCGTTCCATCCGGCTGCGCGTCGGCGCGCTGCCGCAGAACCCCACGGGGCTTCTCGGCTACGCCTTCAATTGGTCGCCCGAGGGGGTGGTCAACGAATATCTCAACGATTGCGATGTGATCGAGGAGGGCGTCCTCAAGACCGTCTCGGCGATGGAATGGCTCGAGACGATCTATATCGACGGCGTGAAACTGGAGGCCTTCACCACCTCCGGCGGCCTCGGCACGATGTGCGAGACATATGCGGGCCGGATCGAGAACCTCGACTACAAGACGATGCGCTATCCGGGGCATGTCCAGCTGATGAATTTTTTCTTCCATGAGCTGCTGATGCGCGAAAACCGGGCAGCGGCCGGGCGTATCCTGACCCATGCGAAACCTCCGGTGGACGAGGATGTGGTCTATGTCCACGTCGCGGCCGAAGGCTGGGTTGACGGGCAACTGAAGCGCAAGGAGTTCGTGCGCGCCTATTACCCGATCGAGATTGGAGGCAAGCGCCGGACGGCGATCGCCTGGACGACCTCCGCCTCGGTCGTTGCCGTCATCGAGATGGTGAAGGACGGCGCGCTGGCACAGGCCGGTTTTCTGAAGCAGGAGGAGATCCCCCTGCCGCCCTATCTAGCCACGCGAACCGGCCAGTATTTCGAGACCGGTCATCGTGCGAGGGCTCGCTGAATTCAGGCAGGTGAGAGACTGATCACCGGGCCACCGGCGGCGGCCGCATCCTCTGCATCGTGGCTGACCATCAGCACCGGTACCGCGCGCGCACGGACATGCGCGAAGACAAAGGAACGAAGCTCGGCCCTGAGCGCCGGGTCGAGCTTCGAGAAGGGCTCATCCAGCAGGATTGCACGTGGCGCCGCAAGAAGCGTGCGCATGAGGGCGGCGCGCGCCTGCTGTCCGCCAGAAAGTGTCGCTGGGTCGCGGCGGTAGAAACCGGCGAGTCCGGCCTGTTCAAGCGCCTCCTCAACCGCCGCACGCCGTGCGGCACGCCCGCGAATGGCGGGTTCGAGGCCAAAGGCGAGATTCTCGCCGACGGACAGATGTGGAAAGAGAAGCGCATCCTGAAAGAGAACCCCGATGCGCCGCGCCTCGGCTGGCAGGGCAAGAGCGTTCCGACCATCCAGCGTCACCTGCCCGGCCGTGACAAACCCGGCCGGCAGATGCCCCCCGATATGCGCGACAAGGGTGGACTTTCCGATGCCCGAGGGGCCGGACAGGCTGACAATTTCGCCCGGGCGCACGCCGAAGGTCAGCGGCGCGAAGAGCGGGCTGCCTCCCGGCGACCGGATCGTCACATTGGTCAGGACAAGACCGGTCATGCCCTTCCCCCGCTCAGCCCGCGCCGGTTTCTGTAGAACAGCGCGGGAATGGCGAACGCAAGGCCGAAACCGACAAGGGGCATTGCCGCCAAGAGGACTGCGAAAACGCCTGTAACTCTGCGGTCCGAGCCGGAGGCAAGCGTCACCGCTTCCGTCGTCAGCGTCGTGACGCGGCCCGCCCCGAGCAGAAGCGTCGGCAGGTATTGCGCGACCGAGACCGCAAAGCCGATGGCCGCCGCGGTCAGGATCGGCCGCAGAAGGATCGGGAGCTTCACGCGGAAGAGCCGGCGCCACGGCCCTGCGCCAAGAGACGCCGCTGTCCGGTCCAGGCGCCGGTCAAGGGCGTGCCAGGGGTCGGACAGTGCGAGCATCACATAGGGATAGACAAAAAGCGCCTGCCCCCACATGACCGCAAAGTGGCCCGCGCCGATCCCGCCGCGCAGGAACGCGACCGACAGACCAAAAAGAAATGCCGCCTGCGGGACCATCAAGGGAAGATAGATCAGCGCGGAAGCCCAGCGCGCCCGGGCGAGGCCGGCGCGCGTCTCGCCCTCAAGCCAGAGCACGGACAGCGTGACCGAGACGAGTACCGTGACCGTCCCCAGGAAAAGGCTCTGTTTCAGCGCAATCCACCACCCCCCTCGCATCCAGGCGGTCACGCTCCAGCTTTCGGGAAGGCCGTTCGGGAAGCTCCACCGCCAGGCGAGAGACCAGACCAGAAGGGCAATCAGTGCAGCCGTGCCCAGCCATAGAAGCACCTGACCCGTCGCCGCGCCGACGGCGATTGGCCAGCCCCTCCGTGCGCCGCCCACGATCCGGCGCCGGTTCAGCGCGCCCATGACGCGTTCACCGAGGATCCAGAGTGCAACAGAGAGCATTGCGAGGGCTGCCAGCAAGATCGCGGCGGCCGACGCGGGCATCAAGAGCCGTGTATCTGCAGCGACGAACCAGCGCGTCATGGCAACGGCCAGCGTCGGCGGCTGCGTCGGTCCAAGGATCAGCGCCATGTCGACAACCGACAATGCAAAGGCGAGCGTTGCAAAGACCGGCAAGCGGATGAGGCGATAGATTTGCGGTACGAGAATCTTCGTCCAGACCGTCTGAGGGGAATAGCCCAGCGCACGCGCCGCCGCGGCCTGTTCTCGCGCCTTGATTTGGGCAAGGACGGAGAGGATCATGAGCAGGAGGAACGGCACCTCCTTGACTATCAGCCCGAGGATCAGGGCGATCCCGCCGGGATCGTGAACCGTCGCTATGCCGGGCGGCACCTGCCACCCCGTTGCCCAGGGACTGATGACGCGGGCAATCCAGCCCGACGGCGCAATCAGGAAGGCCAGACCAATTGCCATCGCCGCATGCGGCGCCGCAAGAAGCGGAAGCGCGAGGGCCCGCAGCCGTTTTCCTCCGCTGTGCATCCATACCCGACCCGCGAGCGCAAAGGCCATGAAAAGGGACAGAATGGTCGCGGCAAACCCCGTCCAAAGCGTCAGGATGATGCTTGCACGCAGGCCGGGAAGATCCGCGAGGCGGCGCCAGGGGGCGAGCGAGAGGTGGTCCGCGCCGACGACGGGCAAATATCCGAACGCCGCGCGCGCCGTCTCGAAGAGACCGGCCATGATCGGCAGCACCAGCGCCCCGACCACGGCGGTTAGCACGAGGATACGGAGCGCGCGGCCCTCTCTCACCGTCATTCGGTATAGCGCCGCGCCCATTCCTCGGCGATGCGCGTCATCCAGCCGGGGTGCGGCTCTGGCAGGGTGCGGCCAAGCGCGGCGTTGCTGGGAAGGGCCGCCGAGCCGGGCAGCGCCGCGAACGCCGCCGTCTCGGCTGTATCGAGCCGCGCGGGATCAAGGACGGAATAGCTGCCAAGCACGCGGATGTCTTGTGCACGGGCCTGAACCTCCGGGTCCAGAAGGAAATTCGCAACGACCATCGCAGCTTCCTTATGCGCCGCATTGAACGGGATCGCGACAAAACTGATGTTCCCGATCGAGCCCGCTGTGGGGGCGTAGCTGCGGACGCTGTCCGGCAGAAGGCCCTTCTCGACGGCCGCTGCGGCGGCGGCTGGATCGAAGGCCATCGTAAAGTCGACCTCGCCGTCATTCAGCATCTGTTGCTGAATGCTCTCGTTCTCGGGGAAAGCCTTGCCCTCGCGCCAGAGCGTCGGGCGCAGCGCGTCATACCAGACCCAAAGCGGCTCTGTTTCCGCCGAAAAAGCCTCTTCCGTCGGGGGACTGGCCAGCGTCGAGGGATCCCTCGCAAGCTCTACCAGCGCCTGCTTGAGAAACGTCGCCCCCATGAAATTGGACACCGAGGGATGCGTGAAACGCCCCGGATGGGCCGCCGACCAGGCCAGCAACTCCGCCATGGAATGCGGCGGCTCCGTCACCCGGGCGCTGTCATAGGTCAGGACGAACCGCGCGAGTCGCCAGGGCGATTCATAGCCCTCGGTCGGGATCGTGAAGTCGGTGACTGCGGCGCCCCCCTCGGTCAGATCGAGATAGCGCGCGTTCGGCAGCTCGTTCAGAAACGGTCCGTAGAGAAGGCCCTGCTCCTTCATCGACAGAAAATTGCCGCCGTTGATCCAGATGAGATCGACCGCCCCGCCCTCGGTCTGGCCCGCCGCCTTCTCGGCGACAACGCGAGTCACCGCCTCGGCAGTGTCTGACAGCTTGACCTGCGCGATTGTCACGCCGTACTCGGCCTCAAGCTCCGAGCTCGCCCATTCGATGAAGCTGTTGGTCCGATCGTCGCCGCCCCAGGCATGCCAGTAGACGGTCTGTCCCTTCGCAGCAGCGAGGGTATCCTCCCATCCGGCCGCGAGGGCGGGCGCGGCAACAAGCGAAAGGGCGGCAAGCAGAGGCAAGCGCATGAATTCTCCTCAGGTATCGGCGAAAGTGACCCAGCCCTGATACCATCGGCTGAGCGTCGTGAGCGTGCAAAGCGCGGCAAAGACCAGCGCGATGGACGGGAATGCAGCCGGCCAAAGGCACATCGCGGCAAAGGCGGTGATGGTTTCGGCGCCCTCCGTCAAACCGCCGAGGTAGTAAATGCCTTTCGCGGGATAGTTGTCGGCCTTCAGTCCGCGCCGTTCGGCCAGCGACGAGAAGGCGAGAAAGCTCGACCCGGTCCCGACGAAACTGGCGATCAGCAGCGCGGCCGGCAGCGCATTCTCCCCGGAATCGGCCAGCGCGAAGCCGAGGGGCACCAGCGCGTAGAACAGAAAGTCAAGCGCGATGTCGAGAAAGGCCCCCCGGTCTGTCGCGCCACGCTCGCGCGCGATGGCGCCGTCGAGGCCGTCGGCAACCCGATTGGCGAGGATCAGAACGAGCGCGAGGGTGAAGGCCCCCGCCCAAAGGGCTCCAACCGCCCCGAGACCGAGCACGAACCCGCTCAGGGTCACGTGGTCTGCCCCGACCCCGGCTGCCGCAAGGGCACGGGCAGGCGGACGCAGAAGTGCACGCTGGAGCGGCAGGAGGTAGCGGTCGATCATCCGCGCCTCCAGGCATGGAACCGTTCGAGGACCGCAAGCGCGCGCGCATTCACATGCGCCTTGCGCCATTCCCCGGCCGCGAACTTGTTGGCCTCCGCCAGCGTCGGATAGATGTGGATCGTCGAGAGGATCTTGTTCAGCCCGTGCCCGTGCTTCATCGCGAAGACGAACTCGGCCAGAAGATCGCCGGCGTGTTCGCCGACAATCGTCGCGCCAAGGATGCGGTCCTTGCCGGGCGCCGTCAGCACCTTCACGAAGCCCTCGGCCGCCCCGTCCGCGATCGCGCGGTCGAGATCGTCAATCCCGTAGCGTGTGACCTCGTGTGCGATGCCCTTCTCGATCGCTTCCGCCTCGGACAGGCCGACGCGCGCCACCTCGGGGTCGGTGAAGGTGGCCCAGGGGATCACCCGATAATCGACCCTGAAGCGGCGAAAAATACCGAAAAGCGCGTTGACGGCGGCGAACCAGGCCTGATGCGAGGCAGTGTGGGTGAACTGATAGGGCCCGGCGACGTCGCCCGCGGCGTAGATGTTCGGGTAAAGCGTTTCGAGGTAGTCGTTCGTCTCGATCACCCGGCCGGCGGGGATGCCCAGCTCCTCAAGGCCGTAGCCCTTCAGCCGGGCGGCGCGGCCGACCGCGATGACGAGATCGTCGAAAGGAATGCGGCGCGTGGCGCCCTCCGCCTCGACCTCGATCCACTTCTCGCCGTTCGTGACACTGCAGCCGAGCGCCTTGTGCCTGGTCAGCACCGTCACCCCGTCCTCCTCCATCGACTGCCGGACGAGGCCCGAGACCTCCTCATCCTCGCGGATCAGAAGCCTCGGCAGCATCTCGACCTGGGTGACCGCGACCCCCAGACGCGCAAAGGCCTGCGACAGCTCGCATCCGATCGGGCCGCCGCCGAGAACGACCATGCGCTTCGGTGCCTCCTTGCGCGCCGTCATCGCTTCCCAGAGCGTGTCGGAGGTGAGGTAGCCGACCGCATCGAGCCCCGGCAGCGGCGGCACGAAGGGCGCGGCCCCGGTCGCGAGGATCACCGCCCGCGTCGTCAGCTGCCGGACCGCGCCGTTCGCTTCGGTGATCTCCACCGTCCAGGGATCGACCAGACGCGCGTGACCGGAAATGACCTCGGCCCCCAGCCCCTCGTACCGCTCGGCGGAATCGTGCGGCGCGATGGCGGCGATCACCTCGCGGATCCGCGCAAAGACCGCTCCGAACGCAATGCCGGGCTCGGCCGGGGCGAGGCCGTAGTGGTCGGCACGACGCATCTGATGGGCCAGTTTCGCAGACCGGATCAGCGCCTTCGACGGCACGCACCCATAGTTAAGGCAGTCCCCGCCCATCTTGCCCGCCTCGACGATGGTGACCTTCGCCTTGACCGCCGCCGCGATGTAGGCGGAGACCAGGCCCGCCGCGCCGGCACCGATGACGACCAGGTTCCGGTCGAAGCGCTTGGGGCGTTTCCGGCCGGCATAGACCCTGTTTCGGGTAATCACCCCCAGCACCGAACGCGCGATCCACGGGAAGACACCAAGCAGCACGAAGGACAGGATGAGGGGCAGGGAAAGGATGCCCGAAAGCCCCTCAAGCTGCGACAGCTGGGTCCCGGCATTCACATAGACCGCTGTCCCGGCCAGCATTCCGATCTGGCTGACGAGATAGAAGACGACCGTCCGGATCGGCGTCAGCCCCATCAGAAGGTTCACGGCAAAGAACGGCACGACGGGAAGCAGGCGCAGCGTGAAAAGGTAGAACGCCCCGTCCCGCGCCACACCGGCATCGACGGCTCGCAACCGGTCGCCAAACTTTTGCCGAACCCAGTCGCGCAGGAGATACCGCGCCGCGAGGAAAGCCAGCGTCGCCCCGATCGAGGACGCGAAGGACACCAGAAGCAGTCCCCGTCCGAACCCGAACAGCGCCCCGGCGGCCAGCGTCATCCAGACGGCAAGCGGCAGCGACAGCGCCGTGACCGCGACATAGGCGAGAAAGAAAAGAAGCGAGACCATGGCGGGCCGGTCCTCATACCAGTCGCCAAGCGCGCCAACCTCGGTGCGTACCATCTCAAGGTCCGGCGGATTTCGACCGATCAGCCAGATCAGCACCCCGACGAAGAGCGCGAGCGCCAGAAAGACGGCGGGACGCCTCATCCGCGCCCACCGTGCGCCGCGTTTTCTGGCCGTGCTGAGTGCATCACCGCGTCCTCCTTCTGCCCATTTGCACCGAAGCCACCGCCCGGGCCAAGATCGTTACAGAAAAGTCCGCGTCTCGTGATCCCGCGTGAGGGTCGGTGCGGAGGATCATGAAACCCGTCGGCGCGCGACCGGCGAACCCGAAGGGCCAAAGCGCGCGCGCAGGATCTGCACCATCCGCCGGTGCGAGGACCGGTGCCGGTTTCGGATGTGGAGACCGGCAAAGACCGGCTGCGGGATCGGCGGCGCATCCGTGATAAGCCTGCAGGTCCCCGCGCGGATCAACTGCTCCGCGGAGGCGCGCAGCACATAGGCCGTCCCGCCGAGAGAGCCGAGCAAGGCGACCATCGCCGCGTTTTGTCCGATGGATAGGCTCGCCCCGGCCAGCCGCGGATGCAGCGCCGCGTGAAGCGCCGGCATCGCGTCGGAATAATGCGGCATGATATAGGTTTCGGCGCGCACCGCGCTCAGCCGGTCGGTTTCCGTCGAGACCATCAGGTAGGTGATCTCTCCAATCGTCTCGAAGTGCAGATCGGGATGATAGCGCGGTGTGAAGAGGATGGCGAAATCCTCCATGCCGCTCAGAAGGTCCTGAGACATCTGCGCCGAATAGTCGGCCTCGAAGCGGAACGAGGTGTCCGGCAGCGCCTCGCGGAAATCCCCGATCAGGCGGTTAAAGTCGAGAGAGATGAGATCGTGCTGGATCCCGATCCTCAGTGTCGCGAGCCCGCCCGCGGGACCGACCGCATGGCGTGCTTCCGTCCAGGCGTGTTTCAGCGCCCGCGCATGCGGCGCAAAGCGCAGGCCCTCGGTGGTCAGAGTCGTGCCCGCCCGCGAGCGTTGGAACAGCCGGTGACCGAGCGTCTCTTCCAGCGCCCGGATCCGCCCCGAGATCGTCGACTGCGTCACCGACAGGCGGTCGGCCGTGCGGTTGAAGCTAAGCGTTTCGGCAAGATCGAGGAAGGTTTCGACAAGTTCGATCTGCATGAGGCGGGGCCCTGATCGGAATATCCGATCAATAATCCAGGCATTCACGAATTGAAAGCCGCTCGATCTGGCCGGATACTCCATTGGCAAAGGAAGGCGGGAGGGCGCGATGGCCGGGTTTCCGACAACGGCACGGGTGGTCATCATCGGCGGCGGCGCGGTCGGCGTCTCGGCGCTCTATCACCTTGCCAGGGCCGGCTGGACAGACTGCGTGCTTCTGGAAAAGAACGAACTGACCGCCGGGTCCACATGGCACGCGGCGGGCAACGTTCCGACCTTCTCGACCTCTTGGTCGCTGATGAACATGCAGCGCTATTCGACCGAGCTTTACCGCGGCCTCGGCGCGGCGGTCGATTACCCGATGAACTACCATGTCACCGGCTCCATCCGCCTCGCCCATTCGCAGGAGCGGATGCAGGAGTTTGCCCGCGCCAAGGGGATGGGTCGCTATCAGGGGATGGAGATCGACATCCTCTCGCCGGGGGAGATCAAGGGCAAGTATCCGTTCATCGAGCTCCATGACCTGAAGGGCGCGCTCTACGATCCCGCCGATGGCGACATCGACCCTGCGCAGCTGACCCAAGCCTTGGCCAAAGGCGCCCGCGACTTGGGCGCGACGATCCTGCGGTTCACTCCGGCTACGGGCATCGACCGGCAGAACGGGGAATGGATCGTCCACACGGAAAAAGGCTCTATCCGGGCCGAAATCGTGGTCAATGCCGCGGGCTACTATGCCCAGAAAGTCGGCGAATGGTTCAAGCCCTTCGGCGGCCGCACTGTGCCGATGATGGTAATGAGCCACCAGTATCTCCTGTCGGAACCGATCCCCGAGATCGAGGCCTGGTCGAAGGAGGTAGGTCACAAGCTGCCTCTCCTCCGCGACGTCGACACCTCCTACTACCTCCGGCAGGAGAAGAGCGGCTTCAACCTCGGCCCCTATGAACGGAACTGCCGCGCCCATTGGGTGACCCCGGACGATCCCTTCCCCGAGGATTTCAGCTTCCAGCTTTTCCCCGACGACCTCGACCGGCTGGAATTCTACATCGAGGATGCAATGGCCCGCGTGCCGCTCCTTGGTTCTGCCGGCGTGTCGAAGGTCATCAACGGCCCGATCCCCTATGCCCCCGACGGCAACCCCCTGATCGGCCCCATGCCGGGCGTTCCGAACGCCTATGAGGCCTGCGTCTTCACCTTCGGGATCGCCCAGGCAGGGGGCGCGGGCAAGGTGCTGGCCGAATGGGTGACGACAGGCGCGACGGAATGGGACATGTGGTCTTGCGACCCGCGCCGCTTCACGGACTACGCCGACCGGGACTATTGCATCGCCAAGGGCAAGGAAGTCTATGGCCACGAATACGCCATGCACTTCCCCTGGCACCGCTGGCCCGAGGGCGCGGATCGCAAGCTGTCCCCCGTCCACGACAAGGTGAAGGCGCTCGGCGGCCAGATGGGCGCCTATGGCGGCTGGGAACGGGCGAACTGGTTCGCGAAGCCGGGAGACGACACCTCCGAGGAAGCCACCCAGACCTGGAACCGCGCCGGCCCGTGGGAGGCTCGCATCCGCGAGGAGTGCGAGGCGGTGCGAGACGGCGTCGGCGTCCTCGACCTGCCGGGTTTTTCGCGCTTCGACCTCTCGGGGCCGGACGCGGCCGAATGGCTCGGGGCGCAGATTGCCGGTACGCTTCCGAAGATCGGCCGCCTCGCGCTCGCCTACTTCCCCGACGACCGGGGCCGGATCGTCACCGAGATGTCGGTTCTTCGTCACGCCGAAGATGCCTTCACGCTCATCACGGCCGCGGTCGCGCAATGGCACGACCGCGAGTGGCTGGAACGCAGGCTGCCGGATTCGCTGACGTTGACCGACCGGACACGCGAAATTTCGACTCTCATCGTCACCGGCCCTGGGTCGCGTGCCCTTTTCGGCGGGATCTCGGACGCCGATCTGACCGGGCCGTGGCTTAGCTACCAGAAGGCGACCGTCATCGGGCGGGTCTGCCTGCTGCTGCGGGTCAGCTTTGCCGGCGAGCTCGGCTGGGAAATTCACGCGCGCAACGAAGACATTCCGGCGATCTATGACGCCGTCCTGAAGGCGGGCGCGAAACCTTTCGGCATGTGGGCGCTGAACTCCCTGCGCCTGGAGAAGGGCTATCGGGCCTGGAAGGGCGATCTGTCCACCGACTACAGCCTTCTGGAAGGCGGACTGGACCGTTTCGTGAAACTCGACAAGCCGCAGGACTTTCCCGGCAAGGCCGCGCTCCTGGCCGAAAGGCAGCGCGGGGTGATAAAGCGATTCGCGACGCTGATCGTGGACGCTGGCGCGGCGGATGCGCCCTACATGTCGACGCTCTGGCAGGGGGGCGAGATCGTGGGCGAGACGACTTCGGGCGGCTGGGGTTACCGCGTCGGTGCCTCGATAGCGCTCGGGATGCTGCGCGCGGACCTTGCGGTGCCGGGCACGGAAATCGAAGTCGAGATCTACGGCGAGCGGAAGCGCGCGGTCGTTCAGGAAGACCGGCCGCTCTGGGACCCGGAGAACGCGCGGCTGAGGGCATGAAGCGGGCAGGCCGGGGGTTTCACCCCCGGCCCCCCAGAGTATTTGGACCACAATGAAAGGCATGAAGCGTGTCTAATCTGCCGGAAAAGGCGCGATGCGTTATCATCGGGGGCGGGGTCGTCGGCTGTTCCGTCGCCTATCACCTGACGAAGCTCGGCTGGAAAGATGTAGTGCTGCTCGAGCGCAAGCAGCTGACGTCGGGTACGACATGGCATGCGGCGGGGCTGATCGGGCAATTGCGGGCCTCCGCCAACATGACACGGCTCGCGAAATACTCCGCCGATCTTTATCGGGGGCTTGAGGCAGAGACCGGGCTGGCGACGGGCATGAAGACGGTCGGGTCCGTTTTGGTGGCATTGACCGATGCGCGGAAGGAGGAATTGTTCCGCTCCGCCTCCATGGCACGCGGATTCGGGGTTCCGGTGGAGGAGCTGTCGCCCGCGGAGGTGAAGGAACGCTACGCGCATCTGAACATTGACGGCGTGAAAGCCGGCGTCTGGCTGCCGACCGACGGGCAGGGCGACCCGGCAAACATCGCGCTGGCGCTGGCCAAGGGCGCGCGCCAGCGCGGGGCGCTGGTGGTCGAGGGTGTCAAGGTCACGGGCGTGACGGTCGAGGGGCGCCTCGCCACGCGCGTGCAGTGGGTCAATGGCGACGAAAGAGGCTCTATTCAGGCCGAACACGTGGTCAACTCGGCCGGGATGTGGGGCCGTGAAGTGGGCCGCATGGCGGGGGTCAACGTCCCGCTTCATGCCTGCGAGCATTTCTACATCGTGACGGAGCCGATCCCCGGCCTGACCCAGATGCCGGTTCTTCGCGTGCCCGACGAATGCGCCTATTACAAGGAGGATGCAGGCAAGTACCTGCTGGGCGCGTTCGAGCCGAACGCAAAGCCCTGGGGCATGAAGGGCATCCCCGAGGACTTCTGCTTTGACCAGCTTCCCGAGGATTTCGACCATTTCGAGCCGATCCTCGAACGGGCGGTGAACCGTTTGCCGATGCTGGCCGACGCCGGTATCCACACCTTCTTCAACGGCCCCGAAAGTTTCACGCCGGACGATGCCTACAACCTCGGCCTCTCGCTCGAGGTTGACAACTTCTGGGTCGCTGCCGGCTTCAACTCCATCGGCATTCAGTCGGCGGGCGGCGCGGGCATGGCGCTCGCGGAATGGATGGAGACGGGCGAGAAGCCCTTCGACCTGGGCGATGTCGACGTCGGCCGCAACCAGCCGTTTCAGGGCAATCGGCACTACCTCTTCGAACGCTCCAAGGAAACGCTCGGCCTCCTCTACGCCGACCACTTCCCCTACCGCCAGAAGGCCACCGCGCGCGGGGTGCGGCGGACGCCGTTCCACGCGCATCTGGACGCGCAGGGTGCCGTTTTCGGCGAGATCGGCGGGTGGGAGCGTGCGAACTGGTTTGCGAAACCGGGGCAGGCGCGGGACTACGACTACAGTTGGGGCCGGCAAAACTGGTTCGAGAACACGGCCGAGGAGCATCGGGCGATCCGCACCAATGTCGGCATGTATGACATGTCTTCTTTCGGCAAGATCCGTGTCGAAGGGCGGGATGCGGAGGCCTTCCTGAACCATATCTCGGGCGCAGATATGTCGGTTCCGGAAGGCAAGATCGTCTACACCCAGTTCCTGAACGCGAAGGGCGGGATCGAGGCGGACGTGACCGTAACGCGGCTTTCGGAGACCGCCTATCTGGTGGTCACACCCGCCGTCACCCGGCCGAAGGATCAGGCCTGGATGCGCCGGCATATTGGCGATTTTCAGGTGGTCTTGACCGATGTGACCGCAGCTGAAGGCGTGCTGGCCGTAATGGGTCCGAATGCGCGCGAACTGATGCAGGCCGTCAGCCCAAACGACTTTTCCAACGCGGCGAACCCCTTCGGCACCGCGCAGGAGATCGAGATCGGCATGGGTCTCGCCCGGGCGCATCGCGTTTCCTATGTCGGCGAACTTGGGTGGGAGGTCTATGTGTCTTCCGACATGGCCGCGCATGTCTTCGAGGTACTCTGGGAGGCCGGGCAGGACCACGGGCTGAAGCTTTGTGGCATGCACATGATGGACTGCGCCCGGATCGAGAAGGCCTTTCGCCATTTCGGCCATGACATCACCTCAGAGGATCATGTGCTGGAGGCCGGCCTCGGCTTTGCGGTGAAGACCGGCAAGCCCGGTTTTGTCGGCCGCGACGCGGTGCTGCGGAAGAAGGAGGCAGGGCTGGACCGGCGCATGGTGCAGTTCGGGCTGAGCGATCCCGATGTGATGGTCTATCACAACGAGCCGATCCTGAGGAACGGCAAGATCGTCAGCCACCTGACCTCGGGCGCCTATGGCCACCACCTCGGCGCGGCGATCGGCATGGGCTATCTGCCCTGCAAGGGCGAAAGCGCCGAGGCGCTGATGGCGTCACGCTACGAGATCGAGATTGCCGGGCGGCGGGTCGCGGCAGAGGCTTCGCTGAAACCGCTCTATGACCCGCAAGGCGCTCGGGTGCGGATGTGACGGACCGGGGCGCCGCCCCGGACCCCGGAGTATTTTCGGACAGAAAGAGAGGGTTTCGGTATGGAAGAGGCTCTGAACTGCGAACCCCGGCGGGCGGCGCGCGCGGGACGTGAGGCGCGACGAGCGGCGCGGGCGGCGCCCCTCGCCGAGGGGCTGAGGCCGATCAGGCCTGGGTTGTCGGGCGGGCAATACCGGCCCTTGACCGATGCCGGGATGGCGAAGATTCATGCCTCCGCGCTTGAGGCGCTGGAGGTGATCGGCCTCAGCCAGGCGCCGCGGTCGGGAGTAGAGATTCTGACCGGCGCCGGGGCCGTGCAGGGCGAGGATGGTCGCATCCGCTTTCCCCGCGCTCTGGTCGAAGACATGCTGGCCGTCGCCGCGCGCGACATCACCCTCTTCGGCCGCGACCCGAAGCACGACCTTCATCTCACTGGCACCAACGTCCATTTCGGCACGGCAGGCGCGGCGGTCCATGTCGTCGATCTTGAGACCAACACCTACCGCGATTCCACCGCACAGGACCTCTACGACGCTGCGCGGATCACCCAGGCGCTCGACAACGTCCATTTCTTCCAGCGCGCGATGGTCTGCCGGGACGTGACCGACAACCTCGAGATGGACCTCAACACGCTCTATGCCTGCTGCGCCGGGACGACGAAGCATGTCGGCACCTCATTCAGCGATCCCTCCCATGTCGCCCCCTGTTTCGAGATGATCCACCGCATCGCCGGGGGCGAGGACAAATGGCGCGCGCGGCCCTTCATCTCCAACTCCAACTGCTTTGTCGTGCCGCCGATGAAATTCGCCGAGGAAAGCTGCATCACGATGGAGGCCTGCATCCGGGGCGGGATGCCGGTTCTGCTCCTCTCCGCAGGGCAGGCGGGCGCCACGGCGCCGGCGCCGATCGCCCTGACCATCGTGCAGGCCGTCGCCGAATGTCTGGCGGGCGTTGTCTATGTGAACGCGATGGCGCCGGGACATCCGGCGATTTTCGGCACCTGGCCCTTCGTGTCGGACCTCAGGACCGGCGCCATGTCGGGCGGGTCGGCCGAACAGGCGCTGCTGACCGCAGGCTGCGCGCAGATGCACGGCTTCTACGGCCTGCCCGGTGGCGCGGCCTCGGGCATCAGCGACAGCAAGCTGCCGGACATGCAGGCGGGGTGGGAGCAGGGCATCACCAACGTCCTTGCCGGCCTTTCGGGCCTCAACATGTGTTACGAGGCCGTGGGCATGCATGCCTCGCTTCTGGGCTTCTGCCTCGAAAGCCTTGTCCTTGGCGATGACATCCTCGGGCAAGTCTTGCGATGCGTCCGGGGCATCGACGTGACCGAGGACTCGACCTCCATCGACGCGATGAAGGAGGTCTGCCTTGGCGGGCCGGGCCATTACCTCGGTTCGGGCCAGACGTTGAAGCTGATGCAGACCGAATATGTCTACCCGACGCTCGGCAATAGGATGAGCCCTAAGGAATGGGTCGAGGCCGACCGGCCGATGCTGATCGACAAGGCGATCGCACGGAAGAACGATATCCTCGCGAAGGCACAGATCCAGATCGACCCGCAGATCGACGCCGCGATCCGGACCGACTACAACATCTATTTCCGCTGAGTCAGAGACTGTTATGAGAGGGCGTGCGATGCACTACGGCTATATCGGCCTCGGCAATCTCGGGGTGAAATGTGCAGGCTGCCTCCTCAAGGGTGGCTTTGACCTGACTGTAAATGACATCAACAGCGACAACGCGGCGCCGCTTCTGGCCGACGGCGCCCGCTGGGCGGAAAGCGCCGCCGCACTGGCGGCAAGCGTCGATCACGTCATCACCTGCCTGCCCTCGCCCGCCGTCTCGGAAAAGGTTTTGGCGGAGATCCTGCCGGCGATGAAGCCGGGCGCGACCTGGGTGGAAATGTCCACCCTCGGTCGCGACGACGTGCTGCACCTTGCGCAGATCGCCAAACGCGCCGGCGTGCGAATGCTGGAGCTGCCCGTGACTGGCGGCGTCCACCTTGCCGCGCGGGGCGAGATCACCATGCTGCCCGGCGGCGACGCCGATCTGGTCGAATTGCACCGGCCGGCGATGGAAGCGATGGGCAACCGCGTCTTCCACATGGGGCCGCTCGGCTCTTCCGCGATCATCAAGGTCATCACCAACATGCTGGCCTTCATCCACCTCAAGGCCTGCGGCGAGGCGCTGATGCTGGCCAAGCGCGGCGGGCTAGACCTCGGTCAGGCCTGGCACGCCATCGCCGCCTCCTCCGGCAACTCTTTCGTGCATGAAACCGAGGGCGCGCTGATCCTCAACGGCTCCTACGACATCGCCTTTTCCCTCGACCTCGCGCTCAAGGACCTCGGCTTTGCCCTCGGGTTCGGCAAGGAATTCGGCGTACCGCTCGACCTCGCCTCCATGACGAACCAGACCTATGTCGCCGCCAAGGCCGCCTACGGCGGGGATGCGCAATCGCCGATGATCGCGAAACTGCTGGAGGACCTTCTTGCCACCGACCTGCGTGCCCCCGGCTTCCCGGCGCGCCTCGAATAGCGCGGAAGCGACCCGATCCGTCGCAAAGGACGCGGAAGGGCGTGCGCCCTCATGGGATGGAGGGGCAAAGGGGAAGGAACGTGGACGGCGCGGAGTTCGATTACATCATTATCGGCGCAGGCTCGGCCGGGTGCGTCCTGGCCAACCGGCTCACGGAAAGCGGAAGACATCGCGTCCTTCTGATCGAGGCAGGCGGCAGCGACCGGCGCTTCTATGTCCAGATGCCTCTCGGCTATGGCAAGCTTTTCTACGACCCCGCCGTGAACTGGCTCTATGCCACCGAACCCGACCCCGGCCTCGCCGGCAACCGCGACCACTGGCCGCGCGGGAAGATCCTTGGTGGCTCCAGTTCGATCAACGCCATGGTCTGGATTCGTGGCCACGCCAGCGACTATTCGGATTGGGAGGCAGAGGCCGGCGCCGCCTGGGGTTGGCACGCCGCCCGCGATGCCTACCGCGCCATCGAGGACAACGAGGCGGGCGGCGACGCCTTCCGCGGCACCGGCGGGCCGCTTTTCATCTCGGCCAACCGGCGCGACCTGCACCCGCTGGTGGAAACCTTCCTCGCCTCGACCGAGGCGGCGGGCCTGCCGCGCAACCCAGACTTCAACGGGGCCGCGCAGGAAGGTGTCGGCATCTACCAGATGACCATCCACAAGGCCCGCCGAAACTCCGCCGCACGCGCCTTCTTGCGGCCCGCGATGACACGGCCGAACCTGACGGTCCTGACTGACGCCCATGTCACCAAAGTCACCTTCGACGGCCGCCAAGCGACCGGGGTCGAATATCGGCAGAAAGGCAAATCGCGCCATGTTAGAGCCGTTTCTGAAATCATCCTAAGCGCCGGGGCGATCGGCTCGCCCCACCTTCTCATGCTATCCGGTATAGGTCCCGCCGCGCACCTCAAGGAGCACGGCATCGATGTGGTCACAGATGCCCCGATGGTCGGGCAGAACCTGAACGACCATCAGGGCCTCAACTACACCTGGCGCATGAAGGTGCCGACCTACAACGACGTCCTCCGACCCTGGTGGGGCAAGGCGCTCGCCGGGATGAAATACCTGCTGACCGGCACCGGCCCGCTTGCGAAGTCGATCAACCACGCCGGCGGGTTCTTCCGCACCTCTCCCGATCTGCCGCGCCCGAACATGCAGCTCTATTTTCAGGCTTTCTCGACCCTGATCCCCCGTGTCGGCGAACGCCCCCTGCTGTCCCCTGATCCGTTTTCCGGCCTCTCCATTGGTCTTTCCAACTGTCGCCCGACCAGCCGCGGCGAGATCACGCTGAAAAGCGCAGATCCCTTCACCCACCCGAAGATCACCGCCAACGCCTATTCGACCGACCATGACGTGGCCGAGATGCTTGCGGCGGTGAAATTCCTCCGCAAGATCGCCGCGCAGGAACCGATCCGCTCGCTCATCGCCGAGGAACTCCGCCCAGGCCCTGGGGCCCATACCGACGATCACCTCATCGCTGACTTCCGTGCACGCTCCGGCACCGTCTATCACCCGTCCTGCACGGTGCGGGTCGGCACCGACCCCGCGACCTCTGCCCTCGACCCCGCCCTCAAGCTGCGCGGGGTCGAGGGCCTCCGCGTCTGCGACGCTTCGGTCTTTCCAACCCTGATCGGGGGTAATACCAACGCGCCCAGCATCCTCGTCGGCTGGCTTGGCGCGGAGCGCATTCTTCAGGACGCCCGTTAGGAAACGCGCATGGCCTATCTTCTCGGCGTCGATACCGGCGGCACCTACACGGACGCGGTCATCCTCGATGAGGGCGCCGACCGCATCATCGCCTCGGCGAAGTCCCTCACCACCCGACCGGACCTGTCAAAGGGGGTCGGCGGCGCCATCGACGCCGCGCTCGCGACCTCTGGCATCCCGGCTGGCTCCATCGCCATGGTCTCGCTTTCCACCACGCTCGCGACGAATGCGCTGGTCGAGGGGCAAGGCGGCCGTGTCGCGCTGATCTTCATCGGCTTTGCCCCGGCTGAACTTTCCCGCGCGGGGCTCGAGGACGCGATGAAGGGTGATCCCGTGATTGCGCTTCCCGGCGGCCACAGCCACGCCGGGACAGAGATCGTACCTCTCGATCTGGCAAGGTTAGAGACGGAAATTGCCGCCCTTGCCCCGGGCATCACCGGCTTTGCAGTTGCCTCGAGCTTCGCGACCCGCAATCCCGCGCACGAAATCGCTGCCCGCGATCTGGTCCGCCGCGTGACCGGCGCGCCGGTCACCTGCTCGCACGAACTGTCCTCGGGCCTCAACGGCCCCAAACGCGCCCTGACCGCCGTTCTCAACGCCCGGCTTATCGGCATGATCGACCGCCTGATTTCCGCCTGCGAGGACCACATGACCCGCACCGGCATCGCCGCGCCGCTCATGGTCGTGCGCGGCGACGGCGCGCTCGTTTCGGCCGCTTTGGCGCGCGAACGTCCGATCGAAACGATCCTTTCAGGCCCTGCGGCCTCCATCGCCGGGGCAAGCTGGCTGACCAACGAAACCGACGCGCTCGTCTCCGACATCGGCGGCACCACGACCGATGTCTGCCTCCTCCGGGACGGCAAACCCGCCATCGACTCCGAGGGCGCCCGCGTCGGCGCCTTTCGCACCATGGTCGAGGCGGTGGCGATGCGCACCACCGGCCTCGGCGGCGACAGCGAGGTGCATGTCGTAGGGGGTCTCGATACCCGCCTCCGCCTCGGCCCGCGCCGGCTTGTCCCGATTTCGCTGATGGCAAAGGACTGGCCCGGTCTCGTGCATGACGCGTTCGACAGCTGGCTTTCGCAGGACGCAACGGGCGAGCACGACGGGCGGTTCGTGATACCGATGTGGCGTGGCACAGCCCCCGAAGGCCTTGCCGCGCGCGAGGGCGCCATCGTCGCGCGCCTGCTGGACGGTCCGATCCGGCAGTCTGACGCCATTCGCACGCGGCTCGAATTGCCCGCGCTGCAACGTCTGGTCGCACAGGGCCATGTCATGACCGCCGGCACGACCCCCTCGGACGCCTCGCATGTTCTCGGCGGTCTCTCGGCCTGGGACGCGAAAGCCGCCCGCAAGGCGATCGCGCTTTTTGCGCGCCGGCGCAATGGGCGCGGAGACCGTCTCGCGCCCGACCCCGAGGCGATGGCCGGGGCGATCATTGACCAGCTCACCGACCAGACGGTGAATTGCCTGCTGGAAGCGGCCTTTGCCGAGGATGGGCGCAACTGGGACGAAGCACCCGAGATCCTCGCGCGCCATGCGCTGACGCGCGCGGGCCTCGACCGGCACGCCGGTGTAGTCCGGATCGAGGCACGGCTCGGGGTGCCGGTGATCGGCCTCGGCGCATCGGCGCCCAGCTACTATGGTGCGGTCGGCAAGAGACTCGACGCCCGGATGATCCTGCCCGAACACGCGGGCGTCGCGAACGCCATCGGCGCCGTCGTCGGGCAGATCTCGATGCATCTCGAAGGCACGGTCACCAGCCCGTCCGCCGGCAGCTTTACCGCGCATCTGCCGGACGGTCCCCGGCGCTTCGCCGACCGGGATGTCGCGCTCCAAGCTCTTGAAGCTGCGCTCGCGGACGAAGCCTCCCGTCGCGCCCGCGCGGCCGGTGTGGTCGAGGTTCGCCTGACCACGACCCGCGAAATGTCCGAGGTCGAGATCGAGGGGCAGCCGATGTTCATCGAGGCGCGGTTACGGGTCACGGCACAGGGCAGACCAAGAATCGCGCTGGATTAGAGCCGTTTTCTGCCCGCCGCCCCAAGATAGTCACGCAGGGCCTCGGGCGGGTCCGCAAACAGCGCCTGCGTGGGACTGGGTGGTGTCGCGACCCCGTTCGCGACCAGGATGACCTCGTCCGCAAAACCGATCGCGTCTTCGGGGTCGTGGCTCACCGTCAGCACTGTCGCGCCCGTCTCGGCGGCAACGGACCCGACGAGGGCGAGCATCTCCTCCTTGAGGGCCGGCCCGAGAGCGGCGAACGGCTCGTCGAGCAGCATGAGGGGCCGCGCCCGCAGGAGCGCCCGCGCGATCGCGACGCGGCTTTGCTGGCCACCGGACAAGGTGCCAGGCTTGCGCTCGCCAAGCCCCTCGAGACCCGTGCGGGCCAAGGCGCCGTCGACCGCCTCGCGATCCTCGACTGTCAGGTGAAGCGATGGCGAGAGGCCAAGGCCGACATTGTCGGCCACCGAAAGATGCGGAAAGAGGTTCTGATCCTGAAACAGGATCGTCACCGGCCGCTTGCCGGGCGGCGTATCCGCAAGATCCATCCCATCCCACCGAATCCGTCCCGAATCCGGCAGAATCATTCCCGCGATCGCCAGAAGCAGGGTCGACTTGCCTGCCCCGGATGGTCCGATGACAGCCACCTTGCTGCCGCGCCCCACCGCAAGGTCAGCCTCCAGGACGAAGGCACCCTGAACGATCCTCAGCCGGTCGAGTTCAAGCATCACCGCGCCCTCCCTTGTCGAACAGCCAGAAGATGCCAAGGCTGAGGAGCAGAAGCAAAAGCGCCGCGCCGGCCGCGTCCTCCGTCCGGTAGGCCCCCATCAGACGGTAGAGCTGCATCGGCAGGGTTGCGTGATCTTCATCGGCAAATAGCGCGATGACCCCGAGATCCCCCATCGACAGCGCGGCCGTCAACCCGGCCGCAAACCCGAGCGGACGTCTCAGCCGCGGCAAGGTGACGATCCGAAGCCGCGCGAGTCCGCCCATCCCGAGGCTGTCGGCCAGGCGCCCGTAATCCGCCTGCAGGTCACGGGCCGAGGGAATAACCGCGCGAAGCACAAAAGGCAGCGCCATCATCGCATTCAAGCCGATCGTCACCGGCAGGGCCAGGGCCGCCGGCCCGGCAAGGCCCCTAAGGAGGAGGAAAAACCCCGTGCCGGCGACAAGCGCGGAAGTCGCAAGTGGCAGCATCCCCGCAATCTCGAGCCATCTGGCGCCACCGCGCCCCGACACGGCAAGTGCGATTGGCAGCGCAAGCCCCAGCGCCAGCACCGTCGACACCGCGGCCACCTGGACCGAGCGGACTGCCGCCCCCCAGACCGGCGCCGGCAGGTCGAAAAGATGCGGCAGCCCCCCGGCGACGACTGCTGCAAGCGGCGCGAGCAGAAAAAGCGAAGCTGCGCCAAGCAGCCCTGCGTCTGTCCCTCTGATCAGGCGGCCGGACGAGTCCCACCGCTCCACCGGACGGTCAAGACCGGCCCCGAACGCAGAGGGAACGGCAAGGCGCGCCGCAAGAAGCGCGGTCGCCGCGCAGAGCACAAGCTGCACCAGCCCCAGTGCCGCCGCACGACCAAGGTCGAAATCGAAGCGGAAGGCCTGATAGATCGTCAATTCGACCGTCGTGGCCCTCGGCCCGCCGCCAAGGGTCAGCGCAACCGCAAAACTCGTCAGGCAGATCAGGAAGATCGTCGCGAAGAGACCGGGAACCAGCGCCCGCAGCATTGGCCATTCCAGATGCCGCGCAACATCGGCGGGCGCGAATCCAAGCGATGCCGCCAGCCGGAAGCGCTCGGCCGGGATGGCGGCCCAGCCCTGCAGCAGCAGCCTGACCGACAGCGGCAGGTTGAAGAACACATGCGCCAAGACGACGCCGCCAAACCCGTAGACCGAAACGCGGTCTTGTCCGAAAGCCGCAAGGAGGTCGTTGACAAGGCCGCCCCGTCCGAAGATCGCGAGAAGTCCGTTCACGGCGACGATAACCGGCAACAGGAACGGCGCGCCAAGCAGCGTGACCAGCAGCCCGCGCCCCGGGAACCGCCGCCGGGCCAGCGCGCGTGCCACCGGAATCCCGAGGGCGACGCTGATGCCCGCCGAAAGGGCCGCCTGCGAAAGCGTGAAGCGCAGGGCGGCCCAGTCTTGCGGTCCGAGACGCGGCCACCCCTCCGCCCCGGCGATCACCGCAATCAGCGGCATAAGCACGAACGCGAGGAGCGCGGCACCCGCGCCCCCCGACAGGAGCCGAAGCCCGAGGCTCACCGGCTGAGCGCGGTCTGCCATTCGGCCAGCGCAGCATCGCGCAGGTTGACTGCCTCGTCAGCGCTGAAAAGCAGGCTCTTTTCCGGCCGAATGAGCGTCTCGAACCCCTTGGGCAGCCCGCCGGCGGGCGTCACGGCAGGATACATCCAGTTGGTTTCAGGGATGACCGACTGGAACGCCTCCGAGGTGACAAAGGCCAGGAACGCGTCGGCCAGTGCGGGTTGGTCGGTGCCCTTCAGCTTCGCCGCTACCTCCACTTGCAGATAATGCCCTTCGCTGAATGGTGCCGCCGCCTTGCTGTCGTCGCTTTCGGCGATCAGGTGATACGCCGGCGATGTGGTGTAGGACAGCACCATGTCCGCCTCGCCGTTCAGGAACAGGCCATAGGCCTCCGACCAGCCCGGCGTGACGGTCACGATGTTGTCGGCAAGGCCGGACCAGATCCCCTCCGCCCGATCTCCGTAGGCCGCCTTGATCCAGTAAAGAAGGCCGAGGCCAGGGGTCGAGGACCGCGGATCCTCGATCACGATTTTCAGGCTCGATGCAGCAAGTGCCTCGAAATCCGCTGGAACAGTGTCGGTTTTCGTCTTGTCATAGACAAAGGCGAACCAACCCCAATCGAATGGCACGAACGTGTCGTCGCGCCATTCGACGGGCAGGTCATAGGCGACATCGCCCGCCGCATGCGGGGCGAAAAGCCCCGAGGCAAGCGCCCGCGACGTGAGATTGGTGTCGAGGCCCAGCACCACGTCGGCCTCGGTCGATTGGCCCTCGAGCAGCACGCGCGCCAGTACTGCAGCGCCGTCGCCGGGGGCCACGAACTTCAGGTCGCAGCCGCAGGTCGCTTCGAAGGCGGCCTCGACCTTGGGGCCGGGCCCCCAATCGGACACGAAGCTGTCATAGGTATAGACCGTGAGCACGGGTCTGTCCTCAGCGCCAGCGACGCTGGCGATCAGGCAACCCGCGATCATCGGAACGGAGAGTGTCGTCTTCATCTCGTCCTCCAAAGGATCAGGCGGGCGGAGATGGGGGCGTTGCGCCTACCTTCCCTCCGCCGGTTCTAACCGGTTCAGGTTCAACGGGTTCGCTTCCGCATCTCAGCCCTTGTCAGGGCACCCCGAGGTAGGCGCAACCATAGCGGCGCGCGCAGCGGGCGCAAGGCCGGACCGAATGCTTGAGCGCGGGGCCGCGCTCGGCTATGCCGCTTGGGCAAAGGAGCCTGCGCATGAGCCTCAATACCTTCGGCCACCTCTTCCGCGTCACGACCTGGGGCGAAAGCCACGGGCCCGCGCTGGGCGCGACCGTCGATGGCTGCCCGCCCGGCATCGCGATCGACGAGGCGATGATCCAGCACTGGCTCGACCGGCGCAAACCCGGCCAGAACAAGTACACGACCCAGCGGAGGGAACCCGATGCCGTGCGAATCCTGTCGGGCACCTATGAGGGCAAGACCACCGGCACGCCGATCCAGCTGATGATCGAGAATACCGATCAGCGGTCGAAGGACTACGGCGAGATCGCGCAGAAGTTCCGCCCCGGTCATGCCGACATCACCTACTGGCAGAAATACGGAATTCGCGACCCGCGCGGCGGCGGCCGGTCCTCTGCCCGTGAAACCGCGGCGCGCGTCGCCGCCGGCGGCATCGCCCGCGCGGCGCTCGCGGCGCTTGCGCCCGAGGTGACGATCTCCGGCTACATGGTGCAGATGGGCCGCCTCAAGGCCGACCGCGACCGCTTCGATCTGGCGGAGGTGGAGCGCAACCCCTTCTGGTCCCCCGACGCCGCCGCCGCCGCCATCTGGGCCGAGCATCTCGATGATCTGCGCAAATCCGGCAACAGCGTCGGCGCGGTGATCGAGGTCGTGGCTCAGGGTGTACCCCCCGGCCTCGGCGCGCCGATTTACGGCAAGTTAGACACGGATCTGGCCGCCGCGATGATGTCGATCAACGCCGTGAAGGGCGTCGAGATCGGCGAGGGCATGGCGGCGGCCGAACTGACAGGCACCGAGAACGCAGATGAGATCTTCATGGGTAACGACGGCAAACCCCGGTTCTCGTCGAACCACGCCGGCGGCATCCTCGGCGGCATTTCGACCGGGCAGGACCTCGTCGTCCGCTTCGCCGTCAAGCCGACCTCCTCGATCCTCGCCCCCCGCAAGACGATCACCACCTTCGGCGAGGAGACCGAGATTGTCACCAAGGGCCGCCATGACCCNNCCCTGCGTCGGCATCCGCGCCGTCCCGGTGGGTGAGGCGATGATGGCCTGCGTCATTCTCGACCACCTGCTGCTTCACCGGGGCCAGATCGGCGACGCCGGGGGACGGATCGGATGACCCTCGCCGCGATACGCCTGTCGCTGCGCGAAGCGCTCGCCGCCTCGGCGGCGCAGGACTCGGCGCATGACGTCGCCCATGCCGACAGGGTCTGGGTCCACGCACGCACGATTTCGCATGGCGAAGGGATCGTGCCATCCAAGGTTCTTCTCTGCGCCGCCTATCTTCACGACCTCGTCAGCCTGCCCAAGGACCACCCCCGCCGCGCCCATGCGGCGACGATGTCCGCCGCCGCCGCCGGTCCGGTGATGGAGGCGCTGGGTCTCACCCCATCCGAGATCGCCCAGGCCCGGCACGCGATCGAGGCGCACAGCTGGTCTGGCCCGGTTCAACCCCAGTCTCTGGACGCACGAATCCTGCAGGACGCCGACCGGCTGGAAGCACTGGGCGCCGTTGGCGTCGCGCGGGCCTTTGCCGTCGCGGGCGCCCTCGGCCGGCCGCTTTTCCACCCCGAGGACCCGTTCGCGACGAAAAGGCCCCTCGACGATGACACCTGGGCACTCGACCATTTCGCGGTGAAGCTCCTGAAACTGCCCGAGACGTTCCTCACCGCGACAGGCCGCCGCCTTGCCGGTGAACGCGCGGATGTGATGCGCCGCTTCCTTGCCGACCTCGCGCAGGACCTCGGCGAACGCCCGCCCGTCTGGTAGCTGCGTAGGGTTTCGCCGCCTCCTGCGTAGAACGCTATCGGGGGCTTGAGGGAGAGACCCATGCTGCGCGCACTTACGGTTCTGATCTGCCTTGTCCTGTCGCCTTATGCTGCTCGCGCGGCAGACCTGCGCCAGCAATCGCTTCATCACGACGGCCAGTCCCGCAGCTACCGCATTTACGTCCCCGATACGCTGAACCGCTTTCCCGGGCCGCGCCCCCTCGTCCTCGTGCTCCACGGCGGCGGTGGCTCCTCGCGCGAGGTGCATTATTCGACGCGGGGCCGGTTTGATGCGCTCGCCGAAGCGCATGGGTTCCTCGTGGTCTATCCCGACGCGATCCGCCGCGTCTGGGACACCGGCAGCGGCGACATATCAGAAAGCCTGCGGCCCCGGCGCGACGATGACGGCTTTCTCAAGGCGGTGATCGCAGAGGTTTCAAGCCATTTTCAGGTGGATCAGAGCCGCATTTTCGCAACCGGCGTCTCGCGCGGCGGGATGGAAAGCCTTGCGCTTGCCTGCGCCAATCCCGGCCTCATCCGCGCCATCGCCCCCGTCGCCATGACCCTGCCCGAAGCCTTCGCCACGGCCTGCGCGTCGGGCAAACCGCTCGGGGTCGCGCTCTTTCACGGCACCGCCGACCCATTCGTTCCCTATGCCGGTGGTCACATCAACATCGGCATCCGCGACCGCGATGCCGTCCTGTCCGCCGAAAGCTCCATCGCGATCTTCGCCAAGCGCAACGGGTGCGGGGCGCCCGTGACGCGGCAGAAGGGCGATACGGCGATCCGTAGCTACTCCGGCTGCGCCGCGCCGACGGTTCTCTACAGCATCGAAGGCGGCGGCCACGGCTGGCCCGGGGGGCTGAAGGCGCTGCCCGGAAAGCGCGCCGGCCAAATGACCACAGACATCTCCGCCCCGGACGAGATCTGGGCCTTCTTCAGCCGGTTCTGACTGACGCTTGTTTCGACAGTTGCACCGCGAGGATACCTGCTGCGACGATTCCCACGCCGATCAGGTCGGCGGGCCCCACTTTTTCGCTCAGAAGAACCGACGCGACGAGCACCCCGAAGAACGGGTTGAGGAAATGGTAGGTTGCGGCCCGAACCGCCCCGATCCGCGCCACAAGCCGGAACCAGACCCAGGTCGCCAGCAACCCCGGCACCAGCGTCGTATAGGCAAAGGCCCAGAAAAGGCGCGGAGTCCAGTTCACGGACACCGTCTCGGTCGCGGCCGAGGCGACGGCGAGGATCGCCGCGCCGACGAACATCTGCAGGCCAACGATCATGAGGACGTTCCCGCCCGACGACGCCCCCCGAACGGTCAACGTCGCGACGGCGAGCGCCAGCGCGCCGAGCACACAGAGCACCACCCCTTCAAGGCTCACCCCACCGGACAGCCGCGAGCCCATGATGATCGCGACGCCGATGACCCCGGCGAGCAGCCCGGCCAGCCCCAGCGGCCGCACCCGCTCCTTCAGGAAAGCCCACCCCAGAAGCGCGACAAGAAGCGGCATGGTCGAGGCGATGATCGCCGCCAGGGACGCCTGCACCCACTGCATCGCGACGAAGTTCAGGCCGAGATAGAGTGCATTCTGGCAAAGCCCGAAGATGAAGACCGACCGCCACTGCGCCCGGCTCAGTTGCCAGCTTTGCCCCATCGCCTTGGCGATGCCGACGCCCAGAAGACCTGAAATGAGAAACCTCAGCGACAGCGCCGCCAAGGGTGGCGCGTCTGCGACAATCATCCGCGCCGAGGTGAAGGCCGAGGACCACATGAAGGCAAAGGCCAGCCCCATGAAGACGGCGCGAATGTCCATGTCACCGTCTCCGGGGCCTGCCTTTTTTCCAGCGTCAGATGTTCCGAACCGCGCCCTTCGCGGCAGAAGTCGTCAGCGCCGCATAGGCACGCAGCGCGGCCGAGATTTTGCGCTTGCGCGGCGCGTCCGGCTGCCAGCCCTTCGCTTCCCGTGCCTTGCGGCGGTCGGCCAGGACGACGTCATCGACCGCCAGATTGATGGTGCGGTTCGGGATGTCGATCTCGATCAGGTCGCCTGTCTCGACAAGGCCGATCAGACCCCCCTCGGCCGCCTCGGGTGACACATGCCCGATGGAAAGCCCCGAAGTCCCGCCCGAGAACCGCCCGTCGGTGATGAGCGCGCAGGCCTTCCCGAGGCCTTTCGACTTCAGGTAGCTCGTCGGATACAGCATCTCCTGCATCCCCGGCCCGCCGCGCGGCCCTTCGTAGCGGATCACCACCACGTCGCCCGCCTTGACCTTGCCGTTCAGGATGCCCAGCACTGCGTCGTCCTGGCTTTCATAGATCACCGCCGGGCCCGTGAACTTCAGGATGCTCTCGTCGACCCCCGCCGTCTTCACGATGCAGCCATCGAGCGCGAGGTTTCCCGACAGGACCGCGAGGCCCCCGTCCTTGGAAAACGCATGCTCGGCCGACCGGATCACGCCCTTGGCGCGGTCTCGGTCCAGCTCCTTGTAGCGGTTCTGGGTCGAGAACGCCTGCGTCGTCCGCACCCCGCCCGGCGCAGCGCGATAGAACTCGTCCACCTTCGCGTCGTTCGCCGTCACCACGTCCCATTTCTGGATCGCCTCACCCAGCGTCTCGGAATGAACCGTGCCGACATCCATGTGCAAAAGCCCCGCGCGGCCCATCTCGCCAAGGATTCCCATGATCCCGCCGGCGCGGTGGACATCCTCCATGTGGACATCCTGCTTGGCCGGCGCGACCTTGCATAGGCACGGCACCTTGCGGCTGAGACGATCCATGTCCGCCATGGTGAAGTCGACGCCGCCCTCATGCGCGATGGCCAGAAGGTGAAGCACCGTGTTGGTGGACCCGCCCATCGCGATATCAAGGCTCATGGCATTCTCGAACGCCTCGAACGTCGCGATCTCGCGCGGCAAGAGACCCTTGTCCTCGATCTCGTAATGCCGCCGCGTGATCTCGACGATCTTGCGGCCCGCTTCAAGGAACAGCGCCTTGCGGTCGGCATGGGTGGCCAGCATCGAGCCGTTGCCCGGCAGCGCGAGGCCCAGCGCCTCGGCGAGGCAGTTCATCGAGTTCGCGGTGAACATGCCCGAACATGACCCGCAGGTCGGGCAGGCGGCCTGCTCGATCGCCAGCACTTGCTCGTCGGTATAGCTCTCGTCGGCGGCGACGACCATTGCGTCCACCAGATCGAGATCGTGGTCGATGATCTCCGCCCCGATCTTGCCGGCCTCCATCGGCCCGCCCGACACGAAGATTGCCGGGATGTTCAGCCGCATCGCCGCCATCAGCATCCCCGGCGTGATCTTGTCGCAGTTCGAGATGCAGACCATCGCATCGGCGCAATGCGCGTTGACCATGTATTCGACCGAATCCGCGATCACCTCGCGCGAGGGCAGCGAATAGAGCATCCCGTCATGGCCCATCGCGATCCCGTCATCGACGGCGATCGTGTTGAACTCTTTCGCGACGCCGCCCGCCGCCTCGACCTCGCGCGCGACCATCTGGCCGAGGTCCTTGAGGTGCACATGGCCCGGCACGAACTGGGTGAATGAGTTCACGATCGCGATGATCGGCTTGTTCCAGTCGCCATCGGTCATGCCGGTCGCGCGCCATAGGCCGCGCGCCCCGGCCATGTTGCGTCCGTGCGTCGTCGTGCGAGAGCGATATGCAGGCATCGTCAGTCCTCCTGAAGCGGCGCGACCTTATCGCAGGATCACGCCTTGTGCCATGGCGAAGTGCCCTCCCCCCGACGCGCCAAAAACAAAGGGCCGCCCGAAGGCGGCCCCGAACCGGAACGCAATCGCGCCGGGATCAGCCGTTGACCGAGTCCTTCAGCGCCTTCACGATCGAAACCTTCACCACCTTGTCGGCCGCTTTGGTCATCGTCTCGCCGGTCGCCGGGTTGCGCACCTGACGCTCGGGACGGGCGCGGCACTGCACCTTGCCGATGCCCGGCAGCGTCACGGCACCGCCAGCGGCCACTTCGCGGGTCACGACCGAAGCGATCGCATCCAGAGCCGAAGAAGCGGTCTTCTTGTCCGAGCCCATTTCCTCGGCCAGCGCGGCGACGAGTTGGGTCTTCGTCATCGGTTTGGACATGTCTGTCTCCTCACTTCTGCCCCATTGCTTGGGGCCTATCTGCGAAACCTATCGTCATATTGTGCCGCTACACAATCTTTTGTGGAACAAGGCAAGCCTTTTCCGCCCTTTTTCAGCGCTTTTTCGCTGTTTCCGTGGCGTCCCGCGCGAAATCAGAGGAATGCGGTCTCCTCGAAGCTGCGCAACTTGCGGCTGTGGATCTTCTCGATCGGCATGTCGCGCAGAAGCTCCATTGCCCGAACGCCGATCAGAAGATGCCGGCTGACCTGCGTCTTGTAGAAATCCGTGGCCATGCCGGGCAGCTTCAGCTCGCCATGCAGCGGCTTGTCCGAAACGCAAAGAAGCGTTCCGTAGGGCACCCGGAACCGGAAGCCATTCGCCGCGATCGTCGCGCTTTCCATGTCCAGCGCGACGGCGCGCGACTGGGAAAGGCGCTGCACCGGCCCGGTCTGGTCGCGCAGCTCCCAATTGCGGTTGTCCACGGTGGCAACTGTCCCGGTCCGCATGATCCGCTTCAGCTCGAACCCGTCCAGCTGCGTGACCTCGGCCACCGCGTCCTGCAGCGCGATCTGGATTTCGGCCAGCGCCGGGATCGGCACCCAGACCGGCAGGTCGTCGTCCAGCACCTTGTCCTCGCGGAGATAGGCATGGGCGAGGACGAAATCGCCGAGGCTTTGAGAGTTGCGCAGCCCTGCGCAATGCCCGACCATAAGCCAGGCATGCGGTCTCAGCACCGCGATATGGTCGGTCGCCGTCTTGGCGTTCGACGGACCTACGCCGATGTTGACCAGCGTGATGCCCTGTCCGCCCCGGCGCTTCAGGTGGTAGGACGGCATCTGCGGCATCTTCGAAAGGCTCGGCAGATCGCCGTCGGCCGAGGTGATCTCGTGGTTTCCCGGCGCGACAAACGCGGTGTAGCCCGAGGACGGATCAGCCAGCATCTTGCGTGCCACCGCCTCGAACTCGTCCACGTAGAACTGGTAGTTGGTAAAGAGAACATGGTTCTGGAAATGCGCGGGGTCGGTCGCCGTATAATGCGCCAGCCTTGCCAGCGAATAATCGACCCGTTGTGCCGTGAAGGGCGCAAGATGACCCGATCCGTCGGGATTGGGCTTGGCCGTGCCGTTCACGATATCGTCGTTGGTGGTCGATAGATCCGGCACGTCGAAAATGTCGCGCAGCGGAAAGTCGAGAACGCCCTCCTGCGGCACCAGGACCCCGGGGTTCGAGGCAACCGCGAAGTGCACGGGGATCGGCGTCGCGCTTGGCCCGATGACAACCGGCACCCCGTGATTGCGGATCAGGATGTCGATCTGCTGGATGAGGTAGTTCCGGAAAAGATCAGGCCGCGTGATCGTCGCGGCATAAGTGCCCGGCACCGCGAGGTGGCCGAAGCTCAGCCGACTGTCCGCCTTGGCATGGCTGGTCGAGGTGATGCGTACCTCCGGGTAGAAGGCACGCACCCGCGCCTTGGTCCTTGCTCCCGCCAGCGTCTCGGAAAAGCGGTCAAACAGGAACCCTGTCGCCTGCGCGTAAAGCGCCTCCAGCCGGCTGACCGCGGCCTCGGCCGAAGTAAAGGCTTCGGGCGCAGCGGCGGGCGGCGTAAGGATGGGGTTCTGGTCCTGCGCGTTCATGACCTCGCCTCGACGCTGCTTCGGAGAGTTGCGGGTGACGCCAGCTGCGGCCCTGCGGCGGCACGGCGAGTATGGATACGGATTTGCCTGTTCATGCCAAAATCTGCCAGAACGCGCGAAGACCGGCAAGGGGAGGGCACGATGGCCTCGGCGTCAACTGTCACGATCACCTACTGCACCCAATGCAACTGGCTTTTGCGCGCGGGCTGGATCGCGCAGGAACTCCTCTCGACCTTCGGGGAGGAGATTGGCGGCGTCACGCTGGTTCCTGGCACCGGCGGCATTTTTGAAATCCGCGTAGGCGAAGATCTGATCTGGGACCGCAAGCGCGACGGCGGATTTCCCGACGTGAAGGCGCTGAAGCAGCTTGTCCGGGACCGGACCGCCCCGGACCGCGATCTTGGCCATATCGACCGCTAGACCTGTTCAAAGCTTGCGAAAGCTCACGATCCAGCCGATGTCCCCGGCGTGATCCCCGTCGGCGCCCGCGCCATAGATGCGGAACGGCTCCGTCCGGAACTCCGCGATACGATCCTTGAGACGGGCGAAGGCAGAGGCGAATCCGGCCGCCTCATAAACCCCCGAATGGACCGTCACCGCGAAAACGGCGCCCGCAGCCGCGACACGCAGAAGTTCGCCGAAGGCCTCCGGTCCGACATGGCCATGGGTAAAGGTCCCAGCGCTGATGACGCCGGAATAGAGACTGTTATCCAAGGGCAAGGCGCCGGTAAGATCAGCCCGGATCGTATTCCGGTAGATCCTCTTGCCGGCCGCCTGGCCCAGCATCGCGGCCGAGATGTCGATACCGTCCACCGGCCCGATCCCGTGCCGGGTCAGCGCCTCTCCGACAAGCCCGGTGCCGGCCCCGACATCCAGCACCGGCCCGCGCCCCCCCAGCCCCGCGAAGACCTCCGCGACGACGTCGGGGCTGCGGTAGTCCATCGCGGCGGAGAAATCCGAATCGTAGCGCTCGGCCCAGTCGGAATAGTAGCGCTCCGAATCTTCGGGCGTTCGCAGCGCATAGGCGCCGTCAAGATCGTGCGTATCCTCGGCCATGCGCCATCGGGCCACAGCGGCCACCGATCCGTCAAGCCTGCTTGCCATGCGCGCCGGCGCCCGGAATACTGGCTCCATGTCGGGCACGCTGCTTTCCTTCGGACATGGATATTCGGCCGCCGCGCTGACCCGGCGGCTTGGCCGGGGATGGCGTGTCATCGGCACGACACGCCGACCGGAAAAGGCTCTGCGCCTGCGGAATGAGGGGCTGGAGGCGCATCTCTGGCCGGGCGACGAACTGGCCCCCGCGATCCGCGAGGCCACCCATATTCTCGTCTCGATCGCGCCCGATGCGGCCGGCGACCCGGTGCTTGTCCATCACGCCCACGCCCTTGCCGCCGACGTGCCGAATCTCCTTTGGCTTGGCTACCTCTCGACCACTGGCGTCTACGGCGACCATGCCGGCGGCTGGGTGGACGAAGAGACGCCGCTTGACCCCACCACCCAGCGCGGCCGCCAGCGCGTTCTTGCGGAAACCCAGTGGCAGGCTCTCGCGGAGCGCGCCCGGCTGCCGCTTCACATCTTCCGCCTTGCGGGAATCTACGGCCCTGGCCGCGGCCCATTCGAGAAGGTGCGCAGCGGCACCGCACGCCGCATCGTCAAGCCGGGCCAGTACTTCAGCCGCATCCATGTCGACGACATCGCCGCCGTCCTGGCCGCCTCCATCGCCCGCCCCGCGCCGGGCTCGATCTACAACGTCGCCGACGACGACCCCTCTCCGCCCGAGGACGTTCTGGCCGAGGCCGCCCGCCTTCTCGGCCTACCGATCCCGCCCGAAGTCGCCTTCGATGAGGCCGAAATGACACCGCTCGCCCGCAGCTTCTATGCCGAGTCCAAGCGGGTCAGGAATGACCGCATCAAGGAAAGGCTCGGCGTGACGCTCGCCTATCCCGACTACCGGTCCGGTCTCGGGCAACTTCTTGCAAGCGAAAACTGATCTCGCGGAACCGATGGTACGGGGGCGGCGTTGCCCCCCAGACATCAGTCCACCCGGGAGACCGAGATGAAGAAAATCCTGCTCATGCTGCCGCTCGCCGTCAGCCTTGCCGCATGCGAGACGACCGCCGACCAGAACGTGACGACTGGCGCCCTCACCGGCGCGGCCGTCGGCGCCATCGCATCCGATGACGGCGACAAGCTCGAGGGCGCGGTTCTCGGCGGTGCGGCCGGCGCGGCGGTGGGAAGCCTTGTCACCGCGGCGGGTCAGCCCCGTCAGTGCATCTACCGCTACGCGAACGGAACCAGCTATCGCGCGCCTTGCCCGTAATCCGCAGTTCGGTTCCCTCGTAACCAGTATCCCTCGGCTTTGATCTGGAAAGCTCGTGCGAAGCCTAGTTCCGCACGAGTTTTTCATACTCCGACGCTACGCGCTGCGTCAGCGCGCCCACCTCAAACGCATAGTCCCCGATCTGCCCGACCGGCGTGACCTCGGCCGCCGTACCGGTCAGCCAGCACTGCTCGAAGCTTTCCAGCTCGTCCGGCATGATATGCCGCTCGTGCACCTTGACCTGCATGTCCTTCAGCATTCCGATCACCGTCTGCCGGGTCAGCCCGTTGAGGAAGCAGTCGGCTTTCGGCGTATGCACCTCGCCGTTCTTCACGAAGAAGATGTTCGCGCCCGTCGCCTCGGCGACATAGCCGCG